>CAVDTK010000089.1:0-9245 GCA_963611755.1 Oscillibacter sp. ER4
CCACGAACTGCTCGGGCGCCACGTCGACCGCCTTGTCCTGCAGGCGCAGGAAAACCGTGACCGTATAGCGCGTGCCTACGTCGAGGGCGCTTTCAACTTTGATGTCGCCGCCCATCATGCGCACGATGTTGCGGCTGATGGGCATGCCCAGCCCGGCGCCGCGCACGCGCTCGACGCGCTCGTCGCGGGCGCGCTCGAACGGCTCGAAGACGCGCGCGACGGTCTCTTTGGACATGCCGATGCCGTTATCCTCGAAGACGAACTCGTAGAGGCCGAATTTGCCCTGGTTGGAGGGCCGCTCGTTGATGGTCAGGCAAATCTCGCCGCCCTCGGGCGTGTACTTCACGGCGTTGCCCATGAGGTTCACGAAGACCTGCTGCAGGCGCAAGGCATCGCCGGTCACGTCCTCGTGCCGGATGTCGCCGAGAACCACGTGCAGCCGGTGGCCCTTCTCGTCCACCTGCGGCTGCATCATGGTGACCAGGCTCTCGACCAGCTCGCTCAGGTTAAAGTCCTCCTCGGCCAGCGAGATGTTGCCGCTCTCGATCTTGCTCATGTCCAGGACCTCGTTGATGAGGCTCAGCAGGTGGCGCGAGCTGATGGTGATCTTGCGCAGGCTGTCGCGCACGCGGTCGGGGTTCTCGGCGTGGGCCGCGGCCAGGGCGGTCATGCCCACGATGCCGTTCAGCGGCGTGCGGATCTCGTGCGACATCTGCGAGAGGAACTGCGTCTTGGCCTCGTTGGCGCGGTTGGCAAAGCCGTAGGCGTCCGAGAGAGCCTGGCGAGCGCGCATCTCGTCCTTGCGCGACTGGGTAACGTCTTGCGAGACGAGAAGCACGCGCGTGACGCCCTGCTCGTCGAAATCGAGCGGCAGGATCGCGATGCTCAGGTACTTCTCGGTGCCGTTGACGCCGTAGTCGAAGCGGTAGACGTCGCTGGGATAGCGCAGCTCGCGGCGCAGGCGCTCGGGCGAGAGGACCTGCGAGAAGCCCTCCGAGCCGTCGCCGTCGGCCAGGTGCAGGCGCTCGTCCATGCAGGCGAGAAGCTCACGGTAGACACCGCGGGCGGGGTAGCCCATGCGCTCGTCGAACTTGAAGAACTCGTACGAGTCATGCGCCAGGTCGCAGACCGCGTAGCGCTCGACCAGGCGCAACAGGCCCGCGAGCAGCTCTTCTTTGACGGTCTTCTCGCGCAGCAGCTCCTGGGTGAGAAGTTCCTGGCGATGAGCCGCGTCGACGTTTAAGGTCACGCCCGCGGCCCTGCTCACGCTGCCGTCCGTGCGGCGGCTCGCGGAGCCCACGGAGCGCACCCACGCAAAGCGGCCGTTTGCCATGCGAGCGCGGTAGGTCATGTCAAGGCGACCGGTGCCGCCCTTGCCCACAGCCTCGATACCAGCGTCGAATAAGGCCAGGTCATCGGAGTGGATGATGGAGCGGCAGGCCTCCATGGAGTCCGGGAAGGCGCCCTTGTCCACGTATCCGGTCATGCGGCGCAGGTCCGAGCCAAAGGAAACCCCGCAGGCGTTTCCCGCCGCGTCGAAGGAAAGCGACCAGGTCCCCGTTTGGAACACGTCGTTTACCAGCGACAAGGTCTCGGCCTCGGGCGCCACGCGGGCCGTGATCACCCAGCACGCGCGCCCGGCATCGTCCACCGTGTCGCACTTGTTGAGGTCGGCGAAGACCGGGGCGCCCGTGGCGTCCTTCAGGCGCACGTGGTCGGCGGCCGCCTGGCCGCCTTTCTTGGCGAGAAGCGCATCCACGGTCTTGGCCTCGCCGTCGAAGAGCAGGTCGTGAAGGGAGCGGCCGCAGAACTCGGGCGCGGCCTCGGGGTCGTACCCCAGGTTCTTGGCGAAGATCTTGCTCACGAAGGTGATGGTGAGCGCGTTGTCGTAGCGACCCATGGCGACGCCCACGGCAAAGCTGCGCTCGAGCAGCCCCTGGACGTCGCGACGCGCAATAAGCCCCAGGTCACCATAGTCGTCGGTGATGTGGGCCTCATCGGGTTCGAGCTCGTTTTTGGCGATGTCCTCGCTCATCTCCACAGCTCCTGCGGTCGCGGTCGACAGAACCTTTTAAGAATACAACAGGTGCGGCCAATTTACCTCACCCCCGCCCCCGTCTTAAGGAACCTTTACATTCGGCGCCCGGCCGGACGGGCGGACACCGGAGCCCGCGCCCTTCTCGCCCCCGCGCGCCCTTCTCGCCGCCGCCCCACCCTGCGACAAGTTGACAACAGCTGTTCACTGCTTAGAAATCAAGCCCGCCCGCCGGCGAAACAACCCCCCTCCATCATTGACCGAGTCCTATAACCGCAGCTAGTTAACAATTCGTTGAGAGAGGGATGGGCCATGCCGCAATATGACGAGCTCTTAGAGCATGCACCCAAGATAAATCAGCAGCTCGCGCGATACGGGGTCAAGTTCGGCCTATACAAGAACGGGACCTTTAACGAGCGTCTTTTCCCGTTCGATCCCATCCCGCGCACGATCTCGGCCCCGACCTGGGCAAAGTTGGAGCGCGGCCTCGCACAGCGCGTCGACGCGCTCAACGCCTACCTGGCCGACATCTACGGCGAGAAGCAGATCGTCAAGGACGGCGTCGTTCCCGAGGACTTCGCCTTCGCCAGCTCCGGCTACCTGCCCCAGTGTGAGGGCATCGTGCCGCCGGGCAAGATCTACAGCCACATCTCGGGCATCGACCTGGTAGAGGGCGAGAATGACGAGTGGTTCGTGCTTGAGGACAACCTGAGGATCCCCTCCGGCGCCTCCTACCCGCTGATCGCCCGCGACCTCTGCCGCCGCTGCGACGCCGAGACCTTCCGTGCCACGCCGCTGGTCGACAACCGCGACTACGGCGAGCGCCTGGCCCGCGTGATGAACTCCGTGAACCGCGGGGGCATCAACGTGCTGCTCACCCCGGGCCGCTACAACGCCGCCTACTTCGAGCACACCTACCTGGCCGAGCGCGCCGGGTGCGTGCTGGCCGAGCCCTCCGAGCTCTTTGTCGAGAATGAGCGCCTGTGGTACCGCGACGCCCAGACCAACCGCCAGGTGGGCGCCATCTACCGCCGCCTGTCCGACGAGTTCCTGGACCCGCTGTGCTTCCGCGCGGACTCGCTTATCGGCGTGCCCAACATCATGAGCGCCTATCGAGCGGGCAACCTGGCCATCGTGAACGCCCCCGGCAACGGCGCGGCGGACGACAAGGGCATCTACTACTTTGTCCCGCGCATGGTCGAGTACTACCTCAACGAGAAGCCCATCCTGCAAAACGCCCCCACCTACCTGCCGTTCTATGAGGACGACATGGCCTATGTCCAGGACCACGCCGACACGCTGGTCATCAAGGACGTGGCCGAGGCCGGCGGCTACGGCGTCGTCTTTGGCAGCTCGCTTTCGCCCGAGAAGCTCGAGGACCTGAAGGCCCTTATCCGCGCCGAGCCGCGCCGCTTCATCGCGCAGGAGGTCATCGACTTCCTCTGCCTGCCCACGCTCATCGACGGCGAGGTCCAGCCCCGCAAGGCCGACCTTCGCGCCTTCGTTCTGTCGACCGCTGGCCAGCCCACCACGGTCTGGCCCAGCGGCCTCACGCGCTTCTCGCCCGACGCGGGCAGCGCCATCGTCAATTCGTCCCAGGGAGGAGGCTTCAAGGACACATGGGTGCTCTCTCGATAGAAAAGGTCGACCACCTCTTGTGGCTTGGCCGATACATGGAGCGCAGCTACACCACGCAGCGCTTTATCATCGCAACCTACGACCGTGCTCTGGATTCCACGGAAGGCAACTGGAAGGGCCAGCTCGAGGAGCTGGGCTTCGACGCCCAGACCGAGACGCCGCGCGACTTCTTTAGGGCGTGCCTCTTTGACGCGTCCACCAACGAGTCGGTGGCCCACTCGATGGACGCCGCCTACGACAACGCCGTGCGTCTGCGTGACGTTTTGGGCACCGAGACCCTCTCGTACATCCAGATGGCCTACGACGCCCTGGTGGCGGCCAAGCTCTCGGACGCTCCCCTGCTTGACCTGCAGCTCGTTCAAGACAACATCATGGCCTTCAAGGGCTGCGTCGACGACTTCGTAGACGACGACGCGGCGAGAAACATCATCAAGTGCGGCATCTCGTGCGAGAGGATCGACCTCTACGCGCGCCTGGGCTTTAGGCTCTCGCGCCTGCGCCAGGAGGTCCACCGCCTTGCCAGCCGCATCAACCGCACCGGCGCCCCTTACGACGAGAAGAGCTTGAAGGCCCTGGTGGACATCGTCTTTGCCGACAGCTTCCCCCAGGCCGCGAGCTACGAGCAGCTGGGCCAGATCCTCTACCACACGGCTCACCTGTTCAGCGCGGTGTAGGGGTGCTGGGCCATGAAAATCCTCAACTTCACCTTCAAGACCGAGCTTGAGTTCAGCGAGCCCGTGCGCGAGCACGACTTCGTGCTGCGCTGCCTGCCCGTGACCTCCGGCGCCCAGACGGTCCTGGACTTCCAGGCCATGGTGACCCCCACCACCCAGATCGCCCGCCAGGTCGACGGGTTTGGCAACAAACTGCTGGTGGGACGCATCGCGCAGGAGCACACGAGCTTCTCGTTCATCTCGTCGGGGTCGGTCATGGTCTGCAGCGTGGACGAGACGGAGCCCGCCCTGGAGTACTGCCACCCCATGTACCTGCGGGACAGCGAGAAGTGCCGCCCCAGCGCGGGCATCCACTCGCTGGTCGCCCAGGCCCTGCACGGGCACGAGGACGACTCCGCGGCCGAGAAGGCGGCGCGCCTGACCAGCGCCGTGTTTGGCGCCATGCGCTACGAGAAGGGCGCCACGACGGTCGACACGAGCGCCGCCGAGGCCCTGGAGCAGGGCGCGGGCGTGTGCCAGGACTTCGCCCACATCCTGGTCTCGGCCTGCCGCGCCGCGGGCATCCCCGCCCGCTACGTGAGCGGCCTCATGCTGGGCGAGGGCGCCACGCACGCCTGGTGCGAGGCCTACGACGGCCGCCACTGGGTGGGCTTCGACCCCACGCACGACCGGCTGGTCGACACAGATTACATTGCTATTGCGCGGGGCCGCGATTTTGCCGACTGCCCCGTGGAAAGCGGTATCCTCACTGGTGGCGCGCGACAGGCTCAGTACGTTCGCGTGCGTGTAGTCGACGACGCCCCTTGGGTCGCCAAGGACCCCTCGTTGGGCGCCAGAGAGGTCACACAGCAGTGATAAGCACGGTCTTCTCCGCAGAGCTTCCCATCGGCGAGCACCTGCAGATCAAAAAGCACCGCATCGAGGGCGCCGCTTTGGCGCCCTTTGGCGGCGAGGCGGCCGCGGACGGCCACAAGCCCCGCATCGCCGTCGTCACCGGCATCCACGGAGACGAGCTCGAGGGCCAGTACGTGGCCTTCAAGCTGGGGCAGATCCTCGAGGCCAACAAGGACAAGCTCTACGGCACGGTGGACATCTACCCCGCCATCAACCCCTTGGGCATCAACTCCATCGAGCGCGGCGTCCCTATGTTCGACGTCGACCTCAACCGCACCTTCCCCGGAAACCCCCAGGCAGACCTCACCGAGACCCTGGCCGCGGCCGTGATCGATGACATCGAGGGCGCAGACGTGGCCGTGGACATCCACGCGTCCAACATCTTTTTGCGCGAGATGCCGCAGGTGCGCGTCAACGAGATCTCAGCCGACAAGCTCGTGCCGTTGGCTCCCCTTCTCAACGTGGACTTCGTCTGGGTGCACGCCTCGGCCACGGTCCTGCAGTCGACCTTTGCCTATGCCTTGAACGAGCGCGGCACCCGCACGCTGGTGGTCGAGACGGGCGTGGGCATGCGCGTCACGCACGAGTACGGCCACAACCTCACGCAGGGCATCTTGCGCCTGGCGGCCCACCTGGGCGCCTGGGGCGGTGACTTCGAGTGCTGCGACGCGCCCGTGATCTCGCACGACGGCAAGGTGAGCTACCTCAACGCCGCGGCCGGCGGCATCTTCCTGCCCCAGGCCAAGCACGCCACGATGGTCAAGAAAGGCCAGCTCATCGGCATCGTTGCCAACGCGCTCACCGGCGAGGTGGCCCAAGAGGTCACCGCCCCCGAGTCCGGCCTCCTATTCACCCTGCGAGAGTACCCCGTGGTCTACCCCGGGTCGTTGCTTGCCCGAATCCTGGGAGACGCGTAAATGAAGAAAGTCAGCCTCTATACCCTGGACACCCCCTACCGCGAGCCCCTGACCATCTGGGGCTACGAGTTCGGGCGCGACGACGCCGAGAAGTGCGTGGCCATCGTGGGCTCCATGCGCGGCAACGAGGTCGAGCAGACCTACGTGTGCGCCGACCTGGTGCGACGCCTGACCTCGCTCGAGGAGCGCGGCCTTACCGACCCCAACCTGCGCGTTTTGGTGGTGCCCTCGGTCAACCCCTTCTCGATGAACATCAAGAAGCGCTTCTGGCCGGTGGACAACACCGACATCAACCGCATGTTCCCGGGCTACGACCTGGGCGAGACGACCCAGCGCATCGCCGACGGGCTCTTCTCCGCGGTGCAGGGCTACGCCTTTGGCATCCAGCTTTGCAGCTTCTACCTGCCCGGCGACTTCCAGCCGCACGTGCGCGTGACCGACACGGGCGAGATCTCGGCCGAGTCGCTTGAGATGGCCGACGCCTTTGGCTTCCCCTACGTGGTGGCCAAGCGCCCGTCGAGCTTCGACACCACCACCTTGAACTACAACTGGCAGGTCTGGGGCACGCACGCCTTCTCGGTCTTCGTGCGCGAGATGGGCTCTTTGTCCACGCGCGGCGCCGAGGAGGTCGAGGACTGCATCATGCGCTTCCTTGACGCGCACGGCGTGATCAAAAGCTCCGAGCCCGGCGGCTTTAGGAGCACCCATCTGGACGAGTGCAGCCTGGTGGACGTGCGCTGCGAGACCGCCGGCGGCATCTTCCTGCGCGACGTCGAGCCCGGCGAGCGCGTGCGCGCGGGCCAGACCCTGGGCCAGGTGGTGGACGCGGGCGATGCCCACGTCAAGGAGATGCTGGTCTCGCCCCTGGACGGCCGCGTGTTCTTCTGCCACGTGGACCCGCTCATCAACCAGTACACCATCGCGTTCAAGCTGGCGCCCGAGACCACGTGGGCGCACGCGCAGTAGGGGCAAAGAGCTTCGCGGAGGCGAACGGCAACGCGGCGAGAAGATCGGTTGGTCTTCTCGCCGCTTTTTGTTGGGTTTCGCGCTGTCTACCTGCGGTTTATTGCAGGGTGAGCTGCAGGATCTTGGCCGGGCCTTTGGGGTTCACGGCATGCTCGGTGCCCGCCGGGACCACCAGGACGTCGCCCGCGCACATGTCCCGCCCGTTGATGCGGGCCGCGCCTTCCACCAGGTAGTAAAGGGTGTCTCCGGGGTAGCGCTCCTCCGAGACGGACTCCCCTTCCGAGAAGGCCAGGAGGGTCCCGGCCAGGGGATCTCCCAGGCGCGTGATGGTCCTGCTCGCCACCTGGCCGGCGCGGGCCTGGACGAGCGAGGCCAGGGGCCGGGGCTCGTCGGTGGGCAGGTTACGGAATCCCATGGCCGCCCCTTAAGCGTCGAAGATGACGACGAGCAGCATCTTGAAGGCGGTGACGCCGCGGACCGAGTGGGGCGCGCCCGCGGGGATCACGATGCTCTGACCTGCGGAAAGCTCATGCGCCACGCCGTTGATGGTGATCTCGCCCGTGCCCTCGAGGACATTTACCATAGCGTCGCCGCCGGCCGCGTGCGAGCTCATGCCCGCCTCGGCGTCGATGGCGAAAAGGGTCACCTTGGCGGCCGGCATCTGGGACAAGGTGAGGCTCACCACGCAGCCCTCCTCCACCTGAACCTGACCGGCCAGGTCGAATACCTGGGACTTCTCGACATTCTTGATGAGCTCGGACATGGGCGTTCCTCTCGTCATTGGCCGCACGGGCGCGGCCGCGGTCTTCTCAGCTTAGCCGTTGGTGCCCGGCTGGTACCCCGCGATTTCAAAAGAAAACCGCCCGACGTCGCGTTGCGCGTACATCGGGCGGTCCCGTTGAGCTATGTCAGGCTATCAGGCCGGGCGGCGCGGGTGCGTGCCCGTTGGCCCAAAAACCTTACTGCTGCTGGTCGGCGACCAGGTTGGCAGCGACGACGCCCTCGTCAGAGGCAGCCTCGGCGCAGTGCTTGCGGCCAAGCTCGGTCCACTCGGGCTCCTCGTCGGGGATGGAGCCGGCCTTCTTGGTGAAGAGCTCCTTCAGGCAGTTGTAGGCCACGATGACGCCCAGGACCACCAGCAGGATCGCGAAGACAAGCTGCAGCGCCGAGTTGAAGACGTTGGCGGCGGTGCCGGCGGAAAGCGCGGTCACGCAGCCCATGATGGACTGAACGAGCGACGTGAAGGTGCAGCACAGCAGGAACACGACGGGCACGTAAAGCATGGCGCCCTTGCGACCGGTGCACTTGCAGAAGACGGCCAGGGTGATCATGGTCATGCCGCCCAGAAGCTGGTTGGAGGCGCCGAAGAGCGGCCAGATGGCCAGGTAGCCGCCAAAGGTGAGGGCAAGGCCGGGGACCAGGGTCACGACGGTGGCGAACCAGGGGTTGCCGAGGACCTTCATGGCGCCGGTGGTCTCGTGCTCGAGGGCCAGGGCGTCGTTGGAGGAGGCGAAGAACTCGGAGAAGGCGGTGCGGGCGATGCGGGCCACAGCGTCGAGCGAGGTCAGGGCCAGAGCCGAGACGTTCATGGTCATGAAGACAGTGGCGACGGTGGCGTCGATGCCGAAGGCCTCCATGCCGCGGGCGATGCCGGCGGCGAAGATCTGGAAGGGGGTGGAGGCGACGCCGTTGTTGAGGGCGCCGGTTCCGGCGGTGTTCATGTCGGCGAACATGATGCCCGCGACGATGATGGCGATGATGCCCACGAAGGACTCGACGATCATGGCGCCGTAGCCGACCTTGACCGCGTCGGTCTCGTTGGAGACCTGCTTAGAGGAGGTGCTGGTGGAAACGAGGCTGTGGAAGCCGGAGAGGGCGCCGCAGGCGACGGAGACAAACAGGACCGGGAACATCATGCCCGAGCTGGTGGTGAAGCCCACGAAGGCCGGGGCAGTGATGGTGGCCTGGCCGTGGACGCCCAGGACCACGATGCCAAAGACGGCGCAGACGATCATGACGACCATCATGATGGTGGTGAGGTAGTCGCGCGGCTGCTTGAGCAGCTGGATGGGCATGGCGCCGGCGAAGACCAGGTAGACCATCACGACGGCGATCCACTGG
>CAVDTK010000090.1:0-9194 GCA_963611755.1 Oscillibacter sp. ER4
CGAGCTCGGCGTCAAGCTCGGGCATGCGTTTGACCTTGGCTTTCTTGACCAGGTGACCGCGGGTGAAAACCTTTTGCACGTCGCGCAGGGCAGACAGGTCGTCAAGCGGGCTCTTCTCGCAGACGATGAGGTCTGCATCGAAACCGGCCGCCACTGTGCCGCACGTCTTCCCAAGGCCCAGAAGGCGGGCGTTGCCCTGCGTTGCCGTGTGGAGGGCGAAGGCGTTGGAGACGCCCACATACTTGGCGAAGTAGGCGAGCTCGCGCCACATGTCGTACTGAGTGACGTAGGGGCAGGCGGAGTCTGTGCCCAGGCCCACGTCGATGCCGTGCTCGATGGCCTGGCGGGCGCTCTCGATGATGCCTTCGCACACGATGTCGCCGTTGACCTTCTGCACCTGGGTGGAATGGGTCTTCTCGGGCGGCAGGCACACGAAAGGCAGCGCGGGCGAGATGGTGCAGGTCACGGACGGTTTCCTGCCGGGCAGCTGCGTGCCCGCGGCGCCGCGGTAGAGCTCCACGATCTCATCGGTCATCTGGGCGCCGTGCTCAACGGTGTCCACGCCGGCGAGAAGGGCCAGGCGAACGCCCTCGGTGCTCTCGACGTGGGCCATGACGGGAAGCCCCAGCTCATGGGCTGTCTCGCAGGCGGCGCGGGCCACCTCGAGAGACATCCGCACGACGCCCGGCTCGCCTTCCTTCTCGGCGTCGAAAACGCCGCCCGTGATGAAAAGCTTGACCACGTCGACCTTGCGGGCAAAGAGGCTGCGCACCATGACCTGGGCTTCTTTGGGCGAGTTGGCCACCTGCGCGAAGAGGCCGGCGCCATGGCCGCCCGGCACGGTGATGCCGGTGCCGGGCGCGACGATGCGCGGGCCCTCGATGCGACCGGCCTCGATCAGGTTGCGGACGGCGAGGTCGCCAAAGAGCGGGTCGCCCGCGCCGCGCACGGTGGTGACGCCGCTTGCCAGCTGCTGCTTTGCGTTGTTGGCTAGGATATGGCGCACGATGAGCTTGCCCGGCGCGTTGTCCAGGCGGCGCATGATGTCGCCGGCGTTTCCCGCGGAGTAGGGCTTGCCCGTGCCGCAGAAATGCACGTGCATGTTGATGAGGCCGGGCATGAGATAGGCGCCGGCAAGGTCGATCACCTGGGCGTCGGCGGGCACCTGCGCCACGGCGGTCGGGCCCACCCACTCGATCTTCTCGCCGCGCGTGAACACGGCCATGTTTTCCTGCGCGGTCATTTCCGCCGACCCGTCCAACAGCGTCGCGTTGAGAAGGGCATAGCACTCGGTCTTAGCCATAATGACTCCGATTCACATCAAAGGTTGAATTGGGCGAACACTATACAGGCGGGCTAGCGCACACGGCCAGCCTTATTCGGCGAGCGAGGCCACCCCTTCGAGCATCTGGCGGGCGTGCGCGCAGGCGGCGTCACTGGTGTCGCCCGAGAGCATACGGGCGATCTCCTTCACGCGGGCGTCGACGTCGAGCGGCTCGATCGTGGTCTGGGGCTCGTCTCCGCCCGACTTCGACACCAGAAGGTGCCGGTCGGCGGCAACGGCAACCTGGGCCAGGTGCGTGACCACGATGACCTGGTGCGTCTTGGCAAGGTCTGCCAGCACCTGGGCGAGCGCGTTGGCCGTGGCCCCGCCCACACCGGCGTCGACCTCGTCGAAGACCAGAGTGTCGCAGTCGTCCGAGTTTCCCAGGACCACCTTGAGGGCAAGCATCACGCGGCTCACCTCGCCGCCCGAGGCGATCTTCCTCAGCGGGCGAGCCGTCATGCCCTGCGCCGGGCGGTAGTAGAACTCGATCGACGAGGGACTGTCCTTGGTCCAACGCTCACGCGGCAGGCGCTCCATCTTGACCGCCAAAGAAGCCGTGCCCATCTCAAGGCGCGCCATCTGCGCGGTGACCGCGGTCTCAAGGCCGGGGGCGGCGTCTGCCCGGGTACGATCCAGCGCGTCGGCCGCGGCGGCCAGGCTCTTCTCGGCGGCATCCAGGCGTTTCTTTGCGGCGCGAAGGCTCGCTCCCCCGTCCTCGGCGGCCCGGACGATCTCACGCGCCTGGTCGCGGCGCTCGAAGACCTGGTTCATCGAGGGGCCAAAGCTCCTCATAAGCCCCTGCAGAGAAGACATGCGTTCCTGCATCTGTTGCAGGGCCTCCGGGTCGAAGTCGACCTTGGAGGCGTAGTCGCGAAGGCGGGCCGCCACGTCCTCGATATCGATGAGCGAGGCGTCTACCTGGTCGGAAAGCTCGCTCAAGGAGCGGTCATAACGGGCGGCGTCGGTGAGGCAGCGGGCCGCCTGCGCCAGCGCGTCCGACGCCCCCTCCTCGCCGCAGAGAAGCTCGCGGGCGTTGTAGGCGGCACTCACCAGCGCCTCGGAGTGCTCGGCGCGCGGCAAGGTCTCCTCAAGCTCCTCGAGCTCTCCTTCTTGCGGGTCGACCTCCTCGATGCGCCGCAGGGCAAAGCGAGCTTCCTCGAGTTTCTCGGCGGCCCCTTGGCTGAGCTCGCGGATACGGGCAAGCTCGGCGCGTGCCTCCTCGGCAGCGCGATACGCCGCGGCATAAGCCTCAAGCGCAGCCGTCGAGCTGTCCTTGCCCCAAGCATCGAGCATCGCCGCATGCGTCTTTACCGACAAGAGCCGCTGGTGCTCGTGCTGGCCGCAGAGATCGACCTTAGAGCCCACGGTGGCGGCCAGCTCCTTCACCGAGGCCATCTTGCCGTCGATCACGATGCGGCTGCGGCCGTCCGCGCCCACGCGGCGCCTGACCACCGTGCCCTCGGCGTCGTCCGCGCCCGCGAAAAAACGCCCCTCGACCTCAAGGCCGGGCGCGCCCTCGCGCACGGATCCCGCGTCGGCACGTTCTCCTATCAGGAGCTTTATCGACGAGAGCAGCGCGGTCTTGCCCGCGCCCGTCTCGCCGGTAAGCACCGTGAGGCCGCCGGAAAACTCTATGCTCGCCTCGTGGATCAGGGCCACGTCGCGAACGCGCAGCTGGTCAAGCATCATTTACCTACCCGACCGTAGAAGACGCGCGAGACGGAGCTGTAGAAGCTCTGCGCGCTGTGGTCGAGCAAGATGACGTCGCCCTCGCCTCGGCGCACGGTCGCTCGCACCGCCCACGAGGCGTCCTGATCGTCGATAGGCTGTCCGTCCGCAAAGAAGTGCCTGATAGCGGGCCTTTCTTGGCTCATCTCGATCTCAACCACGTCGGAAGGCGAGGTCAAGAAGGCGCGGGCCATGATGGTGTGGGGCGCGATGGGCACGCAGACCATGCCTGTGAACTCCGGGCACACGATGGGCCCGCCGGCAGCCAAGGCATAGCCCGTGGACCCCGTGGCCGTCGAGACGATGAACCCGTCGCCTCGAAGGCGGTCGATGTGGTTTCCTGAGACACCGATGTCGAACTCCACGACGTCGCCGCGCCCGCCGCGCGAGACGGCGAATTCGTTCAAGGCGAAGTTCCTCTTGATATAGGTGGAACCGTCGGCGCGCATGAACTCGGACTCGATGTCCAACGTGGCGCGGTGGCTCACGTGAAGCTCCCCGGCAAGCGCGCTCGACACCGTGGCGATAAGCTCATCCGGACCGGCGCTCGTCAAAAAGCCCAGGTGGCCGTAGGAGATGCCCAAGATAGGCACGCCGGTATAGCCCACGATGCGCGCCGCCCGCAGCAAGGTGCCGTCGCCGCCCAGCGAAACAACCAGGCTGCAATCCTCGGCATCCGCGTGACGGTTGGGAAAGAGCTTCTTGTCGTGGGCCCATTTGGCCTCGATGCCCTGGTCGTCGAGCCAAGACTCGAGCTTGCGGGCACTTTCGACGGCCTCTTGCCTGGAGTAGTTGGGAACGATTAGGACCTTCACGGGACACCCCTCATTCATAGAACATCCGTACGGGTATTCTATCACCTGAGTCGGGGGCGCGCCAGAGCGCTCTGCCCGCTTGGCCTAATTTCTTTTGCCGTAGAGAAGATACTCGACGTTTCCCTTGTGGCCCTTGATCGGGCTTTCGCAGGTACCGGCGACAGCGAGCCCCGCCTCTTCGAAGGCGGCCGCCACGCGGTCGACGCAGGCGAGACGGACCCGCTCGTCGCTGACGATGCCGCCCTCCCCCACCTCGTCGCGCGCGGCCTCGAACTGCGGCTTCACGAGGGTGAGAAACGCGCCCGCGGGCTTAAGCAGCTCGCACACCGCGGGCAGCACGGTGAGCACCGAGGTAAACGACACGTCGCAGACGGCCAGGTCAAACAAACCGCAGCCCAGGGCAGCCGGGACGTCGACGATGTTGGTACGCTCAAGCAGCCTCACGCGCCCGTCTTGCCTAAGTCCCCAGTCGAACTGGGCGTAGCCCACGTCGACCGCGGTCACATGCGCGGCGCCGCGGCTCAAAAGGCAGTCGGTAAAGCCGCCCGTGGAGCAACCCACGTCCAGGCAGGCCATGCCGGAAGGGTCGACACCAAACTCGTCAAGCCCGCGCTCGAGCTTCACCCCGCCGCGGCTCACGTACGAGGGACGGCCCTTGACGTGCAGGTATATGCCGCACTCGACCTTCTCGCCGGCGGAGGTCAGCCTGTGGTCACAAGTAGAGACCTCGCCCGCCATGACGGCGCGCAAGGCCTCCTCTTTGGTGTTGAAAAATCCCTGCTCGACGAGCTCCTCGTCAAGGCGACGGCGACGCGGCACGGGGTCTACTCCGCGGAAGTCGAGTCGGAAGCGTCGGCGGCGTCGCCAGCCTCAGCAGCGGCGGCCTGGCCGTCCTCGGCCGTCTCGTCCTTCTCGGCGCCCGTCTCGCCCTCGCCAGCCTTGGCCTCCTCGGCCTTCTCCTGCTCGAGCTTTGCCTCTTCCTCGGGCGAGAAGTCCGTGGCGTCAACCATGTCGACCGCCTTGGAGCCCAAGGCGATGGCCTCGTCGAAGAGGTCGAGCGAGCGCTCGAGCGAGACGTCCTTGTCGCGGACGGCCATCACGATGTCGTCGAGGCGACCCGTGATCTCGCTGAAGGTCTGGTACTTGGAGACGTCGACGCGGGCCATTACCAGTCCTCGTCCTCAGCCTCGGCGTCGCCGGGGCCCTCGACGTGGTAGACGCCGCCGCTCATCTCGTCCTCGCGGTCGGAGCCGAAGGGCTCGGCCTCGGGCACGGGCTCCTCGTAGACGTCGAAGCGGGCCTCGAACTGGTACTCGAGGTCGTCGATGTTCTCGCCGCGATCCTCAAGCTGGTCGTAGGCCTTCTTCACCACGTCGATGCCGGCCTCGAGGTCGTCGTCGACGCGGCCGAGGATGCCGTTGATGTAGCTGGAGGACTCGTCGGTGCCGTAGGCCTTGGCAAGCTCGACGCACTCGTTGATGGTGATCGGGGTGTCGACGTCGTCGACCTCGAGCATCTCGTAGAGGGCAAGGCGCAGAAGGTTGCGGTCGACGGCCGGCATCCTGAAGAGGCTCCAGGTCACCGAGCGCGTGGCGATGATCGCGTCCAGGTCGTAGCGGCGCTGGTCGGCGCCCAGGGCCAGCTCGCGGCCGAAGTCGTCCACGGGACCGCGGTCGACGACGTAGTCGCCGGCCAGGACCTCAGAGACGGTCCTGCCGTTGGCCTCGGCCTGGAAGAGCAGCTGAAGGGCCTGGCTGCGGGCAAGGGTGCGCCCACCGAAATTCTTGCTCAAGAGAGGTTACTCCTTGGGGAAAACGAGGCTGTCAATGCAAACGTCGACGGCAGCGACGTCGACGCCCACCTGCTCGGCGATCGCCTTGGCGATAGCCTGGCGCACGTCCTCGGCGAGCTTGGTGAACGGGTAGCCGTAGAAGACCGCCAGGTGAACCACGATGTGCAGGGCGTCGTTCTCGACGCTGGACTCGACCGCGGCGTCAGGGGCGACGCTGCGGCTGGTGAAGACGGAGATCAGGCTCGACGCGATGTCGTTGCCGCCGACGGAGGCGACGCCCTCGACCTTCTTGGCCGCCAGGGTGACGATCGTGGAGACGACGTTCTTCGAGATGCCGATTCCAGAGACGAAAAGCTCGGTCGTGGACATGCGATCCTCCTTATGCCGGGCCCCGCGACGGGGCCCGAACGGTGTGCATCGAATAGGGTGCGCCAAACCGGCGCGGTCAAGCCTAGACGCGGGAGACGAACTTGCCCTCGCGGGTGTCGACCTTGATGACCTCGCCCTCGTTGAGGTAGAGGGGCACCTGAATGGTGGCGCCGGTCTCGATGACGGCGGGCTTGGTGCCGCCCTGGACGGTGTCGCCCTTGAAGCCGGGGTCGGTCTCGGTGATGGTGACCTCGATGAACATCGGGGGCTGGACGGTGAGAAGGTCCTCGTCGGCGTACATCAGAAGGCAGGTGTCGTTCTCCTTGAACCACTTGGAGTTGTCGCCGATGAACTCAGCGGGAACGGGGATCTGGTCGTAGGTCTCCATGTCCATGAAGTAGTAGTTGTCGCCGTCGTTGTAGAGGTACTGCATCTCACGGGTGGTCAGCATGACGGAGTCGAACTTGCTGCCGGCGTTGCAGGTCTGATCGCCGATGACGCGGCCAGAGCGCAGGTCCTTGATCTTGTAGCGGACAAACGCGCCGCCCTTGCCGGGCTTGACGTGCTGGAACTCGACCAGGGTATAGATCTTGTCCTTGATCTTGAGGCCCATGCCGTTCTTGAAATCAGCGGTCGTAATCTGCTGCATCTGACAACTCTCTTTCTTTAGTTTGCCCCTTCGACGTAAGGGGCCTTGTCGCAAAACAACTTTAAGAGTATAGCACCCCATGGATTTGGCGGGCGGCGCCCTTCTCGGCCTACGCACCGCCTACGCAAAAAGCGCCGACCTTTGTACAAAGATCGGCGCCAAGTAGGAATTTGGGCCCTCAAACCCACAAACATCGGCGTTTCTTAGGAATCAACCCACAAACTTCGGTCGTTTTCGAGGGGGGGGTCGAGAAGCGAGAAGCGCCGGCGCGGAGAAGCTCGCTCTCCCCTAGCAGTCGATGCAGACCAGGTCGTGGGTCGACTGGGTGAAGGGCACGTAGCCGTCGGCGGTCATGAGGCCGAAGTCCTCGAGGCGCACGCCGAAGTTGCCGGGCAGGTAGATGCCGGGCTCGATGGTGACGACCGAGCCCTCGGGCACCGGGCGGTTCCAGCTGCGGCCGAAGTTGGGGTTCTCGTGGATCTCGACGCCCACGCCGTGGCCCAGGCCGTGCTTGAAGTAGTCGCCGTAGCCGGCGTCGGTGATGACCTTGACCGCCAGGTTGTGGATGTCGGCGCCGATGCAGCCGGGCTTGGCCGCGGCGGCGCAGGCCTCGTGGGCCTCGCGCACGATGTCGTAGACGCGGCGCTGCTCGTCGGAGGGCTCGCCCACGCAGACGGTGCGGGTCATGTCGGAGTGGTAGTCGTGGTAGCCCGCGCCGTAGTCCATGACGATCATGTCGCCCTTCTTGACCACGTACTCGCCGGGCTGGGCGTGGGGGTTCGCGCCGTTGGGGCCGGCCGCGATGATCGAGCCAAAGGACAGGGCGTCGGCGCCGTTGTTGAACATGAAGTTCTCGAGCTCCACGCGGATCTGCTGCTCGGTGAGGCCGGGCTTGATGAAGCCGCAGATGTGCGTGAAGGCGGCGTCGGTGATGGTCTGCGCGTGGCGCATGAGCTCGATCTCCTCGGCGTCCTTGACCATACGCAGGTCGCAGATGTCGCCGTGCAGGCGCGGGGTCAGGCAGGCGATGGAAGCGGCGCCGCACTCCTCGAGAAAGCCATCATAAAAGGCCAGGTCGCAGGTGTCCTCGACGGCCACGACGCGGCTCTTGCACTGCTTGGCCATGCCGGCCGCCCAGTGCGCGGGCTTCACGATCTGCTCATCGATGACCCACGCGGTATCTGCGCCCAGGCGCTCGCGGAAGGTGTTGGCGTAGCGCGAGTCGGTGTGCAGCCACTGGCCGTCCGCGGTGATGAAGGCGGTGTGCGCCACCTCGTCGTCAAAGACGCGCTCGGCGCCGGTCAGCCAGCGCAGGTCGGGGTTGTTGCGAAGGATCACGGCGTCGTAGCCGCGCTCGTCCATGAGCTCGCGCAGGCGCGCGACGCGCCCCTCACATGCCTTTGCATCTGCCATAACAATCACTCTTCTCTCATTGAAAAGCCGATACAGAAAAAGGTCGAGGTCTTCTCGGCAAGGCATGGCCCGGCGGCGAGAAGACCTTCTAGATAGTAGTCGTTTTGGGTTAGGCCTGCGGGGCGTGGGCGGCGCACCAGGCGGCCGCGTGCTCGCGCAGCAGGTCGTCGTCGACGGCGGCGAGCCTCACGCGGCCAAGGGCGCGCGGCAGGGGCAGCATCATGCGGTTGGAGCGCGCGAAGCACTCGGCGCGCACGGCGTCTACCAGCGCGTCGGCGTCGATCGCGGCCTCGAAGCTGCCAAGCCCCAGGTTCTCCAGAAGCTCGTCTTGGGTGAACATGTCGTCGATGTCCAGGTCCTCCATGGCAACCGAGAGGCGCGCCGAGAAGCGCAGGGCGTCAGCCAGGATCACCGAGTCGGGAACCTCCGCAGGCAGAAGACCACGAGCCGCGGAGAAGACCACCTGGCCGTAGCCGATGGACTGGCGGATGGCCAACGAGGACGAGGCCACGACCTTGCCGCGGCTCTTGATGGTCTCGGCCAGCTGCTCGACCAGGACGTTGGGGTCGCCGGACACGATGTCGTCCACCCTGTCCCACAGGCGGCTCACGGCCTTCTCGCAGTCGCACATGGCGGTCGAGGCCATAAGGGCGCGGGCGAGCAGCACGTCGTCTGCCGGGTTGTCAGCGGCGCAAACGAGGTCCAGGTCACAGATGCAAAGGCGCGTCTGGGCGTCGGAGCCAGCCATGGCGGGGTGACCGTCGACCGAGAGGGCGCGGGGCGTGGCGCCCGAAAGCACCGCGGCGCGAAGGGTCAGCGGGACCTCGACCAGCGGCACGCCGGCGCACCACACGGGGCAGACGAAGGCCGCCACGGAAAGCGCGGCGTGATTGCCCACGGCGACCACCAGGTCGTCCGAGGTGATGCCGGCCTCGGCAAGGCTTCCCATGAAGGCGACGGCGTCTTCGACGGTAGGCTCGTCTTCGGCCTTGAGGTCGATCAGGTGGACAAAGAAGCCCTGGTCGGTAAGGCCGCGGCGCAGGGTCTCAACGCACTCGGCCGGGGCGGCCTTCTCGAAGGCGATGGCGCAGGCCTTGGGGC
>CAVDTK010000091.1:0-9175 GCA_963611755.1 Oscillibacter sp. ER4
CACATCCCCATCTTCACCTTCGTGAACAAGCTCGACCACGACGCGCGCGACCCCTTTGACCTCATGGAAGAGATCGAGTCGGTCCTGGGCATCGGCACCTACCCCATGAACTGGCCCATCGGCAGCGGCCGCAACTTCCGCGGCGTCTTCGACCGCCAGGCCCGCCGCGTGCTGGCCTTCGAGGGCGACGGCCACGCCAACGCCACCAAGAAGGTTAAGGAGATCGAGGCCGAGCTGGGCAGCGACCAGCTCGAGGGCCTTATCGGCGAGGAGAACCACAAGAACCTGATGGATGACATCGAGCTGCTGGACGGTGCGGGCGACGAGCTCGACCTCGAGGCCGTGAGCTGCGGAAAGCTGTCCCCGGTCTTCTTTGGCTCGGCCCTCACCAACTTCGGCGTCGAGCCCTTCCTGCAGGAGTTCCTGCGCCTGACCCCGCCGCCGCGCGCCTACACCGACAAGCTCTCCGGCGAGGCCGTCGACCCCGCGACCAACGACTTCTCGGGCTTCGTCTTCAAGATCCAGGCCAACATGGACAAGAACCACCGCGACCGCATCGCCTTCGTGCGCATCTGCTCGGGCAAGTTCGAGCGCGGCATGACGGCCTACCACATGCAGGGCGAGCGCAACCTCAAACTCGCGACCGGCACTTCGATGATGGCCGACGACCGCGCCATCGTGGACGAGGCCTACGCCGGCGACATCGTGGGCCTCTTCGACCCGGGCATCTTCTCCATCGGCGACACCGTCTGCGCGGGCAAGCGCCGCGTGCAGTACCCGGCCATCCCCACCTTCGCGCCCGAGCACTTTGCCAAGATCTCGCAGGTAGATACCCTAAAGCGCAAGCAGTTCGTCAAGGGCATGGAGGAGCTGGCGCAGGAAGGCGCCGTCCAGATCTTCCGCGAGGTGGGCGCCGGCATGGAGTCCGTGATCGTGGGCGTGGTGGGCGTCCTGCAGTTCGAGGTCCTGGAGCAGCGCCTGGAAAGCGAGTACCACGTCAAGGTCTACCGCCAGGGCCTGCCCTACAACCTCATCCGCTGGATCACCAACAAGCCCGACGAGGTCGACGTGACCAAGCTCAGCCTCACGCGCGACACCGCCCGCGTGGAGGACATGCGCGGCGGCAAGCTGCTGCTGTTCACCAGCCCGTGGAACCTCAACTGGGCGATCGAGCACAACGAGGGGCTTGAGCTCTCCGAGTTCGGCAACGTGACGTTCTAAGCGGCGTCGCGGGTCTGGCCGCGTTCCAAGGCGTAAAGTCTTAGGGCGAGAAGGTCTTGCGGCAAGAGGGTCGCTGAGGCGAGAAACCCCTGGCAGACGGCCTGGGGAGAAGGACGGGTGGCTGGCATGAACATCACGGTGTACCTGGGCGCCACGCCGGGCAACGACCCGGCCCTGGCTGAGCAGGCCCGCGAGCTGGGGCGTTGGATCGGCGAGTCGGGGAACTCCCTGGTCTACGGCGGCTCGCGCGTGGGCCTCATGGGCCAGCTGGCCCTGGCCGCGATGGCGGCCGGTGCGCGCGTCACGGGCGTCGAGCCGGAGATCTTCATGAAAGAAGAGCTGCAGCTCGAGGGCCTGGACGAGCTCATTAGCACCAAAGGCATGGCCGAGCGCCGCAGCAAGATGATTGAGCTCGGCGACGCCTTCGTTGCCTTTCCCGGCGGCGTGGGCACGCTCGATGAGATCAGTGAGGTCATGTGCTTGCTGGCTCTGGGCCAGATCGACGCGCCCTGCGTCTTTCTCAACCTGGGCGGCTACTACGACTGCCTGCGCGGCCAGCTTGACCACATGGTCGAGATGGGGCTGTGCACGCCGGAGCGCCTGGCGCACGTGAGCTTCGTCGACTCGATCGAGGAGCTGGCGGCCCTGCTGGGGTAGGGGCGCGGTTTGCGCGGCGAGCAGTGCGTCTAGCTGCGGTTTATTTAATTGAGGCAGGTGACTTGAGGGTCCTGAAGCGGGTCTCCTGGGTGCCGACCGCCTCGCCCATGCGGGCCGCGTAGAGCAGGCGGTCGCAAGCTTCGGAGACCGGGCGGCGTGCGAAGCCCATGCGCGGGGAGGCCGCGAGGCGTCCCGCGACCCCCAGGTTGGGGACGAGAAGTGCGCCGCTTGGGGAGAGGCCCAGCTCACGGCAGGAGGCGTCGAAGCGGGCGGCTTCGGCGGCTCCGGGACATATCACGTATGCGCAGGTCAGGCTGGCCGCGCCGCCCCGTCCCCACCTGGCGAGAAAATCGAGCTTCTTACGTCCGTCCCACAGAACGATAAGGGCGTCGCCGGGCCGCGGGTCCACGCCCCCAAGCTCGCCGGCCGCCGCGGCCACGAACTCAATCGGCACCTCTACCTGCGCGACCTTCTCGTAGACAACACCGGCCTGCGCCAGCTCCCCCGCGAGGAAGGCGTAGCCCGCGGCTGCGCCCGCCCCCGCGCCGCCCGCGCTGATGATCAAGATTCGCCCGGGCCTCATCGCCCCTCCTCGCAAGCCGCCAAAATCCATGTCCATATTTTAGGTTTACCAGGCCTAACTTGAAATCGTTCTCGCAATCAACCTAAAATAAAGAGCTTTTTCAAAAACGGCTGTTGGCTTTGGGAGAACCAATAACATGACTCAGGGATTCGCGCAGGTTAACGACGCTTTCTCTAACAATGACGGCACCCTTGCCGCCGCAGCGAACGCGGGCCAGGCAGACGCCCCCGACACGAGCTTCGCCGCCGCCATGTTCGACCGCTCGGACATCCCGTTCTCGATCATCCGCATCGAGCTGGACAGCGACGGCGAGCCCTGTGACTGGACCTTCGTCTACGCCAACGAGGCCCTGGCCAAGCTCGACGGCCTGCCGCTCGCTGACCTTCAGGGCCGCCGTTTCTACGAGATCTTCCCCACGGCTACCCGCAAGTGGCTCGAGCGCTACCGCCCGGCGGCCTTCGAGGGCCAAAACGTCGAGTTCGAGGACGTCTTCCGCGAGCGCGACCTCTACCTGCACGTCAACGCCGCGCCCATGAACGTGCCCGGCTACTGCACCGTCACCCTGCGCGACGTCCGCGAGGAGATCCAGTTCCGCCGCGAGGCCAACCAGGCCCTGGAAGAGGCCCTTATCGCCTCGGAGCGCGCCAACAACGCCAAGTCTTCGTTCCTGACCTCGATGTCGCACGACATCCGCACGCCCATGAACGCCATCATCGGCATGACGGCCCTGGCCGCGGCCCACATCGACGAGCGGGAGCGCGTGACCGACTGCTTGCGCAAGATCTCGACCTCGAGCAAGCACCTGCTCTCCCTTATCAACGAGGTCCTGGACATGAGCAAGATCGAGACAGGCCAGGTCCTTCTCACCGAGGAGGAGTTCAACCTCGCCGAGCTCATGGACAACCTGGTGGTCATGATCCACCAGCAGCTCGAGACCCGCGAGCACGACTTCTACGTGGTCTCTTCCGAGCTCACGCACGAGGACGTGGTGGGCGACAGCCTGCGCATCCAGCAGATCTTCGTCAACGTGATGAGCAACGCCATCAAGTACACCCCCGACGGCGGCAAGATCCGCCTGTCGATCACCGAGGAGCCCTGCGACGAGGACGGCTGGGCCACCTACGTCTTTGTCTTCGAGGACAACGGCATCGGCATGGAGAAGGACTTCCTCGAGCACGTCTTCGACCCTTTCTCGCGCGAGGACGACGCCCTGGTGGCGCACGCCCAGGGCACCGGCTTGGGCATGCCCATCTGCCGAAACATCGCCCGCATGATGGGCGGCGACGTCGACGTCGAGTCCTCCAAGGGCGAGGGCACCCGCGTGACCGTGAAGATCAACCTCAAGCTCCAGGACAAGAACGCGCCGCAGCTGGGCGAGGAGGGCTTCATCGACCTGGACGTCCTGGTGGCCGACGACGACCAGGCGAGCCTTGACTCCTGCTGCCTCATCCTCGACGAGCTGGGCATGAAGTCCGAGGGCGTGACCTCGGGCCAGCAGGCCATCGACGCGGCCGTCGCCCACCACGAGGCCGACCGTGACTTCTTCGCCTGCATCTTGGACTGGAAGATGCCCAACATGGACGGCGTCGAGACCACCCGCCGCATCCGCGCGGCTGTGGGCGAGGACGTGCCGATCATCATCATCTCGGCTTACGACACGACCGAGGTCGAGGAGGCCGCCCGCGAGGCCGGCGCCAACGCCTTCATCACCAAGCCGCTCTTCCGCTCGCGCCTGGCCAGGACCTTCCATGCCCTGGTCACGGGCGAGGAGGCCCAGGTCACGGCCGAGAACCCCGTGCTGGACTTCAGCGAGGCAAACTACGCGGGCAAGCGCGCCCTTCTCGTCGAGGACAACGAGCTCAACTCCGACATCGCCAAGGAGATCCTTGAGATGACCAACCTCGAGGTCGAGTGCGCCTTCGACGGCGCCGCGGCCGTGGAGAAGCTCGCCAACTGCGCCGAAGGCTACTACGACATCGTCTTCATGGACATCCAGATGCCCAAGATGAACGGCAACGACGCCGTGCGCGCCATCCGCTCGATGAAGCGCGCGTACTGCCGCCAGGTGCCCATCGTGGCCATGACCGCCAACGCGTTTGCCGAGGACGTCCAGGCTGCCAAGACCGTGGGCATGAACGAGCACGTGGCCAAGCCGCTCGACCTCAAGCGCCTGGCCGTGGTGCTCGACAAGTGGCTGGGCTAGGGGACGGCCGTGGCTAAGCAGACCTGGCGCGCGGGCAACATGCTCTACCCGCTGCCTGCGGTTATGGTGAGCTGCGCCAACGCCGCGGGCGAGAGCGACATCGTGACCGTGGCGTGGACGGGGACCGTCTGCACCAACCCGCCGATGCTCTACATCTCGGTGCGGCCAGAGCGCTTTAGCTACCACATCATCCGCGAGTCGGGTGAGTTCGTGGTGAACCTTACCACCCGTGACCTGCAGCGCGTTTGCGATTGGTGCGGGGCGAGATCCGGGCGCGACTACGACAAGTGGGCCGAGTGCGGCTTGACGGCCGCGGCGGCGTCCAAGCTTTCGCTGGCGCCCGTGATCGAGCAGAGCCCGGTCAACATCGAGTGCCGCGTGGTCGAGGTCAAGGAGCTGGGCAGCCACCACATGTTCCTGGCTGCGGTCGAGGCCGTGCAGGTGGACGAGGACCTTCTCGACGCCAAGGGAAAGCTCGACCTGCGCCGCGCCGGCCTTACCGCCTACAGCCACGGCGAGTACTTCGACCTGGGCGAGAGCCTGGGGACCTTTGGGTACAGCGTGCGGAAGAAGCCCGCGGCGGGCGCCGGGGCGCGTGGCGAGAAGAAGCCCGTCTCGGCAAAGAAAAAGCCTGCGGCGAGAAAGGCCGCAGGCTCTGGTTTGAAGAAAAGCGCTGGTAAGAAGCCCGTCTCGGCCCCTAGAACAAAACGCCCAAAACGATAAGCGCCGCGCACACCGCCAGCACCGCGAAGTCGCGCCCGACCATGGGGTAGCGGCGGAAGCTGCTCTCGCGCGTGCGCAGGTAGAAGCCGCGTTGCTCGGCGGCAAGGGCCGTCGCGTCGGTCTTGGCGACCGAGCTCACCAGCAGCGGCACGCACAACGGCAGCATGAGCTGGATCTTGCGGATGGGGTTCTTGGTGTCGTACTCGATGCCGCGGGCGGTCTGGGCCTCCATGATGGCGTTCATCTCTTGGCTAAAGACCGGCACGAAGCGCAGGGCCGTGGTGAACGTGAAGGCGTAGCGGTAGGGCACGTGCAGGACCTCGACCACGGCGTTTGCCAGGTCGTTGAGCCTGGTCACGGTGAGCATCAGGATAAGCGGCAGCGCCACGCCCAAAAGGCGCAGGGCGGCCTTGCTGCCCGTGACCACGCCGTCCATGGTGACCCAGGCGAAGAGGGCGTCCCCCGTGCGGACAAAAACCGTCTGCAGCACGAGCATCACAACGGCCAGCGGCACCATGAGCTTGGCCAGCGTGGCCAGCCCGGCGCTCGCGCGCGCGTAGGTGCCCAGCGCAAACGTGAGCACGAGCAGGCCGATGAGCAGGGGATACGTGTCCCCCAGGAAGGTCGCCAGGATGATGGCGGCGGCCAAGGCCAGCTTGGTGACGGGGTTCAGGCGGTGCAGCAGCGAGTCGCCCGGGATGTAGTCGATGACGCTACCCATGGTTGACCATCTCCTCCACAAGGTCGACGATTCCGGAGACCTGGCTGATGCCGGCGAATCCCGGCGAGACGTCCGCGGCCAGCTCCTTGGCCAGGGCCACGACCTGCGGCGGCTCCACGTAGGCGGCGGCCATCAGCTCGTTGTCGGCAAAGACGACGTCGGCGTTGTCGCGCGCGGCGATCTTGCCCTTGGTCATCACCACGATCCTCTCGGCGAAGTCGGAGACGACCTCCATGTCGTGGCAGACCATGATTACGGCGCAGCCACGCTCGGCCATCTCGCGCACGGTCTCCATGACGGTCATGCACTCGCGGTAGTCGAGGCCGCTCGTGGGCTCGTCGAGAAGCACGACCTTGGGGTTCAAGACAACGACGCTGGCCAGGGCCACCATCTGGCGCTGGCCGCGCGACAGCGAGAAGGGCGACTCGTCCGCCGGCAGGTCGAAGCGCTTGATGACCTGGGCGGCGCGCTGCTCGGCCTCGTCTTGCGGGGTGCCGTGCAAGGTAAGGCCAAAGGCGACCTCCTCAAGTACGGTGTCCTTGCAGAGCTGGTGATCGGGATTCTGGAAGAGCGTCGCGCAGTGGGCGGCGATGGTGCTGGTAGGGACCTCGCGGGTGTCGTTGCCGGCGATGCGGACGTTTCCGCTCTTGGGCTTGAACAGGCCGTTCAGCAGCTTGGTGAGGGTCGTCTTGCCGGCGCCGTTCTGGCCGATGACGGCTACCAGCTCGCCGGGGTAGACGCGCATGTTGAGGCCCGAAAGCGAGTCGCCGCGGTTGGGGTAGGCAAAGCTCACGTCGTTGACCTCGACCACGGGCTCGGCTCCCTCGTCGCGCTTGCGGGTCGCCGGCTTGTGGCGAGAAGGACGCGTGGGCTTCACAGCGTCCGGGACCAGGGCCGAGGGCGCCTGGGGAGCCGCGGCGTCGCCGACGATGCCCGCGATGAGGGCCTTGGCCTCGGCGACGTTCAAGCAGGGTCGGTCGATCTTCTCGACGACGTGGTGCTCTAGCAGGCTGTTTGCGATTCTCGCCACGCGCGGGCTGTCGACGCCCATGGCGCGCAGCTCGCTGGCGTGGCCAAACACCTCGTGGGGCTCGCCGTCGAAGGCCAAGCGCCCCTCAGAGAGAACCAACACGCGCTCGCAGTACTTGCACAGCAGGGCGACCTTCTGCTCGATGACCACGACGGTGATGCCCGCGACCTGGTTGACCTGGCGCAGGGTGTCGAAGACGAGGGTCGAGCTCGCCGGGTCGAGGGCCGCGGTGGGCTCGTCCAGGACCAGGACGCGCGGGGCGAGCGCGAGGATGGCGGCGATGGCGACCTTCTGCTTCTGGCCGCCGGAAAGCTTGGCGATCTCGCGGTCGCGCAGGTGGGCGATGCCCACGGTCTGGAGGGTCTTTGTGATGCGCTCCTCGATCTGGTCGTGGGGGACGCCGTAGTTCTCCAGGCCAAAGAGCATCTCGTCCTCGACCGAGGAGGCCACCATCTGGGCATCGATGTCCTGCAGAACGCTGCCCACGATGCGGCTGATGTCGGTCAAGGTGACCTCGCAGGTGTCGTGGCCGTCGACCAGGGTAGCGCCAAAGAGCTGGCCGGTGAAGTGGTGGGGGATGGCCCCGCTCATCACGGCCGCGAGGGTCGACTTGCCGGCGCCCGAGGGGCCGATGACGCCCAAGAACTCGCCTTCGTTGACGGCCAGGCTCACGTGGTCGAGGGCGTTTCTCGCGTCTTGCCCGTAGGCGAACGAGACGTCCTTGAGCTCGATGATGGGGGTTGTCTTGGCAGTGCTCATAAGAGCCTCTCTGTTGTGGTGCGGGCGGCGGCGCGGTGCGGGTGCCGGTGCGGGCGGCGGCGCGGGCGGCGGGCCCAAAACTTAATGCGCCGGGCACGCAGGCACCCGGCGCATACATGGTAACAGGAGCTTTGGCCTTACTTGGAGAGGACCTTGCGAAGCGGGATCGAGAGGGCCTGGACCACGATGGCGTTGAAGACGGCCGTGCCCAGGACCAGCGGCACCTTGACGAGGGCGGTTCCCAGGGCGCCGCCCATGATGAGGGTGCCGATGACGGCGAAGAGGGCGCCGGAGAGCAACGTTGTGACGAAGGTGGCGATCAGGGGGTTGATCTTCTCGCCGCCGAGGTTGACCTTGACCAGGGCGACCATGGCCAGGGCGCCGGCCATCTCGGTCACGAAGTTGAGGAAGGGGATCGAGGTCGTGAGCTGGCAGACGCAGGCCGAGATCACGGCGAAGATGGCGCCCTGGACAAAGCCGGCGTCGGTGAGCAGGATGGCCAGCGCGTAGGCGGCGATGATGAACTGGGGCTTGATGCCCACGATGGCGAGGGCGTTGCCCAGGGTCATGTTGAGGATGAAGCCGGCGGCCAGAAGGATGCCGAGAAGGACGAGGGACTTGACGTCCAGGATGCCGCGGTCGGCGTTCTTGGCGGTGACGGTGCGGGCGTTGTTCTGCTGAGCCATGGGAGTTGCCTTTCTGTGGGGTGGGGTTTGGCTGGCTTGGTGGGGTTGACGTGCGGGTTTGCGGGTTGCGGGGTCGAGTGCGGGTTGCTTGCGGGGCGGGCGTTGCGGGTTTCTCGGCGTGTGCTAGTCGTTGAGCTTCAGGGCCTTCTTGACGGGGATGAACAGGGCCTGGACGATGATGCCGTTGATGACGCCGGTGGCTGCCACGACGGGGGCCATGACGGCGATGAGGGCGGGGTTGCGCTGGACGAAGAAGGCCACGACGCAGGCGTAAATGAGGCCCGAGACGCAGGTGACCGCAAAGGTGCCCACAAGCGGCAGGACCTTGCGCGCGCCGCCCTTGGAAAGCGCGGCGACCAGAAGGCCCATGACCACGGCGGCGACGGGCTCGGCGAGAAGGTCGGGGCCCTTGACCGAGGCGGTGATCTGGATCACGACGCCGGCGAGCAGGCCGAGGATGGCCGATTGGCCGATGTTGGGCTGTATTATCAGGATCTCTAGGCAGAGGGCCGCGAGGATGAACTCGGGCGAGAGGATGCCGCCGGTGAGGCCGCTGAAGAACTTGGAGACGGTCATGTTGAGGACAAAGCCG
>CAVDTK010000092.1:0-9038 GCA_963611755.1 Oscillibacter sp. ER4
GAGTTCCGGGCCGGCTATCGGGCTGCGCCTGGGTTATGCAAGGGGTCGTGGAGCACGCCTAAGATTATTCTCGGCTCGTTCTTTTCGCGGTGGCGCTTTTTGGGGTTGTCGGTACCGACAAGCACCTGATGTGCCACTTTTGCCACCGATAAGCTCTGGAATTGCCGCTGAGGCACCGACAACCTCTGATTCTGCCACCGCGCCCGCCCGCCGCGCCCGGCCTGCTCCGCCCACCCCGCCGCGGGGCCGTTGCCGTCTGGTGACGGCGGTTTGCCATCGCGCGTGAGCGGGTACATACTCTAGATTGACTATTCAGCCTTGATGCCCTTCTCGGCCCCGCGCCCGCGGCGGCCCCTCGCATGGCGTCAAAGCAGGCACGAAAGGTATCCCTTAGATGTTCGAGAAGTTCACCGACAAGGCCCGCAAGGTCATGAGCCTTGCGCAGGAAGAGGCCCGCGCGCTCGGCCAGATGTACGTCGGCACCGAGCACCTGCTGCTCGCCCTCATCAAGGAGGGGGAGGGCGTGGCCGCCCAGGCCCTGGCCAAGCTCGAGGTCACCTACGACGAGACCCTCGAGACCGTCCGCGACCTCACCAGCACCGACAACGAGCCCGTCCCCGGCGGCCACATCCCCTTCACGCCGCGCGCCAAGCGCGTGCTCGAGGACGCCTACCGCGAGACCATGACCCACGGCCAGACCTACATCGCCACCGAGCACCTGCTTCTGGGCATCGTGTCCGAGGGCAACGGCCGCGCGATGGACGCCCTGCGCACCATGGGCGTCTCGGGCGACGCGGTGAGAAACGCCGTCAACGACCTGGCATCCTCCAGCACCGAGGCCAACAACAAGCAGCGCCCGGCCCAAGGGCAGGTCTTCATGGGCGTGGGCCCGGGCTTCTCGTCCCAGTCCTCCTCCGACGACGGCTCCATCCTGGAGAAGTTCGGCCGCAACCTCACCAAGCTCGCCTCCGAGGGCAAGCTCGACCCGGTGATCGGCCGCGACCGCGAGATCGAGCGCGTCATGCAGATCCTGGCGCGCCGCCAGAAGAACAACCCGCTGGTCCTGGGCGACCCGGGCGTGGGCAAGACCGCCATCGTCGAGGGCCTGGCCCAGCTCATCGCCTCGGGCAACGTCCCCGACATCCTGCGCGGCAAGCAGATCTGGACGCTTGACCTGGCCTCTCTCGTCGCCGGCTCCAAGTACCGCGGCGAGTTCGAGGAGCGCATGAAGAAGGTCGTGAACGAGCTCAAGGACTCCGAGAACGACATCCTCTTCATCGACGAGATCCACACCGTCATCGGCGCCGGTTCCGCCGAGGGCTCCATCGACGCCGCCTCGATCCTAAAGCCGCCCCTGTCCCGCGGCGAGATCCAGGTCATCGGCGCCACCACGGCCGAGGAGTACCGCAAGCACATCGAGAAGGACGCCGCCTTCGAGCGCCGCTTCCAGCCCGTCAACATCGGCGAGCCCTCCGAGGAAGACGCCCTCACCATCATCGCCGGCCTGCAGGACCGCTACGAGAAGCACCACCACGTGCGCTACACCCAGGCCGCCATCACTGCCGCGGTTAAGCTGTCCAGCCGCTACGTGCAGGACCGCTTCCTGCCCGACAAGGCCATCGACGTCCTGGACGAGGCCGGCGCCCGCACGCGCATCCACCGTATGGGCCTGCCGCCCGAGATCGCCCAGGTAGACGCCGACCTCGTGCGCGTCCGTGACGAGAAGTCCCAGGCCGCCGCGGCCCAGGAGTTCGAGCAGGCCGCCCGCCTGCGCGACCAGGAGAAGGAGCTTCTCGCCCGCCGAGAAGAGCTTGAGGCCTCTTGGCGCAAGTCTCTTGAGGAAAACGTCGTGACCGTCGACGAGCCCGACATCGCGGACGTCATCTCTGACATGACGGGCGTGCCCGTCTCCAACATCACCGAGGGCGAGGCCTCCAAGCTGCTGCGCTGCGAGGAGGTCCTCCACCAGCGTGTCGTTGGCCAGGACGAGGCCGTGACCAAGGTCGCCAAGGCCATCCGTCGCTCCCGCAGCCCGCTGAAGGACCCCCGCCGCCCGGGCGGCTCCTTCATCTTCCTGGGCCCCTCCGGCGTGGGCAAGACCGAGCTCGCCAAGTCCCTGGCCGAGTTCCTCTTCGGCAGCCAGGAGGCCCTGATCTCCTTCGACATGTCCGAGTTCATGGAGAAGCACGCCGCGTCCAAGCTCGTGGGCGCGCCTCCGGGATATGTGGGCTACGACGAGGGCGGCGAGCTCACCAAGGCGGTCCGCCGCCGTCCCTACTCGGTCATCCTCTTCGACGAGATCGAGAAGGCCCACCCCGACGTTTTCAACCTGCTGCTCCAGATCCTGGACGAAGGCCGCCTGACCGACGGCCAGGGCCGCCACGTCGACTTCTCCAACACCGTCATCATCATGACGTCCAACGTGGGCGCGCGCGAGATCGCGCATACCTCTACCATGGGTTTCTCGGCGGCGGGCGATTCCGGCCTTTCCGACAAGGAGATCAAGGGCCGCGTCATGGGCGAGCTCAAGAAGCTCTTCCGCCCCGAGTTCTTAAACCGCGTGGACGAGATCGTGGTCTTCAAGTCCCTCACCAACGAGCAGCTCCGCGGCATCGTCGAGCTCATGGTGGCCGAGCTGCGCGACCGCATGGTAACCCAGGGCATGTCCATCGAGCTCACCGACGCCGCGCGCGACCTGGTGGCCAAGGAGGGGGCAGACCCGGTCTACGGTGCCCGCCCGCTGCGCCGCGCCATCCAGACCCTGATCGAGGACCCCTTGTCCGAGGAGCTCCTGCAGGGCGGCTGGGGCGCGGGCGACATCGTCCACGTCGACGCTCAGGACGGCGAGCTGGTCTTCACCAAGACCCGCGGCCAGATCCCGGAGCCCCGCAAGCGCGAGCACCTGGACCGCACCGGCCTCATGGGCCGCACCCCGTCATCGGGCGCGGGTAGGGGCACCACGGCCGGCTCGGGCGGCATCGCCGCGGCGGGGGAGTAGTTCGTCCCGCGGGCCGTTTTAGGGCCTATACTCAACATCAATGCAGGCCGGCCCGGCGCGTCTTGGCGAGAAGATCGCGGGGCGCGCCGGGCCGCCAAACCAGACGGAGGGACCCGCCATGGATACCGGACAGTTCGAGGTGCTCGCCACCGATTACGAGATAAGCCTGACCGACGCCATCAAGAAGACGGCGCCGGGAACAGCCCTGCGCCACGCCCTTGACATGATCATCGCAGGTCACATGGGCGCCCTTATCTGCATCGGCGACACCGACAACGTCCTGGCCGCCGGCGACGACGGCTTCAAGCTCGACGTCTCCTTCACCGCAAACCGCCTCTTCGAGCTGTGCAAGATGGACGGCGCGGTCATTCTCGACAAGGACCTCACCAAGATCCTGCGCGCCAACTACCACTTGAACCCCGACCCGTCGCTTCCCACCACCGAGACGGGCACGCGCCACCGCACGGCCGCCCGCATGAGCCTGCTCACCAAGGCCATGGTCGTCTCGGTCTCCGAGCGCCGCTCCGTCATCAACGTCTATGTGGGCGGCCAGGGCATGGAGCTCAAGTCCGTCTCGGACCTCATGGTCTCGGTCAACCAGCTCACCACGGCCATGCAGAGCACGCGCTCGCAGATCGACCGCGGCCTGCTGCGCCTTACCAGCCTTGAGCTGGACAACTACGTCACGCTGGGCGACATCACCAACATCTTCTATCTCTTCGAGGTTCTTCTCACCGCCGGCGAGCAGCTGGACGACTGCATCATCCAGCTGGGCCGCGAGGGCAAGACCACGACCATGCAGCGCGAGGAGTTCCTGGGCAGCATGGACGACGCCTATACCCTGATGATCCGCGACTACGCCAGCGACTCCTCCGAGGAGGCCGCGGCGCAGATCCGCAAGCGCCTGCACGACACCGACAACACCAAGCTGAGAAGCGCCAAGTACATCGCCAAGATCCTGGGCTACAGCGACGAGCGCGGCGAGGACAGCATCATGACCCCGCTGGGCCTGCGCACGCTTTCGCGCGTCTCGGTCGTGCGCGAGGGCATGGCCGACAAGATCGTCGACGAGTACGGCTCGCTGCAAGACGTGCTCGAGGCCGTCGACGACGACCCGGCGCGCCTGGGCGAGATCGGCGTCAAGAACCCCGGCGTCCTTGCCAACTCGCTGCACCGTATGTGGGGGAAGAGCGAATGAACCGCAGCTCAGAGCCAATGTACGGTACCTGCGTCTGCACGCAGGAGCAGGTAGTGGGGCACAAGACATCCGCGACCGGGCCGGACACCTGCGCGGTCATCGTGGCCGGCGGCACGGGTGAGCGCTTTGGCGACCCGCGCGGCAAGCAGTTCGTCGAGCTCTGCGGCCTGCCGCTTTTGTGCTGGTCGGTCATGGCCTTCGACCGTGCGCCCTCGGTGGCCCGCATCATCGTGGTCTGCGCGCCCGACCGCATGGCCAACGTGCAGGAGGACGTCCTGTCCCGCCTCACGCTGCGCTGCCCGGTCGACCTGGCGCCCGCGGGCGACACCCGTCAGGCGTCGTCCTTCTCGGGCCTCTCGCGCGTGCCCCGCGAGCTTTCCCTCGTGGCCATCCACGACGCGGCCCGGCCCCTGGTCGAGGTCGAGATGATCGAGCGGGCCTGCGCCTGCGTGCGACAGAATCCGCAGCTCGCGGGCGCCATCTGCGCTTCTCGCTGCATCGACACCTTGAAGCTCGTCGAGGGCACGGACATCGTGGCCACCCCCGACCGCGCCATGTACTGGGCCGCGCAGACGCCGCAGGTCTTTAGGGTCAAGGATGTCTTGGCCGCGCACAAGGCCGCGATCTGGGATGCCTACGCCGGCACCGACGACGCCTCGCTGGTCGAGCGCCACGGCGGCCGCGTCCGCTGCGTCGAGTGCTCGCGCGACAACCTCAAGGTGACCATCCCGGAAGACCTGGCCGTCGCCCAGGCCACGCTTGAGCAGCGCCTCGTCGAGGAAGGCTGCGGAAGATCGTTCGAAGGGGATCTCGATTGAGCTCGCTAAGAATCGGCCACGGCTACGACGTCCACCAGATGCGGGAGGGCAGAAAGCTCATCTTGGGCGGCGTCGACATCCCGTCTGAGCTGGGGCTTCTCGGCCACTCGGACGCCGACGTGGTTACCCATGCCTTGATGGACGCAATTCTCGGCGCCATGCGCGCGGGCGACATCGGCAAGCTTTTCCCGGATACCGACCCGGCCTATGAGGGCGCGAACTCCATCGAGCTTCTGCGCCACGTGGCCGCCCTTGCCCGCGAGACGGGCTACGAGCTTCTCGACTTCGACTGTACCATCGCGGCCCAAGCCCCCAAGCTCGCCCCCTACCGCGAGCGGATGCGCCAGAACATGGCAGAAGCCATGGGCATCTCGCCCGATCAGGTGGGCCTTAAGGCCACCACCACCGAGCACCTGGGCTTTGTTGGCCGCAAAGAAGGCATCGCGGCATGGGCCGTGGCCCTTCTGCAAAAGAACGAGTAGACTTCTTCTGCTGCGTCACCCGCGCGGAAGTTCGAGAAATAAGGAGAGCACGATGCTCGTCTACAACAGCCAGACCCACCGTAAAGAGGAGCTCAAGCCCATCGAAGAGGGCAAGATCCGCATGTACGTGTGCGGCCCCACCGTCTACGACCAGATCCACATCGGCAACGCCCGCACCTTCCTGTCCTTCGACGTCATCCGTCGCTACCTCATGTACAAGGGCTACCAGGTGATCTTTGCCCAGAACCTCACCGACGTGGACGACAAGATCATCAACCGCGCCAACGAGCAGGGCAAGACCGCGGCCGAGGTGGCCGAGGAGTTTTCCAACGCCTTCATCGAGCAGATGCACCGCTTTGGCATCCTGGACCCCGATATCCGCCCGCGCGCCACGCGCGAGATCGAGGCCATGCAGGAGATGATTCAGCTCCTCATCGAGAAGGGCTATGCGTACCCGGTGCCCTCCGGCGACGTGTACTTCTCCGTTCGGTCCGACACCAACTACGGCATCCTGTCCGGCCGCGACCTCGACCAGCTGCGCGCCGGCGAGCGCGTCGAGGTCAACGACGAGAAGCGCGACCCGTTCGACTTCGCCCTGTGGAAGGCCGCCAAGCCCGGCGAGCCCAGCTGGCCGTCTCCTTGGGGAGAAGGCCGTCCCGGCTGGCACACCGAGTGCTGCGCCATGATCCACCGCTACCTGGGCACCCCCATCGACATCCACGGCGGCGGCGCCGACCTCATCTTCCCGCACCACGAGAACGAGACCGCCCAGGCCATGTGCGCCTGGGACAAGGCCCTGGCCAACACCTGGATGCACACGGGCATGCTGCGCGTCGACGGCGAGAAGATGTCCAAGTCGCTCGGCAACTTCTATACCTTGAAGGAAGTCCTGGACAAGTACCCCGCCGACGCCGTGCGCCTGCTCATGCTGCAGACCCAGTACCGCGCGCCGCTGGACTTCTCGTTCGATCGCTTGAACGGCACCGTGGGCACCCTCGAGCGCCTGCAGACCGTGGTCAAGAACCTGCGCTGGGCCGCTGACCAGGCCCCGCAGGACGGCGAGCTCAACGACGCCGACCGCACCCTGGGCCGCGCCATCGACGCCGCGCGCGAGGACTTCGTGGCCCAGATGGACGACGACTTCAACACTGCCGGCGGCCTGGCCGCCCTCTTCGCGCTGGTCACGGCCGCCAACACCTACCTGGCAGAGGCCGGTCAGCACACCTCGACGGCCGTGTGCCTGCGCGCCGCGGACATGATCTGCGAGCTGGCAGACGTCATGGGCGTGAAGCTCGCCGCAAAGGACCAGGAAGAAGAGCTGCCCGCCGAGCTGGTCACCCTGGCCGCTGAGCAGGCCGGATATGCCGGCGACTCCGCCACCGAGGCCGCCCAGGCCCTTCTCGCCGCCCGCCAAGAGGCCCGCGCGGCCAAGAACTGGGCCGTGGCCGACGCCATCCGCGACGGAATCGGCGCGCTGGGCCTTATGGTCGAGGACACCGCGGCCGGCGCGCGTCTGCGCAAGAAGGCGTAGGCGATCATGGCGAGAAACTCTCAGAAAGGCTTCGGCGCAGGTAGGGGAGCAGGGGCAGGCTCCGGCCGCGGCGGCAACGCGCGCGGCGGGGCGGCTGGCTCTCGCGGAGGCTACGCTGGCGGCCGCGGCGGCGCGGGCGCCGGTTCGAACCGTGGCTCTAAGCAGGGCGGATATGCCGCCGGCGGCCCGGCCCGCGGCAAGGCGACCGGTCGCGGCGCGTACGGCAGGCCCGGCGCGGCGCCCCAGCAAAAGCGCCCGTCCCGCAAGGACGGCCCGTCTCGCTCCGACCTCATCGAGGGCCGCCGCGCGGTCGAGGAGGCCCTGGCCGGCGGCATGCCGCTCAAGAGCGCCATGGTCTGCAACCCCCAGGGCGAGCGCGACGCGTCGCTCGATCGCCTGGTGGCGGCCCTTGCCGCGGCCGGCGTCGAGATCGAGTACGTGACCCGCGCGCGCCTGGACGGCCTGTCCAGCCACGGCGCCCACCAGGGCATCGTCGTCAAGACCGAGCCCTTCTCCTATGCAAGCCTCTCCCAGGTCATAAAGAACGCCGGCGAGAAGGACGCCCTGGTCATCGTGCTTGACCACGTGACCGACGAGGGCAACTTCGGCGCCATCGTGCGCACCGCCGAGGTCGTGGGCGCGGCCGGCGTCGTGATCCCCAAGGCCCGCGCGGCCAGCGTGGGCGTGGGCGCCTACAAGACGTCCGCCGGCGCGGTCCTGCATATCCCCATCGCCCAGGTCTCCAACCTGGGCCGCGCCCTGGATGAGCTCAAAGAGGCCGGTTTTTGGGCCTGCGCCTCGACCGAGCACGCCAAAGACGTGGTCTGGGACGCGCCGCTCGACGGCCGCGTGGCCCTGGTCATGGGCTCCGAGGGCGACGGGATCTCCCGCCTGGTCCTCGAGAAGTGCGACTTTGCCGCCAAGCTCCCGCAGCGCGGCCGCGTCGAGTCCTTGAACGTCGCGCAGGCCACCACGGTCATGTGCTACGAGTGGCTTCGTCGCCAGACGGCCAAGGGGTCCGCGGATGCCTAACGCCCGTCCCATGCTCGTCGTCGACGGCTACAACGTCATCTTCAAGTCCGACCGCTACCTGGGCCGCATGCAGAAGGGCGCGGGTTCCGATCCCTTCGAGCAGTCCCGCGACCTTCTCGTCGCCGACGTCGCGGCCTATGCCCAAGGAAGGTTCGACCCCGTGATCGTGGTCTTCGACGCGGCGGGCAACGTATCGCCCGAGCGCCCGGCCTTGAAGAAGGCGGGAGTCCGCATGGTCTTCTCCGCCACGGGCGAGAGCGCCGACACCGTGATCGAGCGCCTGGTGACCGAGCAGCGCCTGGCGCCGCGCGCCGTCACGGTGGTTACCAGCGACAACGCCATCCGCTCGACGGTGGGCGGGATCCCGGTGCAAAAGGTCTCGGCCGACGTGCTGGTCCACGATGTGTCCGAGCTAGCGGTCGAGTACGCGCAAGAGAACCAGACCAGGCAGACGCAGCGCATGACCTTGGAGGGACGCCTTCCCAAGGAGCAGCGAGAAAAGCTCTGGCGCCTGATTGGGCGCTAGCCATCCGCGAAAGAACTGGTATAGTTAACGGACCCGCCGGTATGGCTCAATGGCAGAGCAACGGTTTTGTAAACCGTGGGTTGGGGGTTCGACTCCCTCTACCGGCTCCAGAGATAAAGACAAGGCCCCGGGCACGCAAGCCCGGGGCCTTTTTTCTCAAAAACTTTTTCTGCGAGCGCCAAATCTTTTTTCGAAAAAGCCGCATCCAAAGCGGCGCAAATCCCAGGTCGATGATGGACGGCAATCCAAAAACACCGCCTCTGACCTGGGGATGTGGTCAAAACGTGATGAGGATACGCCCGGCAGCGGGGTATAGATTGACACGCCTCGTAAAACTGCCGTAATATAACCACCGCTTGAGGGGCACAAAGCACTTTCCCTCAGGTGCTTGATAACAGAATGGGGATGTGGCACAGCGGCAACTGCGGCGGACTGTAAATCCGCTCCCTCTGG
>CAVDTK010000093.1:0-3342 GCA_963611755.1 Oscillibacter sp. ER4
CCGAGCCGGTGATCGAGACGCGCATGGGCGTGTCGCCGATGACGGACTTGGCGCGGGCAAAGAGCTCCTTGGCGGTAGCGCGCACGTCGGTGTGGTGGCGCTCGTAGTTGGCGTAGAGCAGACGGTCGTTGTCGTCGATGACGGCCAGCTTAACGGTGGTGGAGCCCACGTCGATGCCCAGGCGCAGGTGAGCGTGCGACAGGTCCGTGGGGTTCTTGGGCGAAAGCTCGGCCCCCTCCTGCTTGAGCTCGATGGCAGGGCGAGCGGCGCGCTCGGCCTTGATGGAAGCGGCGGACTTATCGGTCATTTGAATCCTCCTTGGGACAAAGGGTCGCGAGGGCGAAGCTCGGGATGTCGAAGTCGATGTGGGTCTCGTACAGGTCTCCGGGGCGGACGAACATGAGGGCGGTCATCAAGCGGGCCATCGTGCCCACGGATTCCCGCATGCCTCCCTCGAGCCACCGGAGCAAGACGCCTACCTCGGCAGATATGGCAAACGTCAGGTAGTAGTCGAAAAAGGAGCCCAGGGCGCGCAGGTCAAGGCCGTCGAGGGCGCGGTCCTGGACCACCTCGCGCACCATGCGTTTGATGCGCTCGGCGAAGGCCGGGTCTCCCCCGTCGCCCAGAAGCGGCTTGAGGTAGCTGCCCTTCTCGGCGATGCAGCGGAGAAGCTCGATCGAGCCGGGGGCGGGTTCTTGGCGGTTGAGGGATTCCTGCAGGCCCGCGAGGCTGGTCTCGGAGATGCGGACCACGTAGCCGCGAAAGTCCGCCAGGGTCTCTTCCTCGATCTGGTTCACCAGGTCGGGGATGTCGCGGAAGTGGGAGTAGAACGTGCGGCGCGTGACGCCGGCGCGCTCGGTCACCGAGGTCACGGTGACGCGGGAGAGGTCGCCGGTCGCTTCGATCTCGTCGGCGAGGGCCTGACGCAGGGCGGTTCGCGTTCGCACGCTCCTGCGGTCGGTGCTCTGCGGCGAGACGGACACGCTGCCCGCGGTCGTCTCTCGTAAAGCCTGTCTCAAATGGGGGCCTTTCGACGTTTTTGCACAACCTGGGTAGTATTACACAACCTGTGCAATAACAGCGAGAAGACCCAGGGATTCACCGCTCCCCCACATGACTGGGCGGGTTTGTGCCGGGGCCGATCGCTTGCCGACCTGCAAATTCAGGGGTTGTCTGATGGTCCCGGGCCGCGCGGCTTTTAATTTCGAGGGTTGTCTGATACTCCCGAGCCCGACGCCTTTCAATTTCGAGGGTTGTCTGATGGTTGAGGGGCCGTTTCCTTTCAATTCGAGGACTTGTCTGATGATCCGGAATCAGACAAGTCCAAAAACTTAAAGGAAAAAGCCTGGTAGCCATCAGACAACCCCGCATTTTGCAGCCGAGAAGCCCGCCAGCTATCAGACAACCGCCAATTCTTCAATCAGTGGCCGTGCTCGTTATGGCGGCGACCGTTTTGTACCTGATTTCTAGGCATTAAATAGGCTTTCCCATAGGCCCCCGAGCCCCGCAGCTAGCCAGCGGTTTTACTCGTCGTTGTTGGAAGGGCTGGAGGAGGCAGGCTTACGGCGAGAAACCAGGACAAACGCCACACCCGCAACAACGAGAAGGGTCACAACGGCCACCGGGATGGTTGCGTCGCCCGTCCATGAAAGGGGGCCTTCGCCCTTCTTCTGGTCCGAGGCTGCGCTCCCATCTTGCTTCTGTGCATCAGGCTGGGGACTCAGCTCTTCTTCGTCCTTCTTAGCCGCCTCGAAACCGATCTTTGGCTCGATCGAGAGATTCATCTCTCCGTCGGAAGGCAGGGCCAACAGCTCCGGTACGCCCGAGTAGGTCCCGGCCTCCGTGGTCTTGCCCTCGGCAACCAGCAGGTAGAGCGCCTTGTCCAAGCCCACGAACGTCGCCTTACCAGCGCCATCCGTCGCGGCCGTTTCCACCGCCTGGATGTCCTTCTCCCCTGCGTACTCGGCAAGCTTCTCGGCAGCGGTGCGCCAGTCGCTTGCAGTCGCCAGGCCATCTAGGGACACACCCGCCTGACCCCACGGGTCCTCAAGCTCCAAACCGCCCGCATCCGTCCAGGTGCCCACGCGGTAGAGCCGATACTCCATCTGCCCCACCGCCGCGGAATCATACGAGCACGTAAGGCTAAACGATCCCGCCTCGGCCGCATAGGCCGCGGGCACCCCGCACAACCCCATGCAGACGGCCAGCGCCGCGACTATCCCAACCAGCGTCTTTATCTTCTTGCTCATTTGGCATGTGCCCCTTTTGCCCGGCCGCGCCCACGTCGACGCACGACCACCACTATACCAACCACCGCAATGCCGAGAAGGGCCAGCAGCAGCTTCCATCTCCAGCCAAAGCTCGCCTGGACCTGCTGCGCCACCGTGACCTGCGGCTCATCGACCCACTCGACGCGGTGGCCGCGCACAAGCAGCCGCTGCGTATTGACTCCGTACGGCGTGCAGGTCACCAGCGTCACATAGTCCTGATCCGCGTCCACGGTAAGCGAGCTCACGTCGCTTGGGTCGACAACCAGCACCTGGTCAACCTCGTAGGCCATCTTCTGGTCCAAGACCGTCAACGTGAAGCGATCCCCCACCACCAGCTGGTCCAGGTCCGTCAGCAGAAGCGCCGAGGGAAGCCCGCGATGGCCAGACAAGACGCAATGCGTCCCCAGCCCACCCGTGGGCAGAGAAGTTCCCGACAGGTGACCCAGCCCCTGCGCCAGAACAGACTCGGACGTGCTGTGATAGATTGGCAGCTTCACGCCGATCTTGGGGATCTGGACATAGCCCATGACTCCTGTGCCCAAAGGGTCCAGCAGGCTCCAATACGCATCACCCGCGTCAAGCTGCTGCCCGGTAAAGGCATCGCGGAAGCTTGGGTCGAGAGCGGCGTTGTAGGCCTTGGCCTCTTCCCACATCGCCGAGGTGTCGTTGGCATCGGCTTGCGCAACCACCTCTTCATAGCTGTCGATCAGGCTGTTCTGCCGCGCCTGGTTCCACAGGTCGGCGAACGTCGGGTAAAGCAGGACGCACAGCCCCGCGATAAAGACCAGCACGGTGATCACCGTGGATACCCGGCGCCTTGCCGCCGTCTTTCCCCCAGCGCCGCCCATCAGCGCAGCCTCCCCGCAGAAGGCGCCATATGCCGGGCCGAACTCCGCCCGCGCCGCCGATCCCGCAAGACCAGCACGGCCACAAACCCGGCGACCACAGCCAATCCGGCCACGACCCACAGCCAGTACTGCGTGAAGATCGACCAGGCGGGCCCTTCGGCAACCTCTGCCGCCGCGACCTGCTCGTCATAGGCCACACGATGCCCGCGCACCAGCAGTCGCTG
>CAVDTK010000093.1:3592-9029 GCA_963611755.1 Oscillibacter sp. ER4
AGCGCCGAGCCCTGAAGGTGACCCACGCCCTTTGCCAGCGCGGCGTCGGACGTGCCGTGGTAGATGGGCAGCGTCTGCCCCATCTTGGGGATCTGGATATAACCCATCATGTCGTCATCGCGATACGCCAGCTGGCCCAGGTACTCCGCGCTCTCGGCGGGCGTGTGCTCGGCAAAGGCGTCCGGGATGCCCTTGCCGGGAAGCGTCGCGTTGTACGCCGTAGCGTCCGCGATCCATTGCTCGGCCGTTTTACCAGCGATAAGGGCCTCGTCCTGGGAGGCCTCCTGCGAGGTGGTGGCGTCGTAGTTCTGGATAAGCCGGGCTTCTCGCCAGCTGTTCCAGAGGTCCGCCACCATCGGGTACAGCAGGACCGCGAGGCCCGTCACAAAGACAAGCGCAAGCGCGATGTTTGTTAGGCGACGGCGCCCCATCGGCCCTCCTTCCCAAAGTTAACGAGAACAACTTCCCGCGCCGCGAATCAAGGTGCGGGAGCGTGGGAGCAAAAGCTCCACGCCCCCGAATTGCGCCCGTTGCGTGCAGGCCCGATGAACGGGTATAATCGGTGGCGTACAGAGGCTTTCGCCCTCCTGTGCGTATAGCTGAGATGGGTTTTAACCCAAGAGACCAGCCGTCCCCTACAGGCGGCTGGTTTCGTTTTACATGGGCAAACCCACCTCACGATTACAACTTATAGATCAAGTAATAGATCGCTGCCGCTAAAACAAACTCGGCCGCCGCTAAAAGCAGCTTGGTGACTTCGTCCAACGGAACCCCTCCAATCTGCCTGCTAACTCGGAGGGCGCCGCTGCCGCTTACGAACAATTGTACCCTATTGCGGTCGGCGTATACGCGCAATCAAAACAATTGTTCGCAATTTTGACGAGAAGGGCGCCCGAGGCGAGAAGCTCCGGGCGCCCGATTTAAAACCCGCGCGAGAAACTAGTTCTGCTTGCGGCGACGAACCACGAGCACACCCGCGGCGCCGGCCATGAGAGCCACGCCCACGACCGTGAAGATCACGGTGCCCATGCCGCCCGTGGTGGGCAGCGAAGGCGTGCTGGAGTTCAGGATAACGATGTCGTACTGGTTGCCGTAATCGTTGTCGACATTGCCGGAGACGAGCTTCCCGTCCGCAGTCTGGTCAAGCGCGGTCACCGCGGAAGCATTCGAAAGCGTGCCAGAGTGCTCGGTAACGTCAGCCTCGGTCATCTGAGAATCAAGATCGAGCTTGAAGGCCTTAGAAGGAGCGTAGTAGCCCTTAGGCGTGGTGGTCTCCTTGAAGTAGTAGTCCTTATAGGGATCAAGACCCTTGATCAGGAGATACGCCCCCTCGCCATCGGCCTGGATCTCGGTTATGTCGCCACTCTCGCTAGCGCGGTAGTACCAGGAATCGTCACCAGTTGATACCTTTTCGAACTTAATGGCATTCTCGCAAGCCTCGTCCGAATACACCGTGAAGCCGGAGCCGGGAAGCAGCTTGTTATCCATGTCCTTCTTGGTGAGCTTGGCAGAATAGGTGTAGAGGGTCGTGCTGCTCTCGGTTGTGGAGGAAGTGGTTACATCACTGGTGCTGTAAAGGACCTTGGCGGTGTTCGTCGCCTTCATGTCGCCGGTGTTGGAGGTACCCGTGATGTCGCTCATTACCGTGGTGGTGTACGTAATGTAATACGTGCTGCCACCAGTGAGCTTGGAGTAGTCGATGGAGAAGGAAACGCTCTGCGTACCGTTGCTGTAGTTACCGATCGTCTTTTCGGAGATGGCGTTTTCGACTCTGGTCTGAGGCTTCCAATCGGATTCGCCGTCGCCTTCCTCGGACCACAGCGCAACAGAGTTGCTGTCGTACTGCTGGTTCACCAGCGCGTCATCAAGCTCCAAGCGCGGAGTCGTACCAGACTGCCAATCAGGAATGGTCAGCTTCACGCGATAGGTAACCGTCTCGCCCACGGCGACGGTCTTGGTGCCCTTCCAAGTAGAAGCCATGTCGGTACCGTTGGCACGCATGACCTTCTTCTCGATGCTGGGGCCCTTGATGCTCTTCATGGCAACCGTCGTGGTTCCCCAGTCACCATCGCCAGCCTTGATAGCCGAAGTCTCGCCGTTCATCTTCACGAAAACCGAGAAGGGCTTGTAGACGTTAGCGCCCTCGCCCACGGTCTTCATCGAAACCAGGTAGTAGCCAGGCTCAAACGTGAGGGTCGTGCTGGTGCCGGACACCGTGGTTTCGGTTGCGGTGGGCTTGGCATAGGTTTCCGTGCCATAAAGGTAGGTGCCCAGGAATGCGGACAGATCATCGCCAGAGAGGCCAGCCAGATAATCATCTGCGCTCTTGTTTGCAGCTTTCGCAGCAGCCTCCAGGTATGCCTTGAAGCTGGTCTTGCCGTCCGTCGTCGTATTGTCGTACTCATACGTGTTGTAATCGGTACCGTAGCTCATGAGCTTGTAGACCTGGACGGTCTCGCCGGACGCGAGGCCCGTCAGCTCAAGGCTCTTGGCATAGCCACTTGGATCCGCCAACGCGGGCGTCGCGGTGACGCCGAAGGCGAGCACGATGCCAAAGAGCGCAAACGCCACCTTCTTAAAGAACTCCTTCATTTCTCTCTTCTTTCTCGTTAATCCAATACGTCGAGCGTTCTTTCGCCCGTCATTTCTTGTGATGTGAACCGCCTCCCCCTTTTGCGTGGCAGCCGTGGGGATGCCCGCCGGCCCAGTACCTAGGCATGGCGACCACCTCCCGCCTGGCGCCTCACGTACCAGACTGTCGCAGCCGCGCACATAAGCCCTGCTCCCGCGATCGTTGTGGGGAGAGGCCCAATGCCACCCGCGGTGGGCAGCTCATAAAGCATCTTGTCGCGCACGGTGACGGTGTAGGCGACGTTGTCGTCGGTCGAGGCATCCGCCCATGCCACAAAGCCCGTCTCGGCGTTTGCGTCGATCACGTTCTCGTCCTCGAGCGTGAACGAGGTCACGCCCGTCTCCTCGTCGGTGTCCACGGTGAACGTGAGCACCACGTCCTGAACCGCCTCGTAGCCTGCCGGGGCCTTAGTCTCGGTGAGGGTGTAGGTGCCCTGGTCGAGGCCCGTAAAGGTGAGGCCGCCGTTGACATCGGTGGTGAGCTTCTTGGCCGTGGCCCACGTTCCCGTGCCGTCGGCCTTGGCGAGCTTGAACTTGGCGCCCGAGACGCCCGCCGCGGTGGCGATATCCCCGCCGCCGATCTTCTGCACGTTCAGGCCCGCGCCGAAGGTGTTGGTGATGGTCGTGATGCTCGTCTGCGTGCTGTCGCCCACGCGCGTGATGACCGGCTGGCCGTTGGAGACCACGGCCTTGTAGACGGTCGAGGCCTCGAAGGAGTAGCCCTTGGGCGCCTTGGTCTCCTTGATGTAGTAGGTGCCCGCCGGGCGCTGCGAGAACGAGACCACGCCGTTCACGCCGGTGGTCACGCTCTCGATCTCTTTGGTGCAGCCCGCGTCGGAGTAGAGCGTGAAGGTCGCGCCCGCCAGGGGCTTTCCCGCCTGGCCCTCGCGGTCCATCTTGGTGAACGAGATCTTGCCCTTGACCTCCTCGTTGTTGATCATGAGCAGCACGTGGCTGGCATAGGTGGTGGTGCCGTCCGTCTCCCACGAGGGCGACTCGTGCGGGTACTTCGCGCGCAGCTCGTCGCCGGAATACGTCGTCGCGTCAGGCATGTCGCCGTCCGTGTAGCACGCGTCCTCGGTGGTCACGGCGTAGTCGGCGTAGCCGTCGTTCTTGTCGGCCGAGGCGTCGTAGGCAACCGAGTCGCTGCTCGTGGGGTCGCCGATCCAGGCCTCGCGCAAGAAGTAGGTGACCGACGTGTTGTTGATGAACAGCGGCAGGTTGCCCCAGCTAAAGGTCCAGTTCCCGTCCTCGGTGAGCTGCACCTCGTTAGAGGCGGCGTTACCTTCGACGTCCACGAGCGCGCTGTCGCCGCCCGCGCCCTGAGCGGGCACGATCTCTTCCTTGTCGCCGTAGCGGCGCCAAAGCTGAACCGTCACCGGCTTGGGGTCGGTGGTGCCCGCGGCCCACTCCTTCTTGGCCGTCACGGAGGTATAGGCAATCGAGCGGTTGTAGATGTTGAGGATGAACTGGTTGTTGCCGACCTTCGCCCACGTGACCTCGGACGAGCCGCCCTCGGTGGTGACCTTGCCGTCGGCGATGCCCTTCTCGTACGTCATGCTGAACGAGATCTTGTCCGGGCCGTCGTAGCCGACCACGTCGTTCTTGTCCTCCGTCAGAACGTACGTGGCGGTATAGCCAGAAGAATCGTCCGGCGCGGCGAGCGAGATATAGAACACGCCGTTGGCGTCGGTCTTTGCCTGGTCGACCTCCTGGTACTTGCTCGAGTCCTTGTTCACGATCGTGGTGTCGGTGGTGTACTCGTTCGTCCCGATCTTCTGGTAGAGCTTGCTTGCGCCCTGCGTGTTCGTCTGCGTAACGCCGAACCCCACGTTGGCCATGGCGGCGCCGGTGGTGTAGTCGTTCTTGAACACGGCGAGCGTGCCCTTGTGCACGTAGGCGTTGCGGAAGCCGACCGTCTGCCACGCCGTGGAGGGGACGTCGGTGGGGTACGCCGCCGCGAGGACCTTCACGGCCGCGCCGGTGGTGATGTTGTATTCCGTCCAGCCGTTGGTGTTGTAGGTGGAGTTGGAGTTGTGCACCTCGTACCAGGTCAGGTTGTTCCAGTCGTCCTGGCTGAGGTAGTAGTTATCCTCCTTGACGGTGTAGAGGCGGTTCTGGCGCGCCTCGATCTCCCAGGTGTAGGTCTTCGTGCTGGCGTCGTAGGAGGTGTAGCCGTAGCGGCGGTCGCTCGTGCCGGTGCGAACGGCGGCCACCTCGGACTCGGGGAGAAGAAGCAGCTCATAGTCGCTCACGTCGGTGGTCGCGCCGTCGACCGTGGCCTCGTGCGTCACGTCGATATTGAAGTCCGCGCTTGAGTCGTAGTCATCGATCGAGCTGTAGCCGTGGCTGGTCTTGAACTCCTCCAGCGCGTCCGTCTCGCCCTCGAAGGTCTTGGTCACCACGAGACGCGCCTTCTTGGCCACAAGCACGCCGTCGACGTGCCAGCCGTCGGTCTCGTCGTACTTGACCGTGCTCCAGCGCACCGTGAAGTTCGCCGTGGTGAGGTTCGTCTTTTCGATGACCTCGTCGTCGATCTTGATGGTGCTCGACGACTCGCGCGCCTTGGCGAGAATCTCCTCGTCGGTGGGAATGCGCTCGAAGGTTACGCCGTCCTGCGTGTAGTTGGTCCAACTCGCGGGCGGCTTGATGCCCGTACCACCGTTCGTCGTGGCGGCGCGGATTTGGGCGTCCACGTCGTAAGCCGAGTCCGTAGTTGCGGAGGCGAGCAGCGTAAAGCCGCCGGCGCCAAAGGTGTCGGTGCCCGAGACGCGCGTGGCGTAGATGGCCTCGGTGTAGTTGGCGG
>CAVDTK010000094.1:0-8968 GCA_963611755.1 Oscillibacter sp. ER4
AGCGCGCCCTCAAGGCCCGCATCGAGGAGCAGAACCGCGTCAAGCACGTCACGCTGGAGAACCTCTTCGCCACCATGGCCGACGCCGAGGTCAAAGAGCTCAACCTCATCATCAAGGCCGACGTCCAGGGTTCCATCGAGGCCCTTCAGGACTCCCTCGACAAGATGGACCAGTCCGAGGTCCGCATCAACACGATCCACTCCGCGGTGGGCGCCATCAACGAGACGGACGTCGTCCTCGCCGACGCCTCCAACGCCATCATCATCGGCTTCGGCGTGCGCCCGGACGCCAAGGCCCGCAACGCCGCCGACCGCGACGGCGTCGAGATCCGCTGCTACGACGTCATCTACAAGGCCCTCGAGGACCTCGATGCCGCCCGTATCGGCATGCTGAAGCCCACCGAGGTCGAGGTCTCCACGGGCATGGCCGTGGTTCTCGACACCTTCAAGGTGCCTAAGGTCGGCATCGCCGCCGGCGTCCGCGTGGAGGAGGGCGAGATCGCCAACACCGACTCTGTCCGCCTGGTGCGCGACGGCATCGTGGTCTTCAACGGCAAGATCGCCTCTATGCGCCACTACAAGGACGAGGCCAAGAGCCTGCGCTCCGGCATGGAGGGCGGCATCGGCCTGGAGAACTTCCAGGACGTCAAGCCCGGCGACCAGATCGAGGGCTACCGCATCGACCAGGTTGCCCGCACGGAGTAGACGATGAAGCAGAACCGCAACTCCAGAAGGATCAACGAGCAGGCGCGCGAGAAGCTTGCCAGCATTCTTCTCTTCGAGATCTCCGACCCCGACCTCGCGCTCGTGACCGTCACGGGCGTGGAGGTCTCGGTCGACAAGTCCTTCATGAGGGCTTATATCAGCTGCGACTCCGATCGCTACGACGAGGTCACCTCGGCGCTCGCCCGGGCGAAGGGCCGCGTGCGCTCCCTTCTGGGGCGCTCGCTGGGCTGGCGTGTGACGCCCGAGCTCGACTTCAGGATCGACGTTACCACCGACGAGGCCGAGCGCATCGCCCGGGCCTTGGAGGTCGTGCCGCCTACCCTGGGTGTCGAGAAGGACGAGTTCGGCTACCCCGTCGCTGACGGCGGCGCCGAGAAGGCCGCCGAAGGCGACGAGGCTGAGGCTTTGCCCGCGGGCGAGGGCGCCGCGGCCGAGCCGGGCGACGAGGACTAACGAGCAAGGAAAGTCTTGGGTTTCATGGACGAAGCAATTCTTGGCCGACAGGCGTCGCAGCTGGATGAGGTGACGAGCCTCATCGAGGGGGCGCAGACCATCGCGATCTGCGCCCACACCTCGCCCGACGGCGACGCCATCGGCTCTTGCCTGGGCCTGGCCGAGCTTATCGGCCGCATGTGGCCCGGCAAGGAGGTCACCAACCTTCTGGCCGATCACGACATCGTGCCCCGCACCTACACGTTCTTGCCGGGGTCGGACAGCTTTGTCCATGTCGACGATTACACGGTCGATCCCGACCTCTTTATCTGCGTGGATCTCTCCTGCCCCTCGAGGCTGAACGAGGCCCAGAAGGTGATGGAGCGCGCGGCCAAGGTAGCCGTCATCGACCATCACCCCTCCAACGAGCGTTTTTGGGACGCGGGCGTCGTACGCCCGGAAGCCGCGGCCGCGGGCGTCATCGTGGCCGAGTACGCCCATAAGCTGGGTTGCCTTACCCAGACTATGGCCCAGAACCTTCTGTGCGCCATCATCACCGACACGGGCCGTTTCCAGTACCAAAACGCCAATCCCGAGGCCTTCAAGGTGGCGAGCCTTCTGGTTGACGCCGGGGCTTCTCCTGCCGAGGTCGCGGTCAACGTCTACCAGTCCGACCGCCTGGCCTACCTTCACCTGTGCGCCACGGTCATGGGCCGCATCACCACCTTTGAGCAGGGCCGCATTGCTTATAGCTATGTCACCGACGCCGATTTGCGCGCCAGCGGCGTGCCGGTTGCCGAGTGCGACGGCCTGGTTGACCTCGTGCGTTGCGTCGAGGGCAGCGAGGTCACGCTGTTCCTCAAACAAATCCCTGGTGGGAAGGTACGCGGCAATCTTCGTTCCAAGACGAGCCGCGATATCTCCGGCGTCGCCAAAGAGATGGGCGGCGGCGGCCACATGGCCGCGGCTGGCTTCACCGTCGACGGCGACATCGACCAGGCCTTGTCCCTCACGCTGCCAAAGCTCCGCGCCCTCTACAAGAACGAGGACGCGCGTTGAGACGGCAGCCGAGCGCCCTCAACGCCCTTCTCGCCGTTAACAAGCCGGTAGGCCTTACCAGCCACGATGTGGTGAGCCGCGTCCGCCGTGCCGTTAGCGAGAAGCGCGTGGGGCATGCGGGTACCCTGGACCCGGCGGCCTCGGGCGTGTTGATCGTGGGCATCGGCCAGGCGACCAAGCTGCTGGGCCTTGTCACCCTGGACTCCAAGAGCTATCGGGCGCGCGTGCGTTTTGGCGCGCAGACTGACACCGACGACGCCGAGGGCCAGGTCATCGCCACGGCTCCCGTGCCTGCGGAGTTTTATGACCCTGAGTTTGCCGCCGCGACCGTTGGCGGCCTGGTGGGGGAGACCGACCAGGTCCCGCCCGCCTATTCTGCGATCTCCGTCAACGGCAAGCGAGCCTACGCCATGGCCCGCGACGGCCAGCAGGTCGAGCTGGCGCCGCGCCACATCACGATCCACGAGACGCGCTTCTTAGGCCTGAAGCAGGACGAGGAGGGCCTGACCTGGACTTTCGACGTCGATGCCTCGAAGGGCACCTACATCAGGAGCATCGCGCGCGATCTGGGCGAGAGCCTGGGCACCAAAGCCCATCTCTGCGGGCTTGTACGCACCTCGGCGGGGCCCGTGGGCCTGGAGAGCTGCGTTGAGCTTAATGCCTTGTCCGAGGGCGGCGCGGATTTTGTCCTCGAGCATTGCCTGGACCCTGTGGCCCTTCTCGGCATGCCTGCGCGCCAGGTCGAGCTGTCCGAGGTCACCGATATCGCCTGCGGCCGCAGGATCGCCTGCGGGCAGGTGGCGGATGACGGGTCGCTTCGTGCCCCGCGAGACGGCGAGAAGGTCTGCCTGGTCTTTGACCAGGGGCTTGTCGGTATTTGGGAAAGACGTGGGCAGGTGCTCGCGTGCGTCTCGAACTTCCCGCAGGCTATCGTGGGCGTGCGAGCATGACGCGCGGGGGGCGCTGGTGCCGTCGCGACCTGGCCCTTGCGGGTTCTTCCGTGGCGGCGACCCTCTTCGCAAAAGACGGTGCTGCAATCAATGAATGCCTGCATAAGCCCTGTGTTTGCGTGATCGGGGCCTTCGACGGCGTACACGTTGGGCACCAGAGGCTTCTTTCGCGCGCGGGCGAGCTTGCTCGCGAGCGCGGCCTTGCCTGTGTCGTCGTGACCTTCAACCCCGACCCGGCGCAGGTCCTGGCGCCCGATGCCTCGGCTTCGAATCTTATGACGGCCGCAACCAGGAGGAGCCTAATCGGCGTCCTCACTGACTTCCCGGTTTTGGCCGTCGAGTTCACCCGCGAGCTTTCCCGCATGGCTTACCAGGACTTTGCTCGTTGCGTTCTGATGGACGCCTTCGACGTCAAGGCCATCTGCGTGGGGACCAACTTCTGCCTGGGGGCTGGCGGCAAAGGCAACGTCGAAGCTCTTGCGCACCTTGGCCAAGACCTTGGTTTTGAGGTCGTCGCGCAAGAGCTTGCGTCTACCAACGGCCTGCCCGTGAGCGCCACCCGTATTCGCGGCCTTTTAAATGAAGGCCAGGTGAGCTGTGCCGCCGAACTTCTCGGCAGGTCTCACACGGTCTTTGGCCGCGTGGTCCACGGAAGGGGAGAGGGCACGGCCTTCGGTTTTCCCACGGCAAACGTCGAGGTCGAGAAGACCTTGTTGCTCCCGCGCGAGGGCGTCTACGCGGGCTACGTTACCCCGCTGGTAGACAAGGCCGATGACGCCCAAATCCTCGCATACCCCGCCGCCATCAACGTCGGCCGCCCGCGAAGCTTTGAGACGAGTCTGAACGACGGCCAGTTCCTCGAGGCGACACTCGTTGGCTTTGATTCGAATATTTATGACGCGGCAGTTGCGGTGACCTTCACCGATTTCCTGCGCGAGCAACGTAAATTCGACAACCTCGACGAGCTCGAGGCCACTGTGCTGGGTAATATTGACTGGGTACGGCAACACCTGGGAGACGGACCCAAGGACGCAGGCGAGCTTGAAGGGGGCATCCCGCTTGATTTCTGACGAGGACAAGGAGCGCGTTCGCCAGGCCACGGATTTCGTGGCGCTTGTCGGCGAGACAGTGGAGCTCCGCCAGCGTGGCCAGGAGTTCTGGGGCTGCTGCCCCTTCCACGGGGAGAAGAGCCCTTCCTTCAAGGTCAACCCCAACAACGGCCTGTGGCACTGCTTTGGCTGCGGCGAGGGCGGCGACGTCTTTAGCTACGTGCAACGCCGCGAGAACCTCGATTTTCTCGACTCCATCCGCTACCTGGCCGATCGCGCCGGGATCGAGCTCAACGAGGAGAAGGGCGGCCAGCGCGGCCCCAAGAAGAGCCGCCTTATGGAATGCCTGGGCGAGGCCGAGGCTTTCTACCAGACGATGCTCATGCGCGGCCGAGGCGATGGCCCGGATGCCGCACGCTCCTACCTGGCTTCCCGTGGCTTTGGCGGCAAGGTGGCTAAGAGCTGGGGCCTGGGCTTTGCGCCCGGTCGCGGCACGCTCGTCTCGCATCTTCGCGAGAAGGGCTTCTCGTACGCCGAGATGGTCTCGACCGACGTGGCCGTGGCCCGATCCGGGCGGACCGTCGACCGTTTCTACGACCGCGTGATGTTTCCCATCCACGACGAGCTGGGGCGCACCATTGCCTTTGGCGGTCGCGTCATAGGCCCCAAGAAGGACACGGCCAAGTACATCAACACGCGCGATACCAGCGTTTTTAACAAGGGCAAGCATCTGTTTGCCTACGACCGCGCCAAAGAGACCATGGCCGCGACCGGCGTGGCGATCGTCTGCGAGGGCTACACCGACGTTATCGCCATGCACGAGGCCGGCTACACCAATGCCGTCGCCGCTTTGGGCACCGCGTTTCGCCTTGACCACGTGCGGCTGATGGAGCGCCAGCGCGTCTCCAAGATCATCTGCATGTTCGACGGCGACGCCGCGGGTCAGCGAGCCGCCGAGAAGGCCGTGCAGTTCATCGACAAGACCTCGTGCGCGCTGTTGTGCGTCGTGTTGCCCAATAATCAGGACCCGATGGAGTTTCTCGCCGCCGAGGGGGCCGCTGCCATGCAGCCCTACCTGGACGCGGCCGAGCCCCTGATGGACTTTGTTTTCGATAAGCGCCTTTCGGGCTTTGACCTTGGGACGCCGGGACGTCGCGTCAAGGCGCTGGAAGAGATGGCCAAGGTCCTCGCGCCCTTGAAGCACTCCCTGGTGATTGACGAGTACGCCACCCGCCTTTCTGACCAGCTGGGATTTGCCGTCGACGACGTCAAGCGCGCCATCAAGGATGCCCCGGTCGAGAAGAGCGACGAGCCTGCGCCCCGCGGCCCCAAGCAACCCGCCCGCGAGGCGGCTCCTGGATCGGCGTCGCGCGCCGCTTCGTCCTATGACGACGTGCCCGACGACGCCTACGGCTCTTGGTCCGCGGACGACGATGGCTCCTACGGCACCTACGATGAGTACGACTCCTACGACGATTATTCAAACCAGGCCCAGGTAAACCATAGCGTCGCGGTGCCTAGCCCGTCGCTTACCATGCTCTCGGCCGACGATCGTCTGCAGAACTCCTGCGAGGTGGAGCTTCTCTCCTACCTGGCGGCCCTACCCGATGAGGTAAAGCCCTTCGGCGATCGCCTGGCCGACATCTCTTGGGTAGACGAGCGGCACGAGGCCATGGCCTGGGCCATGCTCTCCACGCCCGCGCATGCCTCCGCGGCCGAGGTCGTGGCTGCGGCGGCCGCGGTTGACCCAAGTGCCCCCAGCGTGGTCTCGGGCAGCCGCGTCATGTCCGAGCAGGGCATGACCGACGAGAAGAAGGTCGAGGTCCTGATCGACACCCTTGACTTATATTCGACAAAACGCCAGGTCAGGGATATCAGGGCCAAGCTCAAGCGCAACGAAGGCTCGCCGGAGTCCATAAACAATCTCTTCGCTAAGGCCACGGTGCTTCAAAAAAAGATCAACGCCCTCGTGTTGAAGTTGTCGCGATCGTCTGAAAGTTAAGATTTTTGGGTAAAATATTGCAGTTCATGCGTCGAAGGGATATTCGTGGCATCTAAGAAGACCAAGAATAGCATCAAGCTGACAGATGAGCTGTCTGCCGCTGTCGAGTCCATCGCCGTCAGCGCGAAGGAGGGCAGCGTTTCCGAGGACGAGATCCAGCTTGCCTTGAAGGACATCGACGTCGACGGAGACGAGCTTTCCGATATTTATGACGCCGTCAGGGCCAAGGGCATCGACATCATGGACTCCGCCGAGCCCGTCGACACCGCTGCCTTCGCCGCCGTGGGCGTCAACGTCGAGGAGGATTTCTCCGACGTCGATGACGACGATGACGACGACATCATTTCCTCCGAGGACGACGAGTTCTCCGACGACGAGGATGACGACGAGTCCGTGATCGAGGCCAAGGCCGTCAAGGAGGCCCTGCGCTCCGTGCCTAAGGCCAAGGCTTCCAAGCCCAAGCGCTCCAGCCGCGCCCGCGCCCGCCGCGCGGACACCTCCACGGTGATGCTCACCGGCGACCCGGTGCGCATGTACCTCAAGGAGATCGGCAAGGTCGACCTTCTCACCGCCTCCGAAGAGGTGCACCTGGCCATGAAGATCGAGGCCGGCGCCGAGGCCACCGAGAAGCTCGAGGCCGCCGAGGCCGGCGAGATCGAGCTCACCCGCGCCGAGCAGCGCCGCCTGATGCGCATCGAGGCCGTGGGACTGGACGCCAAGCAGCAGCTGATCTCTGCCAACCTGCGCCTGGTCGTCTCCATCGCAAAGCGCTATGTGGGCCGCGGCATGCTCTTCCTCGACCTTATCCAGGAAGGCAACCTGGGCCTTATCCGTGCCGTCGAGAAGTTCGACTACACCAAGGGCTTCAAGTTCTCGACCTACGCCACCTGGTGGATCCGCCAGGCGATCACGCGCGCCATCGCCGACCAGGCCCGCACCATCCGCATCCCGGTCCACATGGTCGAGACCATCAACAAGCTTATCCGCGTCCAGAGGCAGCTTCTGCAGGACCTCGGCCGCGACCCCACCCCCGAGGAGATCGGCGCCGAGATGGGCATGAGCCCGGACCGCGTGCGCGAGATCCAGAAGATCAGCCAGGAGCCCGTCTCCCTGGAGACGCCTATCGGCGAGGAGGAGGACTCCCAGCTCGGCGACTTCATCGAGGACTCCACTGCCGTGGCACCGCCCGAGGCCGCCTCTGACTCCATGCTTCGCGAACAGCTCGACCAGGTGCTCGATTCCCTGGCCGACCGCGAGCGCAAGGTCATCAAGTTCCGCTTTGGCCTTGAGGACGGCCACCCCCGCACCCTCGAGGAAGTGGGCCGCGAGTTCGGCGTCACGCGCGAGCGTATCCGCCAGATCGAGTCCAAGACTTTGGCCAAGCTTCGCCACCCCAGCCGCTCCGGTCGCCTCAAAGACTACATGGAGGACTAGGCACCAGGCTGTCTACCTGCGGGAACGTCCTTCGCGCGTCTTAACATGCCCTCAATGAGAAAACCGCCCGACTTCACATCGGGCGGTTTTCTTTTGGCGGCGCATTGAATCGACGACGAACCTACTTCTCGTGGACGATAAGCTCCAGGACGTCCGGCCTGGCATAGTGGCCCACCGGGTCGTGTTCCATGCGAGAAGAGGCGGCCTTCTCCATGTCCAGGTCGGCATAGATGATCGTCTCGGTGTCCCAGACGGGGTCGGTCACGTAGTGGCCAAAGGGGTCCACCACACAGCTGCCGCCGCGGCAGACGATCTCGGGCAGGGTGTCAACGACACCGGCCTCGCAAAGGTCGCTCGGGTAGGAAGACCTTCTCACCAGCATGTCGGCGTTCACGAAGAAGCACTTGCCCTCGATGGCGATGTGCCGGATCGTGGACTGCCACTCGGGGTTATCGTTGGTGTTGGGGGAGATGTAGATCGTGATGCCCTTCTGGTAGAGGGCCACGCGCGCGAGCGGCATGTAGCTCTCCCAGCAGATGAGACTGCCCACAGGGCCCCACGGCGTCTCGGTCACGGGGAAGAAGTCCTTGTCGGCGTCTCCCCACACCACGCGCTCGGTGCCCGTGGGCTTGAGCTTGCGGTGCACCTTGTACGAGCCGTCGGGTTCGAAGATGACGTTGCTGTTGTAGAGGGTGCCGCTCACGCTGTCCCTCTCGGAGAAGCCCATGCTGATAAAGGCACCGGTCTTCTTCGCGGCAGCGGTCAGGGCCTCGAACTCGGCGCCTCCGGCCACGACTGAGGCGTCGTAGTAGCGTTTCCAGTCTGCGCGTCCGCCCTCGTCGCGCTTTCCCATGCTAAAGCCAAAGGAAAGGCCGATGGGGTAGCCGGGGATAAAGAGCTCCGGGAAGACGATGAGGTCGGGATTCTGCGCCGCCGCCTCGTCGATCAAGCCCAAGGCCTTCTCCAGTGAAGCCGCCTTGTCGAACATCACGGGCTCTGCCTGTACCAGGGCCAGCCGACAGGTCTTCTCGATATCTAACATGGGGCATCCAATCGATCGTGCGTGTGGGGTGTTTGCTTGGGCGAGAATACCGTGAAGCGCGCAATCAAGCGATCTTTGCCCTGTCTTTTAACATTCCTACCTCGAGAAACGCGCCGGGCCGCCCATCCGCGGCGACAAATTTTCAAAATCGCCCAAATTTCTGCTTGCAATAGAAATCGAAGTCTGTATACTAATTTCTTGTGCGAAGGAGCACACACCAATTCCCCGGTGGCGCAGTGGTAGCGCAGCTGACTGTTAATCAGCGTGTCGCAGGT
>CAVDTK010000095.1:0-8920 GCA_963611755.1 Oscillibacter sp. ER4
CTCATGTACGGCATCCCCAACATGAAGCTCGAGAAGTCCGTGGTCGAGCGCCGCGTGGCCCTCATGCGCGAGCTGGGGATCGAGTTCAAGCTTTCCGTCGACGCGAGCGACGAGAAGGTGGCCGCGGCCATCAAGGCCGAGTTCGACGCCGTTGTGGTGGCGGCGGGCGCCCAGGTGCCGCGCGGCCTTTCCGCCGTGGGCTTCTCCGAGGGCCTGGCCGCGGGCGGCGTGGTCTACGCCGTCGACTACCTCACGAGCGCCACGCGCTCCGTGCTTGAGGGCGGCGCGCCCGCGATCGACGCCAAGGACAAGGACGTCATCGTCATCGGCGGCGGCGACACCGGCAACGACTGCATCGGCACCGCCGTGCGCCAGGGCGCCAAGTCCGTGCGCCAGTTCGAGTTCATGCCCGCCGCGCCCGACAAGCCCGCGGCGAGCAACGCCTGGCCCCAGTGGCCCAACGTCAAGAAGACCGACTACGGCCAGGAAGAGGCCATCGCCATGATGGGCGGCGAGATGCGCGAGTGGGGCATCGACACCCTGCGTATCCTGCTTGACGAGGAGGGTGAGGTCCGCGCGCTGGACGCCGTCGACCTCGACTGGTCGGCCGGAAAGCCCGTGCGCATCGAGTCTTCCGAGCGCCGCTACCCGGCCCAGCTCGTGCTCATCGCCTGCGGCTTCACCGGTCCTGCCGCCCAGGTCTTCAAGGCCTTCGACGTGCCGATGGCCACCGAGGGCCGTGCGCTGCCCCAGATGGTCTGCGCCTGCTCGCACAAGGCAAAGCGCGATGAGAAGGCCGCCGGTGCGGTGGTCTATGCTGCCGGAGACGCGCGTTGCGGCAGTTCGCTTGTGGTGTCCGCCATCGCCGACGCCATGGCCTGCGCCGCTGAGGTCGCCAAAGAGCTGGGACTCTAGCTATGAACGAGCCAGGAGACATCCCCACCATCAGCCACGACCCTGAGCCTTACGGTCAGCTCGTTTGGTTCGAGGACGGCGTCGAGAAACCCTTCGAGGACGCCAACGCCGAGAACCAGCACACCTGGCTCGAGGATTCGGCCGTCTGGAATGTCGCGGACAAGGCGGGCGACGACGAGGGGTCCGATTCGGACGATGACGAGGGCATAGTCTGGCTTTAAGGCCTGGCTTACAAGCGTTTGAGAGCGCGAGGGGCGCCGGATGATTTCCGGTGCCCCTCGTTTTTCGTTCGCGGGTGGCGCGGCCCCTGTAAATTCCGGGGTTGTCTGATGCTCGCGCGATCTTCTCCTTTCATTTTGCGGACTTGTCTGATACTCGGCGCCCCTTCTCCTTTCAATTTCGAGGGTTGTCTGATGTTTTGGAATCAGACAACCCCAGGATTTGGAAGCGAGAAGCCCTTCAGGTATCAGACAACCCTTGGATTTGAAAGCTGGAAGCGCCCGAGGTATCAGACAACCCTGGAAATTGCGGCGGCGCATAAAGAAAGGGCGCCGACTTGTCTGTCGGCGCCCCGTGAGACTCGCGTGTATCCTGACCTGCGGCTTATTTGCTGGGAGCGATCCAGAACTTAAGCAGCGGGAAGCTCACGATGACGGCCAGCAGCGTGTTCACCACAGAAGCGATGGTGGAGGAGAGCGCGGCATCCATGCCAAAGCTGTTCTGGCAGAAGGACACGACGTAGCTCGGCAGCACCAGGTTCACCACGACGATGATCACGGCCAGCACGCCGTACTTCCAGGCGCTGTCCTTATAGGAGGCGTCGGACTTGAAGACCCACTTCATCTGCACGAAGAAGTTGACGACCTGCGCCAGGACCTCGGCCACCAGGAAGGTGAGGAAGCCGCCCAGGCCGTTGCTCGAGGGCTCGGTGTAGTTGAAGATCAGGAACTGGAAGGGGTCGGTGAGGCCCATCATGTTGACGAAGACCGCCGCGCCCGCCGCCGCGCACACGATGCGCGTGATGGTCGAGATGTTGGAGAGCACGTTGAACTTGATGAACTGCCAGAGGGCCTCGTGCTCTTCTGTCCAGGTTTTGAAGCTCATGATTCCTACTTTCTGCGCGACCGCGCGTCTCTAGTGCGCCTTGGACTTGTCGGCGATCTTGCCGCCAAGCTGGGCGTTCTGGATAAGGTTGACGATGAACTCGACGATCAGTCGAAGGATGCCGATGATCCAGAAGCCGCGGATCTCCATCACCAGGGCGTCGACCATGCGCATGTTGACCATGCCGTCGGTCATCTTGGCAAGCGCGCGCAGCGGCATGTTCCAGATGAACAGGACGTTCAAGTTGGGCTGGCCGGACTTGTCGGCCTTGTTCTTGATGGTGCGCAGGACCAGCCAGACGATCCAGAAGATGGGGGAGCGGCCGTGGTTGAGGTCGCGGAAGCACATGTTGCGGTCGATCGCGGGCTTCTCGACGGGGATCTCGTGGCCGAGAAGGGCGGCGAAGCTCGCGTCGGAGACCTTGAGCACGTCGGCGGTCTCGTAGCAGGAGACGTCGCGGCCCTCGTAGGGGTTGGGCGCGCCCGTGCCGGCGATCTCGATGGAGGCGGTGAGCTTGATGTCCTCGCAGGAGGCGCCGACGCGGATCTCGTAGGTGCCGCCCTCGACCTCCCAGGTGTTGGTCTTGTCGTTGAAGTAGCGGAAGGCCTTGTCGCCCAGGTTCACGGTCACGGTCTTGGACTCGCCGGGTTGAAGCTCCACGCGCGTGAAGCCCTTGAGCTCCTGCTCGGCGCGGAAGACCTCGTGGACGGGCTTTGCCACGTAGACCTGCGCGACCTCGGCGCCGGCCACCGTGCCGGTGTTGGTTACGGTGAAGGTGACGTCCCACTCGCTCAGCTTGACGTCGGAGTAGGCGAAGGTGGTGTAGGAAAGGCCAAAGCCAAACGGGAAGGCCACGAGCTTCTTGGCGGTCTGGAAGTAGCGGTAGCCCACGTAGATGCCCTCGCGGTACTCGCTCTTCCAGTCGTCGGAGGGGAACTTCGCCGAGGAGGGCACGTCGGCCAGGCGATGCGGCCAGGTCTCGGTGAGCTTGCCGGAGGGGTTGACCGTGCCGCATACGGCGTCGAGCGCGGCGCCCGCGCCGGCCTGGCCGCCCAGGGCGCAGTAGAGAAGGGCGGGGGCGTCGGCGGCCCAGTCGGTCTCCACGCAGGAGCCGGCGCTCAACAGCACGACGACCTTGGGGTTGACCTCGCGGATGGCGTGCAAAGCCTCTACCTGGTTCTCGTTGAGCTTCATGTTCAGGCGGTCGGCGCCCTCGGACTCGGCGATCTCGTCCAGGGCCAGGGCGAGAAGCACCACGTCGGCGCGCTTGGCAAGGTCAAGGGCGGCGGCGAGCTTCTCGGCGTTCTTCTCGCCATGGCGCTCGAAGCCCGGCTCGAAGCCCACGAGGGAAAGCGGGGTCTGGTCGATCATGTCGAGCATCGAGTCGACCTTGGTGGAGTTCACGGCAGAGGAGCCGGCGCCCTGGTAGCGCGGGGTCTGCGCGAAGTCGCCGATAAGGGCGACCTTGGTCTGGGCCGCCACGGGCAGAAGCGGCGCGCCATCGACGGGCTCGTTCTTGAGAAGGACGATGCCCTCGGATGCGGCCTTGCGGGCCAGCTGGTGGTGCGCCTCGGCGTCGAAGGTCTTGGGCGCGGCCAGGACCTTGGGGTGGACGTCCAGGGCAAGCTCGATGGCCTCATCGACGCGGGCGTCGATGTCGGCCTCGCTGATCTTGCCGTCGCGCACGGCGGCCAGAAGCTCGCGGACGGAACCCAGACCGGGGGCGGGCATCTCGTAGGTGGAGCCGGCGGCCACGCCCAGCGCGTGGTCGTTGGAGCCGCCCCAGTCGGTGACGACGGCGCCGTCGAAGCCCCATTCGTCTCTCAGGATCTCCTGGAGCAGCTGCTTGTGCTCGTTGACGTAGGTGCCGTTGACCAGGTTGTACGAGCTCATGATGGTCTTGGGCGCGGACTCCTTCACCACGATCTCGAAGGCGGTGAGGTACAGCTCGCGCATCGTGCGCTCGTCGATCACGGAGTTCGAGGCCTGGCGGCGGGTCTCCTGGCTGTTGACCGCGTAGTGCTTGGGGCAGGCGGCGATGCCGTTGGACTGGATGCCGCGCACGTAGCCCGCGGCCATCTTGCCGGCAAGGTAGGGATCCTCGGAGAAGTACTCGAAGTTGCGGCCGCACAGCGGGTTTCTCTTCTCGCACAGGCCCGGCCCCAGAAGGACGTCGACGCCCTGCGACGCGGCCTCCTCGCCCATGGCCTGGCCGACCTTCTCGCCAAGCTCGGGATCCCAGGAGTTCGCCACGGTCACCGCGGTGGGGAAGCACGTGGCCGGCTCTGAGCCGTTAAGGCCCAGGTGGTCGGCCGCGCCCGCCTGGTGGCGCACGCCGTTGGGGCCGTCCGAAAACTCGATGGCGGGGATGCCGGCAGCCTCGTTTGGCCAGCTGCCGAACGTTTTTGCGCCCTGAAGCAGCGCGCACTTCTCCTCGAGGGAGAGTTTTTTGATGATGTCCTCGTGCTTCATACCAGACCTTTCATGGAGCCCGAAACTCTCGCGAGCCTATCCTTACAGGGTTGATCATAGGGCCCGGGTTTCAGGTTTTTGGTCTCCATGACACGATCGGTCTGGTTGAGGGCACGATTTGCTCCACGGGTTTACGGACGGCCGCCGGGCGGCGCGTCGTGCTTTGGCGAGAAGGGCGCCCCTAGCCGATGCTCACGTGGTTGCAGTCCTTGATAAGGAACTGCATATTGGGGGCGTCGTCGAAGGGGGAGGGGTATCTCTCGGAAAGCGTGATGCTCGCCAGGATCTTGCCCAGGGCCTCGTCGATGTCGAAGGCGTCGTAGGGGTCGCGGGGGTCGTCGTCGCCGTCTGCCGCGTCGTCTTCGCCGGCCTCGTCTTCATCTCCATCCCCCGGCCCGCCGTCGCTTTCCGGCTCGGGCGCGTTCATCGCCATGAGGTTACGCATGAGGTCGATCTCGGCCTTCCAGATCTTCTCCTCGCTCGAGGGCGGCTCGGAGGCAGGGGAGCCCTCGCCCTCGCCGGTGTCGAAGGCCCGCTCGATCACGATCCCGCGCAGGTACCTCACGAGGTCGAGGTCGTTCACCTGGCTCGCGCCCACATAGATGACCACGGTTCCCGGCGCGTACTTGTGCTGCGCCTCGTTGCCCTCGTCGTCAAAGACCTCGAACGCTACCTTCTCGGTTGGCCAATGCAGTGACATGTGCTTCTCCTTCGCATCGCGTTTTGCGGGTGAGAGGCACTTTAGCGGGCCAATCTATCAGCCAGCTGACGCCGGTCTGACGCCAATCTGACGCCGCAGGTAAATGGGGGCGCCGTCGCGGGCGCCCTTGGAAATTAGTCGGTGTGCGGCGGGATTTCCGCCCGTGAGCGGTCGCGCCGCACATTGGCCGTGTCGCCGTCGTCACTGGAAAGCGGCGCCTGTTACACAAACGCTTCCCGCGCGTCACCCTAAGCTCTTGCCGAGAAGCCCCAAGATGAGCGTCAGGTAGCCTTTGGCCAGTTCATGGGGGTCGGCGGCAAAATCCTCGCGCGACCACCACAAGACCATCTCGACGAAGCTGCCGGCGATGTGGTTGACGAGAAGCTCGCGGTCGACGGCCGCGGCGGGCCCTTGGGGCTCCTCCGGCAGCTGCTCGCGGGCGCGGCGGGCGATCTCTTTATAGAGAGCGTCCGCCAGCGCGTGGGCGCCGCCGCCCACCAGAAGCGCGTGCATGCCACAGTCGTGCGAGCGCAGGTGGCAGAGCATGTGCTCCACGACCGAGACGGCGTCGCTATGGCCGGTGAAGTCGTGCGAGGCCTCGGCGTGCTCGGGCGCCAGGGCGTGCTTGCAGACGTAGGCGACAAGGACGGCGGGCAGGTCCTCCTTGCCGTGGAAGTGCGCGTAGAAGGTGGCGCGGCCCACGTGGGCGCGGGCCAGCACGTTGGTCACCGTGATCTGGTCGTAGGGGAGCTCTTCCAAAAGCTCGAGAAACGCGTCTTGGATGGCCCTGCGCGAGCGCTCCGAGCGTCTATCCATGGTGGGCTCCTCCTTTATTTCCGAACAATAGGTAAAAGCTGTTCGGGTATCGTGGCCTTCGCCTTACAATAATCCAACGTCTAACTTGAGAGGAGCCGTGATGAGCGTCGATGCCCGCCAAACGCAGCGCGAACCCGCCGTGCGCGCACGCGGCGTCTGGCACTCGTACGGTCGCGCCGCCTCGCATGCGCGCGCGACCCTGCGCGGCGTCGACCTCGACGTCGAGGCTGGCTCCTTTACCTGTATTCTAGGCGCAAACGGCAGCGGAAAGACGACGTTTGTCCGGCACTTGAACGCGCTCATCCCCTTGCAGGAGGGCGACCTCACGGTCTGCGGGCTGGACCTTTCTTCTGACGCGCGCAGCTCCTGGGCCGTGAAGTCGCGCTGCGCCATGGTCTTCCAGAGCGCGGGCAACCAGTTTGTCTCGTCCATCGTGGAAGAGGACGTGGCCTTTGGCCCCTTGAACTTCGGCGCCACGCCTGACCAGGCCGCGGATGCCGCCCGCCGCGCGCTTGAGGCCGTGGGTTTGGCGGGCTTCGAGGCCCGCGACGTCAACGAGCTTTCCGGTGGCCAGCGGCAGCGCGTGGCCCTGGCGGGGGTCCTCGCCTGCTCGCCGGATGTCGTCGTCTTGGACGAGGCGGGCTGCATGCTCGATCCCCAGTCGCGGCGCGACGTTCTTCTCGCCGTCCGCGGGGCTTGCGAGAAGAACGGGGCGGCCCTCATCGCCGTGACGCACGACCTGGAGCTTGCCGCCACGGCCGACAAGGTCGTGCTGTTCTGCGAGGGCAAGGTCGCCGCTGCGGGCGCGCCCGAGGAGATCCTTGTGCGAGAAGACCTTCTCGCCAGCGCAGGATTGCGGGCGCCGGTGGCGGTGCGTACCTGGCGTTTATTGAGGGAGCGCGGGGCTGTGCCCGCGGGCGCGCCCTGCCCGGTGACGGTCGAGGCCCTGGCCCAGGCGGTGAGTGCCCTGTGCGCGTAGAGCTTGAGGGCGTTGGTTTTTCCTACCCGGCAGGCGATGCGCCTGGCGGGCGCCGCCGCGCGCTCGAAGGCGTGAGCCTGGCCGTCGAGTCCGGCCAGGTCCTGGGCGTGATGGGCAAGACCGGCGCCGGGAAGACCACCTTGCTGGAGATCCTGGCCGCGGTCTGTGCGCCTGAGCAGGGCCGCCTTCTCGTGGATGGCCACGACATCTGGAAAGACGCCGTCGCGCGCCGTGCCTTCCAGGCGCGGGTGGGGCTTTGCTTCCAGCTGCCCGAGCGGCAGTTCTTCTCGGCCACGGTCGAGGAGGAGGTCGGTTTTACCCTGCGCTGCCTGCGAAAGAATAAAGCCCAGGTAGAGGCTGCGTCTCGGCGTGCCCTGGCGACGTTTGGCCTGGACTTCGATGCCGTCCGCGGACGCTCGCCCTTCTCGCTTTCCGGCGGGCAGCAGCGCCGGGTCGCGCTGGCAAGCGTGCTGGCGGCCGGGCCCGAGGTTTTGATCCTGGACGAGCCCACGGCGGGCCTTGACCCCGAGGTCCGCTGCGACTGCCTCTCCGCCATCCAGGCCTGCGCCCGCGCCGGCTGCGCCGTGGTGATGGCGAGCCACGACGCCGACGCCGTGGCCCACGTCTGCGACGAGGTGGCCGTGATAGAGGGAGGTCGCGTGGCGGCCCGCGGCGGCGTTCGCGATCTTCTGGGCGACGCCGCCCGCATGCAGGCCTTGGGCCTCGACGGCTGCTACCCGGCTAAGGCCGCGGCTGCCCTGGCCGCGCACGGCATATGCCTTGACCAGCCCGTTATTTCTGCCGAGGAGCTGGCGGACGCCGTCGCGCAAAGGCTCGCGAGCGCGCCTGCGACCGTGCCCGCGCCCGCGCCAGCAGAATCCGCCGCCCCCGGGGGTGACCCGCGATAATGCGCCTGGGTTACGTCGACGCCAACACGCCGCTCCACCGCCTGCCGCCTGCGGCCAAGATATGTCTCGTCACCTTCACCGCGATCTTTGGCGCCGTGGTCTCCACGCCCCTCGGCTGGGCGGCGGCCACGCTCCTGACCTGCGTCCTTGTCGGCATCTCCCGCGTCGGCGCCCGTCGCGCCCTGGCTCCTGCGGCCTCGCTCAAGTGGTTCTTCCTCATGGTTATGACCCTCAACGCCTTCATGTTCAGCGACCAGGAGGCCGTCTTCTCGTGGTGGATCTTCCATCTCACGGCGGCGGGGGCCATCCAGGGCGCGAAGGTCGTGGCCCACTGCGTGCTCGTCGTGGCGGCGGGCTCGCTTCTCACCTGCGTCACTAAGCCGCAGGAGCTTGTCCAGGGCGTGCGCGACCTGTTGAGCCCGCTTGCCCGCCTGGGCATCCCCACCGAGGTCGCGGCCCTTTCCGTGGGCGTCACGGTGCAGTTCATCCCGATCCTTCTCCAAGAGACGGCCCACATCATGAAAGCTCAGAAAGTCCGCATGGCGGGCGCATCTTCTGCTAGAATTACCGAACAGATTCAGTCTTTTGTTCGGTTACTGATCCCGTTGTTCGTGTCCGCCATCAGAAGGGCGGACGAGTTGGCCCTTGCTATGGAGGCGCGCGGCTACCGGCTCGACGGCGAGAAGAACCACGAGTGAGAGGTGGCCTTTATGAGCCCTGTCAAGAAAGTCGTTATCGCTGCCGTCTGCGCCGCCCTGGGCGTTGTCGTTCCCATGGCGTTCCACGCCCTGCCCGGCGGCGGCACCGTCTGGCTTCCCATGCACATCCCCGTGCTGCTCTGCGGCCTTATCGCCGGGCCCGTGGCGGGCCTTGCCTCCGGCATCCTGGCCTGCGTGACCTCGAGTGTCCTCACCGGCATGCCGGGCGCGGCCATCCTTCCCGCCATGACCTGCGAGCTGGCGGTCTACGGTGCGGCCGGCGGCCTTCTCGCCCGCGTGGTCAAGACCGGCAAGACCCCGGTCGACA
>CAVDTK010000096.1:0-8859 GCA_963611755.1 Oscillibacter sp. ER4
CGAGTGCGCCTTCGGCCGCGACTCCGAGGGCAAGCCCATCGTCGTCGACCTCGCGGGCCTGCCTCACCTTCTGGTGGCCGGCACCACCGGCTCCGGTAAGTCCGTGCTTCTCAACTCCATCGTCATGAGCATGCTCATGCGAGCCACGCCCGAGCAGGTCCGTCTCATCATGGTCGACCCCAAGCGCGTCGAGTTCACGGGCTATGCGGGCTTGCCGCACCTCTACGTGCCCGTGGTCACCGAGCCGCGCCAGGCCGCGAGCGCCCTTCAGTGGGGCGTCACCGAGATGGAGCGCCGCCTCAAGGTCTTCGAGCACTACAAGGTCCGTGACATTAAGACCTACAACAAGAACGTCGACGGCGACAAGTACGCCGATATGGAGAACCCACCCAAGCACATGCCGTACTTCGTCATCGTCATCGACGAGTTGGCCGACCTCATGATGGTCGCGGGCAAGGACGTCGAGACCTCGATCGTGCGCATCGCCCAGCTGGGCCGTGCCGCGGGTATCCACCTGATCGTGGCCACGCAGCGCCCTTCGGCAGACGTCGTGACCGGCCTTATCCGCGCCAACATCGACAACCGCGTGGCTCTGTCGGTCGACAACTCGCTCAACTCCCGCATCATCCTCGACCAGAAGGGAGCAGAGCAGCTTCTGGGCCGCGGAGACATGCTTGTGAAGCTCCGCGGCAAAAAGCCAAGGCGCGCTCAAGGTTGCTGGGTTTCCGATGAGGAGATCGAGCAGACGGTACAGTTTGTCCGTGAGCAGAAGGCTGCCGACTACCACGAGGACATCCTCACGGCGGTCGTGCCCAACGCGCCGGGCGCTCCCGGAGCCGATGCCCCAAAGGAAGAGGACCCACTCATCTGGCAGGCGGCGCAGCTGGTTGTGGACTCCCAGCTTGGATCCACGTCCGGCCTGCAGCGCGCCTTGTCCGTTGGGTACACTAGGGCAGGGCGCATCATGGACATGCTCGAGGCCAAGGGCGTCGTGGGGCCCGCCAACGGCTCCAAGCCGCGAGACGTGCTTCTCGACCGCGAGGGCCTCGAAGAGCTCAAGACGCAGGACGCGATGTATCAGGGGGTAGAGTAGGGTGCCAAAGCCGCATTTCAGCGAGCTGCTGCAAAGACGCAGGCACGACCTCGGCCTCTCGATCGAGCAGGCCTCGCGCATCCTGAAGCTGCGCGAGGATGTCCTGGTGAGCTTCGAGGAGGGCGACTTCGAGCGCATTCCCCAAAGCGGTTACGCGCAGGGTATGCTCTCCTCCTATGCCCGTTACCTGGGGCTTAACTCGCGCGAGATCGTGGATCTCTTCCAGGAGGAGCTCTACCACTACGTCAACGGCACGTCCTCCCACGAACTGCGCCGCCGCACTCGAGACACCCAGACGGGCCGTTTCATCTCGGGCTACGACGTCGTGAACCCCGAAGGCTCGCGGCCCAAGGCCTACGTGGAGTACCACGGGCTTCTCCCCACCTCGGGAGGGCCGGCGGGCGACATGGGCGCCTTCGCCACCGTCACCGACGCGCGGCCCCGCCGCACCATGCCCATGGCGGGCAGCGGCCCTTCCGCCGCCTCGGCGTACAACCGCGAGGGAGCCTACGGCCACAACTACAACACGGGCGCCTACGCCACGGCGGACTCCGCGACGAGCGAGGCCTACCGCTCTAACGCCCGCCGCGTGCGCAACCAGCGCAGGAGATCAGTCAACAACAACGACCCGGCGTCGAGGCTTTTGTCCCAGCGCCAGCAGGTCACGGGAGTCGCTGAAACCCAGATGTCGAGACAAACCAATTCCGGGCGGGGAGGGTACTCCTCGCGCTCCGGCTCAGGATATTCCTCGCGGTCCGGTTCGGGCTATTCCGGCAGGGGCGCCTCTTCGGGGCGCTCGGCCACGAGCCGTCCCCAGCGCAGCTATCGCAGAGACGACGTGAGCACGCGCCGCGTCGTCTCGGGCGACTACACCGATGACATGCGCTACGACGACCGGGCCAAACCCTATGAGCGCGCCTCGACGCTCACGGGCCGCCGCTCGTCCAGAAATATCGCCAACGTCGACCGTCCCAAGGTTCGTCGCAGGCCTGCCAACGGCTCTTCCGGCGGCGGTTCCAGGCCTCCGCAGAACGGCCGCCGCCGCAACAACAGAAGGGGAGGCGTCGGCGGGTTCTTGTCCGACCCTCGCCGCGCGACCTTCCTGATCATCCTGGTCTTGGCGATGATCCTGACGGGCATCCTGGTCTTCTCGGTGACGTCGTGCGTGAACGGCAAGACGAACACCGGCAGCACGAGCGGCCAGACGGTGAGCGTGAGCACGACGTCGGACAACTCGTCGAGCAAATCGAATTCCGGCAGCTCTTCTACCAGCACGGATTCGAGCTCCAAGAGCACGACGACGTCGTCTTCGACCACATCGACCACGACGGATTCGACGACTTCTGGCGACGCCGCGACGGACGCGACGACCGATGCCACGGCCGCTGCCGCGCAGCCCGAGCCGACGGTCGTCAAGGTCAGCGTGGCCGACGGCGAGTACTCCTGGCTTGAGATCACCTGCGACGGCACGAGCGCCGTGGCCGAGAGCGTGACCGGCCCCTGGGAGCAGGAGTTCACCGTCACCGACTCGATCACGATCCGCGCCGCCAAGCCGAGCGTCGTTTCGGTTTCGAACAACAACAAGAAGGTCGACTTCACGTCCAAGTCCTCCGGCACGGGCACCGTGACCATCAAGGGCACGCCCGTCACGACCACCGACGAGACGACCGCCACGACTGACGGCACGGCTTCGGCGACCACCGCAACGACCGGCACGACGTCTGCCAGCACGACTTCGACCGGCACCACCGCGACTTCCAGCACCAACTAGCACAATCAGGCGCCCGCGCGCCGCAAAGGAGAGGGACCCATGGCCAAGGAATCCAGTTTCGACGTCGTCTCCGTCGTCGACATGCAAGAGCTCGACAACGCCTGCCAGCAGGCCGCGCGTGAGCTGACCCAGCGCTACGACCTCAAGGGAACGGGCGCCAGCCTCGAGCTTTCCAAGAAGGAGGGGTCGCTCAAGATCGAGGCTCCCTCCGAGTTCGTCTGCGGCCAGGTCCGCGACATCTTGAGCTCCAAGCTCGCCAAGCGCGGCATCGACCTGTCGAGCATCAAGTGGGGCGACGTCGAGGCGGCGGGCGGCATGACCGTCCGTCAGCACGGTACCGTTATCCAGGGCATCGACACCGATACCGCCAAGAAGATCTCCAAGGAGATCCGCGACCTCAAGGTCAAGGCCAAGCCGGTCGTCGAGGGCGACAAGCTGCGCGTCACGAGCGCCTCGCGCGACGTGCTGCAGTCCGTGATCGCGCACCTCAAGGCGCAGGACTTCGGCCAGCCCCTCCAGTTCACCAACTATCGATAGGCCGGAGGTCTCCAAGTGACGAGCAACCCTTCGGGCAGCGTCTTTTTCATCACGCTCGGCTGCGCCAAGAACGAGGTCGACACCGACCGTATGCGCGCGCTTCTTCTGGGCGACGGCTTCAACGAGGTCTTCTCGCCTGAGGAGGCCGATGTCGCCATCGTGAACACCTGCTCTTTCCTGGCGTCGGCCACCGAGGAGTCCGTCGAGGCGACCCTCGAGATCGCCGAGTCGCGCGCCGACGGCGTGCGTGCATGCCCCATCGTGATGTGCGGCTGCGTGCCTTCCCGCTACGGCTCTGACCTGCCCGAGCAGCTTCCCGAGGTCGCGGCTTTCGTCAAGGCCGAGGACGAGGACGGCATCTGCGGCGTCGTCCGCGAGGTCCTGGGCCTTCCCGCGCAGGCCGCGAGCGTCATGGACACCGGGCTTCTGCGCACGGTCGAAGGCGCCTCGGCCTTCGTCAAGATCTCCGAGGGCTGCGATCGCTTCTGCACGTTCTGCGCGATCCCCTATATCCGCGGCCGCTACCACTCCCGCCCGCAGGACGAGATCCTGGCGGAGATCAAAGCCCTGCTCGATGGCGGTGTCCGTGAGATCATCCTCATCGGCCAGGACACCGGCATCTGGGGCTCTGACTTCAAGGACGGCTCCAGCCTGGCCGGGCTTCTCCGCGCCGCGGCAGAGGTCGTGCGCCCGTACTCCGGGTGGCTGCGCGTCCTCTACCTGCAGCCCGAGGGCATGACGGACGACCTTATCGCCGCCATCCGCGACACGCCCGAGGTCCTGCCCTATATCGACATCCCCATCCAGCACTGCTCCGCGCGCATCTTGAATGCTATGAACCGCTCCGGCAGCCCGGCCGAGCTCCACGAGCTCTTCGCCCGCCTGCGCCGCGAGATTCCCGGTATGGTCCTTCGCACCACCGGCATGGCCGGTTTTCCTGGTGAGACAGACGAGGAGGCCGACGAGCTCTACGACTTCATCGAGTCCGAGGAGTTCGACTACACCTCCGTCTTCGCCTACTCGCCTGAGGAGGGCACCCGCGCGGCCGAGATGGACAACCAGGTCGACGACGAGACCAAGCTTGAGCGTACCCAGCGTCTGATCGACCTCGTCGAGGAGCTGGGCTTCTCGGCCACCGCCAAGCACGTGGGCGAACGCGTCCAGGTCATTATCGACGGCATCGAGGAGACCGAGGAGGGCGCAGAGCTCATCGGCCACACCTGGTTCCAGGCCCCCGACTGCGACGGTGCCGTCCACATCGCGTCCGGCGAGGCTGCCGTGGGCGACATCGTGACCGTCGATTTGGTCGATTCGTTCTGCTACGAGATGATCGGCGAGATCGTCGAGGATTGCTAAGTAAAAGGAGCGTGACCCGTTTTGGGTAAGAGCAAGGGCATCTGGACGCCGGCCAACGTCGTCACCTGCGCCCGCGTGGTTTTGGTGCCGCTGTGGCTGGTGCTCGCGGAGTGCGTGGGCCGTGTTGGGGGAGAGGACTTCTCCTGGCCCCAGATGGCGGTTTTTACGGCGTACGTGGTGATCTCGCTTACCGATAAGCTCGACGGCTACCTTGCGCGCTCCAGGAACGAGGTCACGACCTTCGGCAAGTTCTTAGACCCCATTGCCGATAAGCTCGCCGTGATCATGGCCCTGTGCTACCTGCTTGAGAACAACGTCGTGAGCGTGTGGGTGCTACTTATCGTTATCGCGCGTGAGTTTCTGGTCTCTGGCCTGCGTATGGTCGTGGCCTCTAAGGGCGTCGTCGTTGCTGCGAGCAACCTCGGCAAGTGGAAGACGGCGACGACCATGGTCGCCATCTGCGGCCTTCTGTTTGTCTGCGGGCTACCGTCGTCGAGCTTCTGGCAGGGCGCGTTGGAGCTTCTCTTCCAGCTCACGATGCTTGTCGCCGTGGTCCTGACGGCTTGGTCGGGCATCGATTACTTCGTCAAGTCCTGGAAGTACCTAAGCGAGGACTAGCCATGGGATCCAAGGTGATTTTTGCCCCTGACGAGGCGTTGTTCGATCTTGCGTCCAAGGTCGTGGCTTTGGCTGCCGAGAAGGGCGCGACCGTGGGCACGGCCGAGTCCTGCACCGGAGGCCTGGTGAGTGCCACGTTGACCGCGGTCGCGGGGTCTTCTGCCGTCGTGCGAGGCGGCGTCGTGAGCTACGCGATCCCCGTGAAGCACGAGGTTCTGGGCGTGCCCAACGACGGCGTCTTGTCTGTGCCACAGATAGGCGCGGTTTCTCGTGAGTGCGCCTGCGCTATGGCCGAGGGTGCGGCCCGGGTCTTGAGCTGCGACATCGCCGTTTCCGTCACCGGAATCGCCGGTCCCGGGGGAGAAGAGCCCGGCAAGCCCGTGGGCACCGTTTGGACGGGGCTTTGCGCGCCTTTTGGCGTCGACGCGTGCGAGAACCATTTTGAGGGCGATCGCGAGCAGGTCCGTCACCAGGCAGTTTATAAAAGCCTCGAGCTTATTTATGAAGCTCTTCTGAAGATGTGAGAGCGCATAAAAGTTCGAAGCATTTCTCGGGTACCTCGCGATTTTCAATGACGCGCTGTTGACGTGCCTTGTGCGGGTTTGCCCTGATAGATAGCTGTCAGACAGCTGATAGATGCCCGTCAGAAAACCGATAGAACATGCGTATATCTTTTTGTCCAGACACTTGACCAGGAACGAGTGTTCGATTACTATTTCCATAGTTGTTCGGGACAAGAAGGAGCGGTTATGGCTAAGGCTAAGGGACCCGTCAAAGAGATTCGCCCTCGCACTACCGGTGAAGAGCGGGACAAGGTTCTCAAAGAGACCACCGATGAGATCGTGAAGAAGTTCGGTCAGGGCTCGATCATGAAGTTCGGCGACGGCGGCCCTGATTTCGAGGTCGAGGCCATCCCCACGGGTGCCTTGGCGCTCGATGCCGCGCTCGGCATCGGCGGCGTTCCTCGTGGCCGTATCATCGAGATCTACGGCCCCGAGTCCTCCGGTAAGACTACCTTGTCGCTCGAGATCCTGGCCGAGGCCCAGGCCATGGGCGGTATCGTCGCCTTCATCGACGCGGAGCACGCGCTTGACCCGGGCTACGCTGCCCGTATCGGCGTCGACATCGACGAGGTCCTGATCTCCCAGCCGGATACCGGCGAGCAGGCGCTCGAGATTTGCGACATGCTCGTGCGCTCCGGCGCCATCGACGTCGTGGTCATCGACTCCGTGGCCGCCTTGACCCCTCGCGCAGAGATCGAGGGGGAGATCGGCGATAGCACCGTCGGCCTTCAGGCTCGCCTTATGAGCCAGGCGCTGAGAAAGCTCGCCGGCTCTCTCTCCAAGTCCAACACCACCTGCATTTTCATCAACCAGCTGCGCGAGAAGATCGGCGTCATGTTCGGCAACCCCGAGACCACGCCCGGCGGCCGCGCGCTCAAGTTCTTCTCGTCCGTGCGCATGGACATCCGTCGCATCGACTCCATCAAGGAGAAGAACGAGGTCATCGGCAACCGCGTTCGCGTGAAGGTCGTCAAGAACAAGGTCGCGCCGCCTTTCAAGCAGGCCGAGTTCGACATCATGTATGGCCAGGGCATCTCTAAGGAGGGCTCGATCCTTGACATGGCCGTCGACTTCGAAGTGGTGAGAAAGGCCGGCTCTTGGTTCACCTACGAGACAGAGCGTCTGGGCCAGGGCCGCGAGGCCGCAAAGGAGTTCTTGTCCTCCAACCCCGAGCTGCGAGAAGAGATCGAGCACAAGGTGCGGGTGGCCTGCGGCCTGGAGCTTGGGGACGAGCGCGTGGGCGAGCCTGTGGGCGAGGACTTTGAGGATGGCCTTGGCGCCGACAGCGATGGCGGTTCCTTTGATTTCGAGGACGATTCCGACTCTGAGGAGTAATTTTTGATGCCTGATTCGTTTGAGTTCGAGGTCGTGATGCCCGAGAAGGCAAAGAGCTCCTTCTCTGTTAAGAAAAGGCTTCCGCGCATCGAGGTCTCGAGCAACGGTCAGGATGAGTCTTGGATTGTGCCGGTCCGTGTTGCCAAGCTGATCGACAAACAGGTCAAGTCGGGCGAGTTCTGCCCCGCGTCAAGGGCAGAACTCGCCTATAAGATCAGGGAGCTCTCGCAGACGGTCGGGTCTACCCGGCTGGCCGAGCTTGTCAACAAACGTGACTACTCGGCCAAAGAAGCCATGGACAAGCTCATCTCTGATGGTTATTCTCCCGACGTGGCCAGAAAAATCGTCATGCGAGCCAAAGAGTGCGGCCTGATCGACGACGCGAGGTTCGCCGCTTCCTATATTCGCTTCAAGCTGTCTTGCGGCTGGGGTCCTAAGAAGATCGCCTTCGAGCTTTCGAACAAGGGCATCGATATCGCCGAGGTCGAAGGCTGGCCCGATGCTTTTCTCGAGGATGAGTCCGAGGAGGATCGAGCCCTTCGCCTTGCGTCAAAGCGCCGGCTCACCGGTAAGAACGACTACCAAAAGATTGTCAGGTACTTGAGCTCAAAGGGCTTCTCATTTGGCGCGAGCGCTGCCGCGGCACGTCAAATCTTGAACGAAAATTTGACATCAGACTAACCTGGCAATAATATGGAAAAGCCGTTAAAAGGGCTTTCTTTGCGCTGCCACGCAGCGTTTTTATAGGTTTTTATAGGGTCTGTTTGACAAGGGTCTCCAATATCTGGGGCATTTGAAGAACTGACAAAAGAATGTGCTTCTAATGGCTGGGCATCGCTTGTGGCGGCGCCCGTTGATTTTTAACTATTTGATATTGCCATTAGAGGAGTCAGACATGCTGCAAGCTATTATCGTTGGGCTTATTTGCCTAGCAGTCGGCGTTGCCGTCACCTATTACCTGCTCGCCCAGAAGAGCGGTTCCAAGCTTCGCGAGGCTGATGAGAAGATAGCCTCTGCCCAGCAGGAGGCCGCCCGTCTTTCCGACGAGGCCAAGCGCCAGGCCGAGACCGCCAAGAAAGAGGCCGTTCTCGAGGCTAAAGAGCAGATCATGCAACTCAAGCAGAATTCCGAGGCCGAGGAGAAGAAGCGCAAGAGCGAGCTCCAGTCCATGGAGAACCGCATCATGCAGCGCGAGGAGTCCCTGGACAACAGGAATAACGCCCTCGACAAGCGTGAACACCAGCTCTCGAGCCTCCAGGGCCAGCTTGATCGCCGCAAGACCGACCTTGATGCCCTTGAGGTAAAGCAGACCACCGAGCTCGAGCGTATCGCCGGCCTTTCCTCCGATGAGGCCCACGACGAGCTTCTCGCCAAGGTTCGCGCCCAGAGCGTCCGCGACGAGGCCCAGATTCTGCGCGAGTCCGAGCAGAACATCCGCGCCCAGGCCGACAAGACCGCCCGCGAGATCATCTCCACCGCCATCCAGCGCTGCGCCGCCGACCAGGCCGGCGAGATCACCGTCACCTCCGTCCATATTCCCTCCGACGACCTCAAGGGCCGCATCATCGGCCGCGAGGGCCGCAACA
>CAVDTK010000097.1:0-8671 GCA_963611755.1 Oscillibacter sp. ER4
GAGATGAAGGAGAGGCCCATGATGTAGTTCACCAGGCCGGCGTTGCGGTCCTGCTGGGTCCAGCGGTTCTTGAAGAACGTGGTGGACAGGGCGATGACCAGGGGCGGGACCATGCCGCCGACCATGACGGAAGCCATGATGATCTGGCCGGTAGTGCCAAGGCCCGAGCTGGGGTCGAGGGCGGCGGTGCCAAAGACGTAGGCAGCCTTGTTGAAGGGGCCGCCGAAGTCGACGGACATCATGCCGCCGAGGACGAGGCCGAGAACCACGATGTTGCTGGTACCGAGGCCCTTGAGGAAGTCGTTAAGGCCGGTGTTGATGGCGGCGAAGACCGGGTTCAGGGCGAGCATGACGAGGCCGATGGCCAGGGTGCCCAGGACGGGATAGATGAGCATGGGTTTGATGCCCTCAAGCGAGTCGGGCAGCTTGTCGCAGAGCTTCTCGATACCCAAGGTGAGGTAGCCTGCGGCGAAGCCCGCGAACAGGGCCGCGATGAAGCCGCCGGAGATGAGGCTCGTGGAGTCGAGGGTGCCCAGGTAGGCGAAGTCGTAGCCCGCCTTGGCGAAGAGGCCGCCGACGAAGCCGGGCGCAAGACCCGGGCGGTCGGCGATGGAGGCCGCGATGTAGCCGGCCAGGATCGGCAGCATCAGGCCGAAGGCCTCGCTACCGATGGTCTTGAACAGGGCGGCCGCCGGGATGGACGAGCCGTAGGAGCTGGTGCCCAGACCAGGCTGGTCGACCAGGAAGGCGATGGCGGTCAGGATGCCGCCGCCGATGACGAACGGCAGCATGTGCGAGACGCCGTTCATGAGGTCCTTGTAGATCTTGCGCCACGCGGACTCGCCCTCGGCAGAGGTCTCGGCCGCAGCGGCGGAGGCGCCGTTGGCGTGGTGGATCGGGGCCTGGCCGTCCATGATCTTGCCGATCAGGACCTCAGGCTCGGAGATGCCGCGGGCGACGGGGCAGCTGAAGAGGGGCTTGCCGTCGAAGCGGGCGAGGTCGACGTTCTTGTCGGCAGCGATGATGACGCCCTTGGCGCCGGCGATCTCCTCGGCGGTCAGGATGTTCTTGGCGCCGCCGGAGCCCTGGGTCTCGACCTTGACGCGGATGCCCAGCTCGGCACCCTTCTTCTCGAGGCTCTCGGCAGCCATGTAGGTGTGGGCGATGCCGGTGGGGCAGGCGGTGATGGCCACGACGTCGTAGCCCTGCGGGGCAGCGGCGGCCTTGGCGGCCTCGGCGGCCTTCTGGCCACCCTCGGCGGCGTCGATCGCGGCAAGGAAGGCCTCGGGGGTCTTGGCCGCGCGCAGCTCGTTGGCGAACTCCTCGTGCATGAGGAGCTGGGAGAGCTTGGCCAGCATCTCGAGGTGGGCGTTGTTCTCGCCCTCGGGGGCGGCGATCATGAACACGAGGTCGACGGGGGCGTCGTCGGGGGCGTTCCAGTCGATGCCGGCGGGCACGGTCACGGCGGCGAGGCCGGCCTGCTTGACGGCGGCCACCTTGGCGTGCGGGATAGCGATGCCGTCGCCCACCGCGGTGGAGAACTCGGCCTCACGGGCCATGACGCCCGCCTTGTAGCCGGCCTTGTCGGTGACGTTGCCGGCGGCGGCGTGCAGGGCGACCAGCTGGTCGATCGCATCGTCGCGGCTGGCCGCCTCGATGCCTAGCCTTACGGCTTCGGGTTTAAGCAGATCGGTGATCTTCATGCCTAACTCCCCTTTCTGTGAAATGACGAGTCCCGCCCCCTAGCGAGACATCAGGTCCATAACTTCCTCGCGCGTGGCGAGGTGATCGGAAAACGCGCTGGCAGAGCCCGCGGACAGGCCCATCTTGAAGGCCGTCTCGTAGGAGCCGGTCTCGATGTAGCCCGCGATGAAGCCGGCCACGGAGGAGTCGCCCGCGCCCACGGAGTTGACCACGGTGCCCTTGGCGGCCGGGCTGGTGAAGACGCTGCCGTCCTCGGCGACCAGGACGCCGCCCTCGCCCGCCATGGAGACCAGGACGTTCTTGGCGCCCTTCTCCTGGAGCTTCTTGGCGTACGGCACGACCTCCTCGCGGGTCTTGAGCTCCACGCCGAAGATGTCGCCCAGCTCGATGTTGTTGGGCTTGACGAGGAACGGACCGTAGGAGAGCACGCGGGTGAGAAGGTCGCGCTCGGCGTCGACCACGATGCGGACGCCGCGGCCCTCGAGGCGGGCCATGATGCGTTCGTACATGTCGCCGGGCAAGGTGTTGGGCACGGAGCCGGAGATGACCAGGATGTCGCCCTCGCCCAGGGCGTCGAGCTTGGCGTAGAGCTGCTCGATGTCGGCCTCGGTGATCTTGGGGCCCTGGCCGTTGAGCTCGGTCTCTTCGTTGGACTTGATCTTGGCGTTGATGCGCGTGAAACCCTCGGCGACGTGGACCAGGTCGTGGTCGACGCCGGAGGAGGCGAGAAGGGCCTCGAGAGCGGTGCCGGTGAAGCCCGCGGAGAAACCCAGGGCGCGCGAGGCGTGGCCGAGGTTGCCCAAGACGATGGACACGTTGATGCCCTTACCGCCTGGCAGGATCTGCTCGTAGTTGGTGCGGTTGATCACGCCGAGGCGCATGTCGTCGACGCGCACAATGTAGTCAAGCGACGGGTTGAATGTGACGGTACAGATCATTTGGACCTCCACAATGACGGGTTTTGCTCGTTGGAGGATAGTATTGCACTAGTTTTGATGGATGTGAAGTGATTTCGAGCATTTTCATTCACTGAATTGGAAGATTTTGCGCGAAATACGCGACACGGCGAGAAGGTCGGCGGGTGCCCGCGCGGCGCGCGCCGCCCGCCGGGTTTGTCTCCCCCTACCCCACGACCTCGATGTTGTCGAGGTCCTCAAGGCCGCAGCCCGCGGGCACGGAGTCCGTCACGATCACGGCATCGGTGGCGCCCGCGAAGGTCACGAGGCTCGTGCGGCCGAGCTTGCTCGCGTCGCACAGGACGAAGCGGTGGATCGTCTGGTGCATGGACAGGCGCTTGACCTCGGACTCGTAGATGTCGGGCGTGGTGAAGCCGGCGTCGAGGTCGACGCCGTTGGTGCCCCAGAAGCCCAGGGTGAAGTGGTAGCGCGCGATGGCGGCGTTGGCGTCGGGGCCCACCAGGGCCTCGGTCGCGTTCTTGAGCGTGCCGCCCAGGACCAGCACGTTGAAGCCCTTGGAGGCGAGCTTCAGGGCATGGGACACGCAGTTTGTGGCGTAGACGGCGCGCTTCTCGGTCAAGGCGTCCACCAGGGCGTCCACGGTAGAGCCGGCGTCCAGGAAGACGAAGTCGCGCGGGCTTACCAGCTCGGCCGCCCGCACCGCGATGGCGCGCTTCTCGGCGACGTGCTGACCGCTTCTCTCGGCCACAGGGATGTCGCGCGTGACGCCCTCGGTGTCCAGGGCCACCGCGCCGCCGTGCACCTTGGAGAGAAGCCCGGCCTCGTCGAGCTTCTCCAGGTCGCGCCTGATGGTCGACTCAGAGATGCCCAGGTCAGCGGCCAGGTCGACCACCGTGGCCGAGCCCTCGCCGTTCACGATCTCCAGGATCTGCGCGTGTCTTTTGTCAGCGAGCATGGCTTACTTCTCCTCCTCCGGGTAGACGACGCCCCACTCGGCGCGCGCGCGGGTCATGACGTCCATGACGTCGGCGGCCAGGTCGATGAGGGCGCGGGCGTCGGCGTCTCCCGCGACGGCGCGCTCGAGGTCGGCCGTCTCGTAGCAGAGGGCATAGGCCTCCTCGCCCGCCGCGACCTCCTCGGTGTGGCCGTCGGAGGTCCAGGTGATGGTCGCGCGGTCGGCGCGGGGGTACTGGTCGACCTCGATGTAGCAGTCATCGAAGCTCACGACGGCGCGCTTGGGCTGCTTGGAGTGGATCGTCAGGCTAATGACGCCCAGTTGGCCGGCGGTGTTCCGGCACACGATGCCACCCGAGACGTCGACGCCCGTCTCGCAGAGGTTGCCCAGCGAGACGACCTCTTGCGGGGCCTCGTCCATGAACAGGCGCATGATGGACAGGGCATAGACGCCGATGTCGAGCATGGCGCCGCCCGCCAGGTTGCGGTTGTAGAAGCGGGTCTTGGGGTCGTAGGGCTTGAAGCTGCCGAAGTTCACCTGCGCGAGGTTCATGCGGCCGAAATCGCCCCGCTTGGCGCGGGCGAGAAGCTCGCGGTAGAGCGGCATGTGGAGGATGGTCGTGGCGTCCATGAGCACGACGTTGTTGGCGGCGGCAAGGGCGCGCGCCTCGTCGAGCTCGGCGGAGTTCAAGGTGATGGACTTCTCGCACAGGACGTGCTTGCCCGCGGCCAAGGCCCCGCGCAGGTAGTCGATGTGGGTGTTGTGGGGCGTCGTGACGTAGACGGCCTGGATGTCGGGGTCGGCGCAGAGGTCCTCGAAGGTGCCGTAGACCTTCTCGACGCCGAACTTCTGGGCAAAGGCCTCGGCCTTGGCGCGGGTCCTGTTCTGGACGCCCGTGATGCGACGGCCCGCCAGGGCAAAGGACTCGGCCATCTGGTTGGCGATGACGCCGCAACCCACGACGGCCCAGTTGAGCTGGGGCGCGTTGTAGATGTCCGTGGGGAATGCCTTGCTCTGGGCGGCGGCGAAGGCGGCCTTGGCGGCGGCCTCGGCGTCAAGGGGTTTTGCGGCGTCTGACATCGTTGGCTCCTTTGCGAGAAGATGCGTGGACGGTACTTCTCGCAAGTATAGCCAAAATGGACGCGAAATCAGTCAGTTTCTCTCAAAATCGCGCAGCGTCTGGTAGATCTCGTGCGCGAGGGCGGAGGAGATGCCGTCGACGGCGGCGATCTGCTCCTCCGTGGCCTCGCGCAGGCGCTTGAACGACCCGAAGGCGCGCGTGAGCTGCCGCTTTCTCTTGGGGCCCACGCCGGGGATCTCGTCGAGGATGCTCACCGTCATGGCCTTGTCGCGCAGCTCGCGGTGGAAGGTGATGGCAAAGCGGTGCGACTCGTCGCGGACCTGCTTGATGAGGTAGAGCGAGGGCGAGCCGGACGGCAGCACGACGGGTGTCTCGTCCCAGGGGACGAAGACCTCCTCGTCCGACTTTGCCAGGCCGCAGACCGGGATGTCGAGACCAAGCTCCGCCAGCTGGTTGATTGCGGCCGTGAGCTGCGGTTTTCCACCATCCACGACGAGAAGGTCGGGCCGGCTGCCAAAGCGCTCGTCGGCCATGCGCTCCGGGCTGTAACGGCGGCCCAGGACCTCTGACATACTCACGAAGTCGTTGGCCTCGTCAAGCTCGGCCTGGATCTTGAAGCGGCGGTACTGCGACTTGTCGGGCCGGCCGTTGGTGAAGACCACCATCGAGGCCACGGTGAAGCGGCCGTGCAGGGTCGAGATGTCGAAGCACTCGATGCGCATGGGCGGCGCGTCCAGGGCAAGGGCGCTCTCGAGCTGGAGCAGGGCCTTGTTGGTGCGGTCGTCGGCGTATCCCGTGCGAACCATATAGCGCATGAGGGCATGGCGGGCGTTGGCGCAGGCAGTGTCCAGAAGATGGCGGCGCTGGCCGCGCTGCGGGCAGTGGAACTCCACGGAGCGGCCGGCCTTCTCGGCGAGCCACCCCTCGATGACGGGGGCGTCCGCCAACTCGCAGGTGAGCTCGACCTTGGAGGGGATGTCGGCCGTCTCGTCGTAGTAACGCTTGATAAAGCCCGCTACCAGCTCTTCTTCCGAGACGTCCAAGCCCTTGTCCAGGATGAACTCGACCGAGCGGACGGTGCGGCCCTCGCGCACGACGAAGACGCAGGCGCAGCTGATGGTCTCCTCGCGGTAGATGCCGATAAGGTCGAGCGAGACGTTGCCGGACAAGACCACCTCTTGGCGCACGTCGAGGGCGTTCAGGCTCTCGAGACGGGACTTGATGCGACCGGCGCGCTCGAAGTCGAGGTCGGCGGCGGCCTCCTGCATCTGGGAGCGCAGCTCGTCGACGATCTCGCCTCGGCGGCCCTGAAGGAAGCGCTCGACCTGAGCCACGTGGGAGGCGTACTCGACGGTGTCAACGGCGCCGCAGCAGACGCCGGGGCCGCGACCAACGTGGTAGTCGAAGCACGGGCGGCACTTCTTGGAGAGGACCATGTTGGCAACGGAGGCCTGGTCAGGGTCGACGTCGAGGATCCGCTTGGCGCGCTTCCACTCCGCGCAGGTGGCCGTGCAGATGGGCACGACCTTGCGCAGGGTGTCGATGGTCTGGCGGGCGGCGCGGGCGTCGGTGTAGGGGCCGAAGTAGCGGGTGCCCTTCTTGTGCTTCTCGCGCGTGTACTTGATGGCGGGAAACACGTCCGACTCGGTGATCGCGATGAAGGGGTAGGACTTGTCGTCCTTGAAGTCGACGTTGAAGTAGGGGTGGTACTGGGCGATGAGGTTGCGCTCAAGGACCAGGGCCTCGTGCTCGGAGCCCACGACCACGTAGTCGAAGCTCGCGACCACCTGCATCATGAGGGGGATCTTCTCGCGGTCGTCCGTGAGCGTCACGTACTGCTTGAGGCGGGCGCGCAGGTTCTTGGCCTTGCCCACGTAGATGACCTTGCCCTGCTCGTCTTTCCAGAGGTAGCAGCCCGGGTCTGTGGGGACCTGGGCCACCTGCTCGGCGAGTGACGGCAGGTTCTTGGGGCCGCGGGCGTGGGTATGCTCGGCGGCCGCTGCGCGTTGGTCGCGCTCGGCGGCCGCTGCGCGTTGGTCGCGCTCGGAGGCCGCGGCGCGTTGGTCCTTCTCCCCCACCTTGGGCTAGAGCCCCTCTTTGGTGGGGAAGAACTTCTCGTACTTCTTGACCTGGTGATAGTAGTGCACCCAGGCCCACATGCGCTGCAGCGGGTCGTCGGAGGGCATGTCGAGCGCGAAGCTCGTGCGGTGCGCGGCGTAGGCGGCCAGGATCTCCTGCTTGAAGGGGCCCTCGGGCATGTAGCGCTCGGCCACCTTGGACGGCACGGCCGCGTAGACCCAGTTGGAGCTCACGCGCTGGGGCGTGGGCTCGATGCCGCAGACGACCTGCTCGACCTGGATCTTGGCGAAGTTGATGCCGGCGAGAAGCACGAGCCAGGAGCTGCGGCCCGGGCGGGTGTTCATCTCGAGGAAGCGGTAGCTGCCGTCCACGGGGTCCTGCTTGACGTCGAAGGTGCCCATGCCGCGGTAGCCCACCTGCTTCATGAAGCGCTCGGCGGCGCGGGCCAGCTCGGGGTTCTCCTCACCGGCGATGATCACGGCGTTGCCGATGGCGCCGGGCATGTGGTCTTCCAGGCCCACGTGGCCGCAGACGGTGAAGATGGGGTTGGAGTCCTTGTCGGTGTAGGCGTAGACCACGTGGAGAAGGTCGTCCCCGCCGCCCACGTACTCCTGGACGATGAGCGAGGCGTTGTAGCAGGACTTCTGCAGCTCGCCGTAGATGTAGTCGAGCTCGGCCTTGTCCTTGACGAGAAAAACCTTCTTCTTGCCCTCGAACTCCACGTAGTGGTAGGCGGCCGAGTTGGAGGGCTTGGCGATCAGCGGGTAGCGGAAGCCCTCGTCGTCTGCCACGGCGCCCATGAGGGAGCAGTCCAGGAAGCGCGTCTTGGGGTAATCCAGGCCCATGGCCTCGCAGGTGTCGTAGAAGTTCTTCTTCTGCGAGACGAAGTCCAGCACGTCGAAGTCGACGACCGGCGTGTAGAACCACTGCTCGAGCTCGGCCTTGTGGGAAGAGACGATGCGCGCGTAGAAGTCGCCGCAGGAAACCAGGAACGGCACCTTACCGGCCGCGCACAGCTCCTCGCCCAGCTTGGGCAGGAGCTCCATCAGCATCTCTTCGGAGTCCATGCCGGGGATGTGGCGGTACTCTGCGAAGCGCGTGCGCGAGATCGACTTGATGTCGTCGCTGCCCATGATGATGGGGTGCGCGCCGTAGGCCTCGCGAAAGCCGCGCACGTAGGCGTAGGCGGAGTAGTCCGCGCCCAGGATCACGGGCTGCAGGCGAGAAGAGAGCTGGTCAGGGGTGATATCGGTGGGTCTGGATGCCATCTGGCGCCTCCAAGGACTGGTCGGTTGCAGACCAACTATAGCGCGCGGGCGCGGCGATACACCAAAAGAGCAGGCTTGGGCGGGGCGGGCACGGACATACGACCCGGCAGGCTGCCGCGGCCCGCCCAGCCGTGGCGAACCTACTTGCGACGGGCCGCCAGCTCGCCCGCCAGCTCGTCGAGGGTGACGCCATAGCGCTCGAGGGTGACCATCAGGTGATAGACAAGGTCGCCCGCCTCGTAGCGGATGTGGTCGTGGTCGCGGTCTTTGCAGGCCATGATGACTTCGCTGGCCTCCTCGGCGATCTTCTTGAGCAGCTCGTCCTCCTCGCCCTGCAGAAGCTTGGCGGTGTAGGACTCCTCGGCAGAGGCCTCGCGGCGGCCGTGGATGACGTCGGCCAGGCCGTAGAGGGTCTCGCCCAGGTCGGCGTCCTGGACGTTAGCGGTGCGAACTCCCATTTCCTCTCCTTACGGTTGGGTGCGGCGCGCCGTGGGACGGCCGCGGGTATGACGAATCAGGTGACGCGTGGCGGCGGGGCTAATCGAGGGCGATCTCGCGGAAGAAGCAGCTGCGGTGCCCCGTGTGGCAGGCCGGGCCCGGCGAGTCCACTATACAGACCAAAGTATCGGCGTCGCAGTCGACGAGCAGGCGCTTGACCTGCTGCGTA
>CAVDTK010000098.1:0-8575 GCA_963611755.1 Oscillibacter sp. ER4
CCTTGCCCTTTGCCTCGACGCTCACCACCACGCCTTCGCCATCGGAGTCGCCAAGAGCCGCGCAGATGAAGCCCATGAGCGGCAACGGCCGCACATGGCCCGAGATCGCGACGCTCACCTCAGAACCCTGCGACACCTCAACCGACCAGTCCTCCGCGCCGCCGCTATGGAAGAGCGAGGCCTCGGGCACCGCCGCCAGGCGCCGCTTCACGAAAGCGACCGCGTCATCGGTGCTGGTGGCGGTCGTGAGCATCCGGACTCCCTCATGCGCGGCCGAGCTCATGACGCTGCGCGTGTATAAAAGGCAGGCAGGCTGCACCAGGATCGCGACCACCACCATGAGCGACGGCAAGAGAAGCGCCGCCTCGACGCTCGACTGGCCGTCTCTTCTCGACCAAAAACCACCCATGTCAGTAGCCCAGGACGTCTTTGAGGGCGGCGCCGAGACCTTCTGCCATAGAATGCGAGGTGGCCTCGACGGCGATCCTCTGCAAGCCACCCGCCTGGGCCGTGCGCCAGAGAAGCGCGAGCGCCGCCACGACCGCGGCGAACGCGCTCAGGATGAGCAGGTACTCCAAGGTCGACTGGCCCCGCTCCCCACGCAGACGTCCCACAGGCAAGGCGCTCATCACTCCCCCAACGTCGCCGCGAGGCTCGCCTGGTCTATCCGCCAGCAAAAGACCTGCGCCAAGGCCGTGTCCTCCTCGCCTGACGAGGACGCCTGCTTGACCATGCAGACGTCGGCCCACCCCTGGCCCACCACCACACATCCCCATACCTGGCCTTTCATGTCCAGATAGCCCGACTGCGCCAAGGCGCAGCCCTCCTGCTGGGAGTAGGCCTCCAAAAGCTCGGAGGCCCCCTCCTCCAAAGAAGCCGCTGACCAGCTGTTCGTTGGGTTTTGGCTGTCCAAGCCCGCCGCATCGAAGGCATCGTCGACAAGATCGGGATCCAATGCCCCCGGCACGGACGGTTCGCCCGCCACATCGACATCCGCTTCCCCCGTCTCGCCCGTCTCACCAACGCCCGAGCTAGACCAAAAGACGACCCCCAAGACCGTAGCAACGACGAGAAGCGCCGCCACGACCCAACAAGCCCGTCTCCCTACAGGGAGTTGATCCCGTCCGAGATGGCGCTCCAGAGCTCCTGAACCTTGCCGCGGAACGCCACGATGGCGATGATCGCGATCACCACCAGGACGCCCACCAGGATCGCGTACTCGGTCGTTCCCTGGCCCTTCTGATCTGCGAGAAACTCCCTCGCACGCGCCTGCGCCCGCATCGCCTTGCACGTCATGACCCTTGCCGCCTCGTCCATCTTTTTCTCCTTTCATGTCAACCAACCACAAGCGCCGAGCCCAGAAGCGGGCCCAGGATTGCCAGAAGCATCGCCGGGACGATAAGCGTCCCCAGCGGGATGAGCATCTTGACCGGGACCTTCTCGATCTCCTCCTCGATCTGCGCGCGCTGCTCGTCGCGGATCACCTGGGCCTGCCGCTCGAGCGAGGCCGAAAGCGGCGTGCCAAAAGCAAGCGACTCGTTGACGCACGAGGCAAACCGGCCAAGCGCCGCCACCTCAAGATCCCCCTCAAGCCCTTTAAGGGCGGCTTCCCTGGTAGAGGCCCCCATCTGCCACGAGAGCATGGCGCCTGCAAGCGCCCGGGACAGCTCGTTGTCATAGCGACCGCAGTAAAGCGCGAGCGAGGAGTCGAAAGACAGCCCGGCAGAAAGTCCCAGCGTCACGACGTCGAGCATGACCGGCAGCTCCGCCAGGCACTCGTTCTTTCGCCTGGACGCGCTCGCGGCCCGTTGCATCTCCTGCACCGGGGCTGCCCGTCTGAGAAAGGCCGCCACATCCGGCAGCCGCGCTTTCCCAAAGGCCAGGCCGCGCACGCCGCCCGTGGCGCCCGCCGCCGCGGCACGCGTCTCGCTCTCACGCGCCCCAAGAAGAAGCCGCGCCGGCACGCTTGCGCAAAGTCCGATAGCCCCTAAAAGGGCCGCCGCCCGCGCGTCCATCAGAGGATGCCCTTGACCAGGTGCCGCACGATCGCGACGGCCAGGATATCCAAGAGCGTCGCCACGGCCACGCACCCGAATCCAGCGGGCGTGAGAAGACCGCGCTGGAAGTCCGGCGAGATCAGCGTGAGGCTAACCACCAAAACCGCAGGCAGCAGGCACACGATCCTCACCGAAAGGCGCGCCTGGGCCGTTTTGACGCCGAGCATCCGCTCGTACTCGCTTTGCCGCTCGACGAGCAGCGCGGACTTCTGGAAGAGGCTCCGCAAGGGGCTGCCCGTCCGGTGCGAGACCACAAGCGCGCACGACATCAGCCCTACCCCAGGGGCATCCAGCTCCTTGTCAAGGCAAGCCAGGGCCTCCTCGGTCCCCTCGCCGCACTTAAGGCGCAGCGCCAGCCGAGAAAAGCTCTCGCCCACCTGCCCCTGCGTATGCGCGCCCACGTACTCGACGGCCTGCGCCAGGGTCTGCCCCGACCCCATGGCCACGGAGAGCGTCCTGAAGACCTGCGGCATCTGAGCCGCCGTCTTCTTGCGCTCAAGACTATTCGCATACGCGTCCCAGGCGGGCACCCCCGCCATTAGCGCGATGAAGACCACCGGCGCGCAGACGGCGGAGCCCATGAGCAGGGCGACCGCAATCGCCGCCGCGACCGCACAGGCCGGGATAGCAGCGCAGCAGGCGCCCACGGAAAGCCTGATGGAAGCCGAGCGCAGCATAAGCGCCACCCTCTGGGCAGACCTTCTCCAATAGCCATGCTCCAGCAAGCGCGCCGTGACCGCGCTTGCCCCCAGGCGCTCGAGCCAGCGGGTGAGCCGGCGCACCAACGCAAGCCGCGCCCGCTCAATGACGAGCGGCCAGGGCATGCGCGCCCTGCTCGCGGGCATCAGCACGCCCACGCAAGCGGCGACGCAGCACGCTATCCCAAGCAGCATGACGATCTCCATGCCTCCACCTCCTCCCCCGACAAGATCCCCTCGTTCAACGACCGCGCGAGAAACGACGGCTCGCGCTCCAGGCGCCACGTGCGGCGGCCCGGATCGAACCCCACGACCTTCTCAAGCTCAACCTGGCCCTTCTCGCCGCGGCCGACCTGCGTCAGGTCCGTGATCACGCGGGTGCCGTCGGCGAGCCTTCTCGACATCACCACCAGGTCGATAGCCGTCGCTATCTGCTCCTCGATGACGTCGGCCGGCAGGTCCATCCCAAAGCGGGCCATCAGGACCAGGCGAAGCACCGCCTCCTCGGCGCTGCCCGCGTGCAAGGTCGTGAGCGAGCCGGGGTGGCCCGAGTTCATGGCTTGCAGCATGTCGATGGCCTCCTCACCTCGACACTCGCCCACGACGATCCGGTCCGGGCGCATCCTCAGCGCGTTTTTCACCAGCTGGCGGATGGTTATCTCGCCGCGTCCCTCGATGGAAGCCTCCTGAGCCTCAAGGCGCACCACGTTGGGGTGCGTGTCAAAGCGAAGCTCCGCGGAGTCCTCGACCGTGACCAGGCGTTCTTTGTGGCTGATCTCGACGGACAGCGCGTTCAAAAGCGTCGTCTTGCCCGATCCCGTGCCGCCGCAGACCGCCATCGAGGCGCGCGCCCTAACCGCCCAGGCAAGGAGCTGCGCGTACCAGGCCGGAAGCGCGTCCAAACCCACCAAGGCATCCAGCGTGCGCACCTCGCTCGAGAACTTGCGGATGGTGACCGAGGTCCCGTCCACCGCCACGGGCGAGGCCACGGCGTTCACCCTGTCGCCGTTGGGCAGGCGAGCGCTCACGATGGGGCTCGAGCGGTCCAGGCGCCGTCCCAACGGAGCCAGGATCTTGTCCATCACGATGAGGATCTGTTCCTCGGAGTCGAACGAGATGTCGGCCTTGAAGATCTCGCCGTCGCGCTCGAAGAAAAGCGCCCGCGTCCCGTTGATCATCACCTCGGTGATCGTGGGGTCGTCAAGCAGCGGCTGGATCGGCCCCAGGCCGCAGATCTCGTCTATGACCTGCTTGATGAGCAGGCTTTTCTCGGCGAGAAGGACGTCCGGGTAGTCGCTCGCGTTGCACAGGGCCTCTAAGGTGACGCCCAGCTCCTCGCGGGCCCGTTCCTCGTCGTCGGCAAGCATCGAGGCCACCGTCGAGAGCCCCAGGGTCTCGATCAGGTCGCTTTTCAGCTGCTCACGGGCCTCCTTCTTGGCGGTGGCGAGAAACGCATCGGCCTCGTCGGCGCCGCTCGCCTGCCTCACGCGCTCAAGGACGCCCATCAGCTCGCCTCTCTCTGCCACCCAAAGAGCGAGCGCCTACGCCAGGGCTCCTTCTGCGCGAAGGCTTCTTGCGCCCGCGCGTCCTCGGGGAGCCTTCCCAGCTCAGAGAGGATCTGGGCCAGCGCCCAGGCCACGGCAGAGGAGAACGGCAGGCCCATCCGGCACAGGTCGCGCGCCCGCCCCGCGCCGAGAAGCTCCGCCACCTCGTCGCCGCCGTCAGGCACCCTGAAAAGCCGTGCGCCCTCAAGCCCCACCTCTGCCCGGGCAACCGGGACATCCGCCTGGGCACGGGGGTCGACCTTGTTCTCGAGACGGGCGATGCGCGTGCGGGCCACGCCCAGGCGGACCGCCAGGCCGCTCACCCGCGCCACCGACGCGATGGCCCCCGGCGCGACGTCCCCCACAAGGACCAGCCGGTCGGACATCTGCGCCATCTGGGCGCCGGCGTCGGTCAACGTCGTGGAATTGTCAACCAAGACCAGGTCATAGGTACCGGCAAGGCTCGCGACCAAGGGGCCGGCCAACGGCATGGCGGTCTCTGCGCACTCCGGCGCCTCGCAGGGCCCAAAGAGCCGGATCCCGTCGGAGACGCCAATCCCCGCCTGCGTCAGGTCGCCAAGGTCGCCTTGGGCCGCTGCGGCCAAGTCGAAGCCGCGCGCCAGGCCAAACTGGCTGTAGAGGTTTCCGCACGAGAGGTCGAGGTCGACCAGGGCCACAGACATCCCCCAGAGCTCGGCCATCGCGGCGGCAGTCGCCACCAGCGACGTCTTGCCAACTCCGCCCCGGCCGGACAAGAAACTCACCACCGGCGCCCGGCCCGCGGCCACCATGGGCCGCGGCATCACCGAGCTCGGCATGTTGGGCACCCGGCCACCCGCGGTGGCAACGCCGCCCCGGACCGCCGTTCCCCAGGCATACGGCGCGCCGTCGGCCGAAAGACCCCCGTCATCCGTTATATCCGACGGCACGCCGTCAACCCCAAGCTCGCACGGGTCGACGACCTCGTCGATGCCCGCCCTCGCCGCCCGCGAGCGCAAAGACCCGGAGGCATGGTGCCTGGCCAAGACCACCTTGCGGGCAAAGCCGTCCTGCGCCAGGGCGGCAGCGAGGTTAATGTCGGAGACCTGGGCCTCCTTGCAGCAGACAAGGGCATTGAGACTCCTCGGCACCGACGCCTCGAGCCAGCGGCGCAGCTCCTGCGGGTCCTGCGCAAAGCGCGCGTCTGCATCCGGGGAGATCGAGCACAGCACCACCTGGGCATCCCTGAAGAACTTCTCGCTGGCGTAACACACCCACTGCTCGCTCATCGCTCCTCCTCGCCGTTTGCAACTTGATCAGATCCCGTTGCCGCAGCCGCACCATCGCCCACCTGCGACTCATTACCCTGGCCCGACTGCGCCGTCCCCGCCGCCGCAGCCCCGGACGCACCTGACGTCCCCACGCCCGCCGTCCCAGCCCCGGGCACAGCCCCCACCTCAGAAGGCGCCGCGCCCGCGCCGTCGCCGCTCAAATCCCCCACATCGGACGCCGGGATCACCAGACGCAGCGATCCCTCGCTGCTCGCGGAGAGAAGCGCCGCCACATCCTTGGGCCGCACGGCCACGCAGAGGCTCCCCTTGGAAAGCACGGTCGACCCGTCGTTTGCCGGGGCAAGCAAAACCTGCACGTCGGCGGTGAGAAGGGCTGTCTTGGAGTCGGCCACCTTGTAGGCCGCGAGCGTCGTTCCCACCCCCACCGCCGAGGTAAGGCCCAGCTTGTCGGTCAGCGGAACGGACAGGGCCACATAGCCCGAAGGAACATCTGCCATGGCGGACCCCTCCCTGAAGTTGAGCTCGCACAACGGAGCGCCCTGGGACACGGGCACGCTCACCTGCTTGCCTTTGACCTGCGAGAAGTCCGTCAAGGCGCCCTTGGGGGCCAGGTCCGAGAGCCATTCTTTCTCGGCGGTGTTGGCCGAGCTTATGACGTCTCCCGCCTCAAGGGTCTTGGTGGCCACCAGAAGGCGCGTGACCTCGCCGCCGTAGCGGGCGACGGCCTCGGCGCGGATCGACTCGGCCTGCCCCTCCACATGGTTGGCGTACAGCAGGCACAAGACCACCGCCGCCAGGGCGCAAGCCGCCGAGACGATCATCCTAAAGCGTCTGCTCATGGCATCTCCTTAGCCCAAAATCCGTTTGCGCGACACGTTGCGTACAAGGATTTTGGGGCCGAGAAATGCTTATTTTCCTGGGATTTTGAGAAACGCCTTACAGCTGGCTGACAGCTAAATGACAGCTGTTTGACGAGTTTTCTTCAAACCTATCGTCAGGGGCCGAATCTAAAATGCGTCCAAAATGCACGCGACGCGCAGGCACCCGCAGGGCCACGCGCGCCGCGCACACATTTCCTTCACAACCGCCCGTCGGCTACAACACGACGTCCGGGTCCAAACTCGCCGCGCTCTCGCGCATCTCCGCAGCTAGAGCTAGGTAAGCGTCTAACCTCACCTGAGAAAAGCCGACCGCTTGGACCTCGCAGCCCGGCTCATGGGTATGGGTGCAGTCCCTGAAGCGGCAGTCACGCGCCGCCGCCGCGATGTCGCCAAAGACCTTCGCCAGTCCTCGCTCGTGCCCGACGATGGGCAAACTGCGCAGACCCGGCTCGTCCACGATCACGCCGGCCCCCGGGATAGAGACCATCCGGCGGGCAACCGTGGTGTGGCGCCCCATGTCGTCGGCCTCGCGAACGGCGCCGGTTTCCAGGGCCTCCCTGCCGAGAAGCGCGTTCAGAAGCGTCGACTTGCCGGCGCCCGACTCGCCCAGCACGATGGCCACGCGCCCCGTGGGCACAAGGTCGCGCACGGCCTCGAGGCCCCACGCCACGCCAAGCTCACCCGCCGCGGCCTCCAGCCGCGCCAGCTCGCTCTCGTCCGCGTTGCTCGAGGTCAAGGCCAAGGGGCACCCCTCGCCCAGGATCTCACGAACCATGGTGACGTCGCGGGCCAAGACCTCGTTGCCCGCGCGGTCCGCCTTGGTAAAGACCACGGCCACGTCCGCCCCGCAGTCGCGCGCGATCACGGCCGAGCGCGCGATGCGCTCGCAGGACACCTCGCGCTCGCCCAGCTGCTGGATGACCAGCACGACGTCGACGTTGGCCGCCAGCGTCTGCTTCTCTCCGCGCGCCTTGCCCTTCCAGCGGGCGATGTCGCTCTCCCTGGGCAGGATCTCCTCGATAAGGCCCATGTCGTGGCCCTGGGGGCGCCTGGCGCATACCCAGTCCCCCACGGCCGCGCGGGAGTTCTCCTGCCGAGACAAGCCGCCCTTGGTAAGCCTCGTGGCGAACTCGGCGCGAAAGACGCCGTCGGCGCAGAGAATGGCGGGAAAACCGCGGTCCAGGCGCACCACGCAGCCCAGCTCCAGCTCGCCGCCCACGTCGGCGCCGGCGGCCTCGCAGGCGCGCGAGACGGCCGCCTCATAGGCCGCGAGCTGCGCCTTACTGGCGCGAAGCTCGTCGAACGCCGGCAAATCCGTCAGCGACGAGAGCGCGGGCAGCAGCCCCGCCGCCTCGCCGGCAGCCGCCTTACGGGTCTTTTTCCGCGGACGCTTGGCCACGCCTACCCCTTTTCCTCGAGAAACACCTGCTTAGGTTTACAAAAGCCCGGCTCACCTGTCAAATCAGGCGTCCGTGGCGGGCAATCAACCCCGCGCCACCCGCCGCGCCTGTCAACAAAAAGGCCCGCCCGGAAACCCCGGACGGGCCAATGAAACACACGTCAAACGCTCGGCGCGACCTTCTCAGCGCCGCCAAACAAAACCCTAGTCGTCCTTCTCAACGCCGCGCATAACGGCCTTGTAGACCTCGTTCAGCGGGATGATCAGGAAGGCGATGCCCAGGGCGGTCAAGATGCCCACCGGCTCCAAGCACGGCACGCCGAAGAACATCATGGCCAGAGGCTCGACCATGACCACGATAAGGGTGAGCACCAGCGCCAGAAGCGAGGCGCCCCACAGCCACAGGTTCTGCTTCTTCATCGAGAACAGGGACGCGCGGCGGCTGCGCATGTTGAAGCAGTGGAAGATCTCGACCATGTTGAGGGTGATGAAGGCCATCATGACGCCCTCTTCGTCGGCGGTGCCGGCGATCATGTCCGCGATGTTGATGTAGCCCATGTCAAAGTACACGCCCGCGAAGAAGCTCGCCAGCACCAGCGCGGTGATGATGAGGCCCTGCACGATGCAGTCGAGGCCCATGTGGCCGGCAAACACGCCGTCGGAGGCCTTACGCGGCTTGCGGCTCATGATGTCGCCCTCGGCCTCCTCCATGCCCAGCGCCAGCG
>CAVDTK010000099.1:0-8411 GCA_963611755.1 Oscillibacter sp. ER4
CTCCTCCAAAAGCGGCAGGGTCTTGGCGCAGGTCGCCATCATATGGAACGGCGGGCGGGCGGCGGCGAGAAGCGCCTCCTCGATCACGGCAGGTCGGGACGGATCGTCCTTCTCAAGGCCGTACGCCGCGGAGACCAGCGAGTAGGCCGCGGCGTCTTTCTCGACCAGGTCGAGAAACTCCTGGGAAAGCTCGCTCGCCTCGGCGATCATGCGCTGGACGTCGTCCTCATAGGCGGCGTAGCGCTTCTTTCCCGTGGTGTAGTTTCCCACCATGGAGCAGAGCGCCGCGGACAGGGCGCCGGCCAGGGCCGCGGCCGCGCCGCCGCCGGGCACCGGTTGCTTAGCCGAGAGCGCCTTCACAAACGAGGCGCAGCTCAAGCTGGTTAAGGTATCGTTCATTCGACTCCCAATCTAGTTAGCCGGAAAGGACGGGCGCGAGTCGCGGGTCGGCGCGCGGCGGCAGATCGCCGTCCGGCGCCTAGAACAGCCCCACGATCTTGCCGTCGGGCGTGACGTCGATCTTCTCGGCCGCAGGGACCTTAGGCAGGCCGGGCATGGTCATGATGTCGCCGGTCAGCGCCACCACAAAGCCGGCACCGGCAGAGACGCGGACGTCGCGCACCGTGATGGTGAAGCCGGTGGGCGCGCCCAGCTTCTTGGCATTGTCCGTGAAGCTGTACTGGGTCTTGGCCATGCAGATGGGCAGGCCGCCGAAGCCCTGCTCCTCGAGCTGGGCCAGCATGCGGGAGGCCTTGGGCTCAAAGACGACGCCGTCGGCGTGGTAGACCTTGGTGGCAATGGCCTCGATCTTGGCCTTAAGGGGCTGGTCGAGCTCGTAGGTGTAGGCAAGCTCAGAGGGCTCCTCGCACAGGCGCAGGACCTCGCCGGCAAGCGCCAGGCCGCCCTCGCCGCCCTTGGCCCAGACCTCGGACAAGGCGACGTTCACGCCGAGCTCGTTGCACTTCTCCTCAACCAAGGCCAGTTCAGCGGCGGTGTCCGTGGGGAAGGCGTTGATGGCCACGACCACCGGCAGCCCCCAGACGTCCTTGATGTTCGAGACGTGGCGCAGCAAGTTGGGAAGGCCGGCCTCCAGGGCCTCGAGGTTCTCCTCGGTAAGCGCGTCCTTTGCCACTCCCCCGTTGTACTTGAGGGCACGCACCGTGGCGACAAGGACCACAGCGGACGGCTTCACGTCAGCGGCGCGGCAGACGATGTCGATGAACTTCTCGGCGCCAAGGTCCGCGCCGAAGCCGGCCTCGGTCACCGTGTAGTCGGCGAGCTTCATGCCGGTAAGGGTTGCCTCCAGCGAGTTGCAGCCGTGGGCGATGTTGGCGAAGGGGCCGCCGTGGACAAAGGCGGGGTTGCCCTCGAGGGTCTGGACCAGGTTAGGCTTGATGGCGTCCTTGAGCAGGGCCGCCATGGCGCCCTGGGCCTTGATATCGGCCACGGTCACGGGCTGGCGGTCGTAGGTGTAGGCCACGACCATGCGGCCCAGGCGGTCGCGCAGGTCCATGAGGTCGGTCGCCAGGCAGAAGGCGGCCATGACCTCGGAAGCCACGGTGATATCGAAACCGTCCTCGCGCGGCATACCGTTGGCGATGCCGCCCAGGCCGTCGACGACCTGCCTGAGCTGGCGGTCGTTCATGTCGACGACGCGCTTCCACACGATGCGGCGTGGGTCGATGCCCAGGGCGTTGCCCTGCTTGATGTGGTTGTCGAGCATCGCGGCGCACAGGTTGTTGGCAGCGCCGATGGCGTGGAAGTCGCCCGTGAAGTGCAGGTTGATGTCCTCCATGGGGACGACCTGGGCATGACCGCCGCCCGCGGCGCCGCCCTTGATGCCAAAGACGGGGCCCAGGGACGGCTCGCGTAGGCACAGCATCGTCTTCTTGCCCTTGGAGCACAGGGCGTCCGCCAGGCCCACGGAGGTCGTGGTCTTGCCCTCGCCGGCGGGCGTAGGGTTGATGGCGGTGACCAGGATGAGCTTGCCGTCGGCCGGTTTGTCGCCCAAGGCGTGGATGTCGACCTTGGCCTTGGTGAAGCCGTAGGGCTCCAGGAGATCAGCCGAGATGCCCGCGCGCTCGGCCACCTCGGTGATGGGCAGCATCTGCGCCTCTTGGGCGATCTCGATATCAGACTTGTAGTCAGCCATTTAAACCTCCAGACATATACGGCGGCACACGAACCTTTACTATAGTGCAGGCCGAACGGTTATAAGAATTTGAACATGTCGTTAACACGAGGGAGCGCGATGGACGGCGAGACGACCAAAGACAGGCTGCGGCTCATTCTGGGCGACGAGGGGCTGCAGCGCCTCGACGAGGCGACCGTGATGGTCATCGGCCTGGGCGGCGTGGGTTCGAACTGCGCCGAGGCCTTGGCGCGCGGCGGCGTGGGCAACCTGGTCCTTCTCGACCGCGACGTCGTGGCGCCCTCCAATGTGAACCGCCAGGCCATTGCGTTTACGTCCACGCTGGGGCGCGCGAAGGCCGACGTCATGCGCCAGATGGTGCTGGACATCAACCCCGAGGCGCGGGTCACAGCCGTGCAGGCGTTTCTCGAGAAGGACCGCGTGGGCGAGCAGCTGGGGGCCCTCCCCCGCCCGGACTACGTGGTGGACGCCATCGACACCGTGGCGCAAAAGCTGCGGTTGGCCGCGTGGTGCCAGGAAGAGGGGCTGCGCGAGATCAGTGCCATGGGCGGCGGCAACAAGCTCGACCCCACGCGCTTCAAGTTCGCGCGCATCGAGGACACGGTCAACTGCCCGCTCGCGCGCATCATGCGAAAGGAATGCCGTCGCCGCGGCATCCATGACATGCAGGTTATTTACTCTGACGAGCAACCCGTCAAGATGGAGGCCATCACCGACGAGCAGTGGATGGAGTCAGGGAGCCTTTTGGGGACGATGAGCTACATCCCGCCCATCATGGGCCAGATGATCGCCAGCCGCGTCATCCGCGACCTCCTGGGGTGGAGCTAAGCTGGCGCGCGGTGGCGACAACGGCCCCGGTCTTCTCACTTCTCACCGATCTTTGTGGGTCGCTTCTCAAAACAAACCGATCTTTGTACCTTCAAGCCCCTGCTTTCTCAATATCAGCCGATCTTTGTACAAACATCGATGCACTTTGGGGGCAATGCGATCTATAGGTTGATCACGGAAGAGGCGACCTTGTCGAAAAGGCCTTCGTGGTCGATCACGATGACCAACTTGTCCTTTGCCAGGGTAGCGAGAAGGGCGACGAGACGAGCTTTCGCTTGCGCATCAAGGCTGCTTGCGGGTTCATCGAATACCAGAATCGATGCGCCGCGCACTAGCGCTCGCGCTATGGCGATCTTTTGACGCTCGCCGCCGGACAATCTCGAACCTGACGGGCCGATCTCAGTTTGATCCCCTTGCGGCAGTCTGGCGATAACCTCGTCGAGCCCCGCAAGACGAATGGTAGCCTGGTAATCCTTCTCGCCCAAGTCCTCAAATCCAAACGTGACGTTTTCCCTAACGCTGGCGTTAAGCAGAAACGGATGCTGAGAAACCACGGCGCAGCATGCCCTCCACGAATCCGGCGAGATCGATTCGAGCGGCACGTCGTCAACAAAGATCGAACCGGCCCAACCCGACAAAGAGCCAAGAAGGATCCTAACCAGGGTGGTCTTTCCGCTACCGTTGCCTCCTTTGATCAAAACGAGAGAAGGCCGTACCAGGGCGGCGTTCAAACCGCTGAACAACGCCCGCTCCCCACCCGGATACCTAAAGCTCAGGCCACGAATCTCGATCCTTCTCGGCTCCGACTCAATCATGACGCCAACGCCTTGGGGAGAAGGACTCGACGGAAACGTCTCCGCGATTCTCGCAAACGCGGCAATAGCCGGCTGCACAGAAATGGAAACAGAAACCGCAACCAGGAAGGGACTGCACAGGTACGAGGCGTACTGCACGGACGCGACGATCTGCCCCAACGACATCGCGGAATCGGCCATAAGCAGCCCGCAAACGATGTAGACCAAGGCCGCGGACGCCGTTGTCAGCACCTTCATGCCCTCGCCCGTCACGGAGGCGATGACGGTTTGACGAATCGACTTCTCCCTAAACAGCCCGCCGGCCCGGCCAACGCGTTTTGTCTCATAGGGTGAGGAGGCGTTGACCCTGGTCTCTTCCCTACTCGCCACGGCCTCCGTCGTACGACCGACAAGCTGAGCGGCGGCCTCAAAAGCCTCGGCCGTGGCCACCCGGTATTTCTTGATGGAGTGCTCTGCGTACAGCGCGTACAACGGAATAGGCAGCGCCGAGAAGACCAATATGCGCAGGTCAACCGTGGCAATGAGCAAAACCGCGACGGCGGCCTGGAGAACGCTGCTCAAGAATGTGAAAGTCGTCTGCGAGAACAGCGAGGAAACGTTGTTCGCCTCGTTGATTCGTGACGCGATATACGCATCGTCTTTGCCCGAGAGCCAATCCGCAGGCATCGCCAATGCCCGGGACACAAGCTCCTCTCGCAGGCTTAAGACCGCGTCTTGGCCAAGATTCGAAAGCAGTTTTGTCGCGAGCACGGAAAGGCCGGACTGAGCGGCGGTCACAATGACGAGAAGACCCGCCAGCGCGATGACGGCGCTCAGATTTGCGGCGCCGAACCCGTTGTCGATTAGCAGCTGGGTAATCAACGCAGGAAGCACGCTAAGCAATGAATAGCAGGTGAGAAGCGCGCACGCGACGCAAAGCTTACCCTTGCCGCGCAAAACAAACGGGACCAGTACGCGCAGAGAATCCGTGGTCTTGCTGCGCATGTGCATGCTGAAGACCCCCTCGTGCCCGCCGTTAGCTTGGTAGGTTCCCGATTTGCTCAAGGCGAGCGATCGCCTCTTGCGTCCCGCTTACCGCAGAGCTGTAGCCCTGCGTTCCCTCAAGGCTAGTCCACGGCTTCGCCGACAAGGCGTCCGAATGTGAGCGCAAGATTCGCAACATTCCATCAACGGAGCGCTGGTCGTCTCCCCTATTGACCAGCTTTGCAAAGGAGTCGCCGTCATCGCGTTTCGCAAGCGAGCTGAGCGGGGCGTTTACGGCGCAAGAGCGACCTGGAACGCCTATGTCGCCGACCACGGTCGCGTATAAAGAAAGGGAACATTGCGCTCCCCGTTCATCTCCGCGAGACAGACAGGCCGAAGCAGCAGTGAAGAGCGTCGCCAACACGACGAGCGGGTCGGTATTCTCGCCACCAAGATGGGCGTAAAGCTGGGCCGCAAGAACACCGCAATCCGCAATCGCAGCCTCGTGGCCGTCCGGCATGAGCTGAATAAGAGATGGAAGGCTGGCCAGTATCAGGTCGACGCCATTGGCCAGCATGCGCTTGAACTGCTCGCTTGCGGCTTCTGTATCGCCGCCTATGAGATGAGCCTCCGCGAGCAACGGACCGCAGGATGCGTTCTTCTCAGCAAGAGGCCCAAGCAAACATGCAACGTCATCGGGGTTGACCTCGGCTTTATTGAGCAGCAGAAGAAGCACCGCGTGGAGTTTCTTCGCCTGCTGGATAAGCACCTCATCTGGGCAACATTGTTCAACCCGCTCGCAGTACTCAGCGGCCTTCTTGATGAATTTCTCCGATGAAGCATCCGCGGCCAGCAGCAGGGACGCAGCGCTTAGAAGCAACGACCAGCTCGAATAATGAAGTCTGACGATCGCGTCAACGTGCTCAAACGCCGCGTCCGCGTCAGAGCCAAACTCCTTGATGGAGCTGTCGCGCACCTCGCTAACGGCGCTCTCGGGCAAAACCGCCTCGTAATCCAGCAGCTCCTCGAGGCTAATCGAGAAGAGACCCGCGAGCTTGGGAAGCATCGTGACATCAGGTAGGCTTGACCCAAGCTCCCACTTCGAGACGGCCGCCTTGGACACGCCAACGAAGTCAGCGACGTCGCCCTGGGTCATCCCGCGCCTTCTTCTCTCCCGGGCAATAACCGCCCCGATGTTTATCGAATCCAGCATGACCGCCGCCCTCCAACCACTGACTCAAAGCAAATTATGAGCCGACATGGGCAAGCGAGAGATGGAAGCTCCTTCCAATAAGCCGCGCAAAATTCAACTGAGAAGACCTTCTCTCCAGCTCTTCTCAGTTCTCACCGGTCTTTGTGGGTCGCTTCTCAAAACACGCCGATGTTTGTAGGTTTAGCGCCCTGATTTCTCAAAACCAGCCGATCTTTGTACAAACATCCGCAGGTTTTAGGGAGCGAGCTCGCGGCTAAACCCCAAGAGCTAAACAAGCTTCGCGTAATCCTGGCTTTGGTGAAAAACCCGAGCCAAAAGAACGCTGTCCCCCTGAACACGATAGAGAACGACGTACTTCTTAAGCAGCGCCTTTCGATACCCCATGCGTTCCAGACGAGGATCGATAACCCGCGGGTACATCTCGGGATAGGCAGAGAGGTTCTCGACCACCTCGTCATAGGCGTCGAGAAGATCTCGGGCCGAGCTAGGCTGCCCCAAAGTCGAGACCAAATACCCCACGATCGAGTCGAGGTCAGACGCGGCCTGCTCGGACGCGATGACCTTATAGGCCATAACGGTCCTTCAGGCCAACGCCAAGGCCACGGGCATCCACCACGCGACCTGCCGTGAAATCATCCTCGGCAAGGTCAATCGCCTGGTAAAGCCTTGCGCGCGCCGCGTCAAGGCAAAGGCTCTCGTAGCAATCCATGGACATGGAGACAAAAGCCTCCTGCCCGTTCTTCGTGACGATGACCGGGCCTTTAGCCGCCTGGACCGTGTCCGTGAAAGACGAGGTGTTCTTAAGCTCTTTAACTGGGACGCAAGTAGCCGGCGCCATCAAAACCTCCTCCAAAGCAAGGCGAGTACCACAATTATGGTATCACGACTCCAAGCAGCGGATACGCAGCCAGCCAGCAAAAAAGCGCCCCGGTCATCGCGGAGAAGACCGGGGCGCTTGGCACGTTATGCGAAGAACCTAAACCCTACTCGAAGTCGGCGATCTGGGCCTTGAGCTGCTCGATCGTGGTGGAGAGCTCGGCTTGCTGGGCGCGCTTCTTCTCGATGACCTCAGGCGCCGCCTTGGCGACGAAGCCCTCGTTGCCAAGCGTGCGCTCGACGCCGGCCAGCTCCTTCTCGGCCTTGGCCAGCTCCTTCTTGAGGCGCGTGGCCTCAGCGGCCAGGTCAACCAGGCCACCCAGATCGACGAAGATCTCGAGCGCGCCGTCGGCCACAGAAACGCAGCCCTCGCCCTTCTCCACGTCGCCGCAGGAAAGCTCGCTCACGCGGCCGACGCTCTTGATGAAGCCCTCCTGCCCGGCCAGCACGCTAGCCTCGGCCTCGCCGCAGCGCACCGCAACGCCAAGCTCGGCCTTAGGCGACAGACGGTAACGCGCGCGGGTCGAGCGCACGCAGGAGATCACGCGCTTGGCCAGCTCGAAGTCGCCCTCGGCCTTCTCGTTGACAAAGCCGGCAAGGTCGGCCGGCTCGGGCCAGGCGGCGACCATCAGGAACTGGGCGTCGTGGGCATCCAGGCCGCTCGCGGGCAGGGCGTCCCACACGCTCTCGGTCACGAACGGCATCACGGGGTGCAGCAGGCGCATCGAGACGTCCAGCACGTAGACCAGATTGCGCTGCACCTGGAGCTTCTCGGCAGGCGAGCCGTCCAGCAGGCGGCCCTTGCACAACTCGATGTACCAGTCGCAGACGTCGCCCCAGAAGAAGCTCTGGATGTCGCGGGCGTAATCGCCAAAATTGTAGGTCTCAAGCTGGTTGGTAGCGGTCTCGACGGCGCGAGCCAGGCGCGAGAGCATCCAGGCGTCCTCGGCGGTCTGGGCCATCGGCGCGCCCGGCTCGTAGCCCTCGAGGTTCATCTGGACGAAGCGGCTCGCATTCCAGATCTTGGTCACGAAGCCGCGGGCCTGCTCGGTGCGCGGGCTGTCGATGAGCTCCTTGGTCTTCTTGTCGATGTTGGCGTCGAACTTGACGTCCTGGTTGTTGGTGATGAGGGTGAGCAGGTTGTAGCGCATGGCGTCGGCGCCGTACTTGTCCATGAGCGCCATCGGGTCCACGCCGTTGCCCTTGGACTTGGACATGCGGCTGCCGTCCTTGGCCAGGATCGTGGCGTAGATGTACACGTCGTGGAACGGGATCTCGTTTGTGCAGTACAGCGAGCTCATGATCATGCGCGCGACCCACAGGGCGATGATGTCGCGGGCCGTGACCAGCACCTTGGTGGGGTGGTGCTCGGCCAGCTCAGAGGTGTCGTCGGGCCAACCCTGCGTGGCGAAGGTCCACAGCTGAGAAGAGAACCAGGTGTCCAGAACGTCCTCGTCCTGGTGCACGTGGTGGCCGCCGCACTCGGGGCAGACGTCGGTGTCCTCCATAAGGGCGTCGGTCCAGCCGCAGTCGTCGCAGTAGAAGACCGGGATGCGGTGGCCCC
>CAVDTK010000100.1:0-8339 GCA_963611755.1 Oscillibacter sp. ER4
GGCTTTGGCTGCCCACGATATCGTTCTTCGAGTTGTAGATGGTCTTTGAGGTTGGGCGCTCGGGCATGCCGGTGACCATGCCGCCGTCCGCTTGGGTGAGGTCCTTGTCGGTGAGCTCTGCTCTGTCCTGGGTCATGGCTGCTCTTTTCTCGTTGGCTTGCGGCGGCTGTCGCAAGAGATAGGTTGATTTTACCGCGCGGCGGGGCCGGGATGGTGGCTAATCCCTAGTCGCGGCAGAGCTCTTGGCAGCGCTCTAGCCAGGCGCAGGTCGCTCGTTCGCGTTCTTGTGCGCCGAGAAGCACCAGGTAGTCGCTTAGTTCTGCTCCCTTGAGCTCCCGTGCTTCTCGCCCGGCGAGGAGTTCCTTCTCGTTATCCTCAAGGTGCCTAAGCCGTTCTCGATGCGCCTCGAGCTGGCCTTCCAGCAGCGCCGCGCGCTCTTCTCCGCGCAGACAGTCCGAGAAGAAGAGCTGTAGCCGGAATTCGTCCTTGGGCGTGGGCTTGAGCTTTTGCGGCTTGCGCTCCCAGGCCATGAACGCGCGCCTGCCCTCGGCGGTGATGGAGTAGCGCTTCTTCTCGAGCGCGGTCCCGCCCGTCTCGACCTCGTAAGTCACCAGGCCCTCGTCGGCCAGCGCGCGCAGCTCGGGGTAGATCTGGCTGTGGCGCGCGCTCCAGAACTCCGACAGCGACGAGCTGAACGCGCGTGTGAGCTCGTAGCCGGTCAGGTCCTGGCGGTTGAGCAGGCCGAGGACGGCATATCGGAGGGTTCCCATGGGCGGCTTCCTTTGCTTCTGTGTCTTTGCGCGTTGTCCCCTCATTATTGCATAACCGGACATGTACGTCCGAACATGTACGCACTGACATAGCGAAAACCTGCGGTTATGCTCTTCTCGTCACCTAATCGAGAGGAGCCTTATGTCCTGCGCCGCCTTTACCCCCAAGTACCCGCATCTGTCGTCGCCCATCACCATCGCCGGCCAGACCTTTGCCAACCGTATGTTCTCGGCGCCTATGGGCGGCACGGACATCACCAACGACGGCTGCGTCGGGCCGAAGTTGCGCGCCTTCTACGAGCTGCGCGCACGCGGCGGCGCGGCCGCGGTCACCGTCTCGGAGTGCATGGTGCACCCGGCCACCGACGGCAGCCACGCCTACCACCTGGACGAATCCATCCTGAACTCACTGGCCTCGGCCACCTACGCGGCGGACGCCATCAACCGCCACGGCAGCGTGGCGAGCCTGGAGCTTTCGCACTCCGGCATGTACGCCGGCACCTACATGACGGACAAGAGCCGCCAGCACGAGATGCACCAGTGGGGGCCCAGCGACACGGTGCGGCCCGACGGCGTCGAGGTCCGCGCCCTTTCTGTGGAGCAGCTGCACGAGATCGCGGCGGCCTATGGGCACGTGGCCGGGCTGGCCAAGCGCGCCGGCTTCCGCATGCTCATGATCCACGGCGGGCACGGCTGGCTGATCAACCAGTTCCTCTCGCCTTACTTCAACCACCGCACCGACGAGTACGGCGGGAGCCTGGAGAACCGCTGCCGCTTTGCGCGCGAGGTGCTTGACGCCGTGCGCGCCGCGGTGGGGCCGCGCTTTCCCATCGAGTTTCGCATGAGCGGCTCGGAGTTTTTCGAGGGCGGCTACGGGCTTGACGAGGGCGTGGCCATCGCGCAGCAGCTTGAGGAGAAGATCGACCTTCTCCATGTGTCCGCCGGCACCTACCAGCGCGGCTTTGGTCTTACGCACCCGTCGATGTTCGAGGAGCACGGGCGCAACGTCTACCTGGCGGCGGAGATAAAGAAGCACGTCAGCGTGCCGGTGGCCACTATCGGCGGCCTCAACGACCCCGCGCAGATGGAGCAGATCATCGCGTCGGGGCAGGCCGACGTGGTCTACATGGCGCGCGCCCTTCTCGCCGACCCGGAGCTGCCGCGCAAGGTGGTGTCCGGCCGGGACGAGGGCGTCGTTCGCTGCCTGCGCTGCTTTACCTGTATGGCCGAGCGCGCCGCGACCTCGACGCGCCGCTGTACGGTGAACCCCCGCATCGGCCGCGAGGACGAGGGTTTCGAGGTGGCGCGTGCGCCGCGCCGCCGCCGCGTGCTTGTGGCAGGCGGCGGCCCCGGTGGCCTTTACGCGGCCTACATCGCGGCGCTGCGCGGGCACGACGTTCTGCTTTGCGAGAAGTCCGACGAGCTTGGCGGCGTTCTTAAGGGCGAGCAGGCCATTCCCTTCAAGCACGAGATGTACGAGCTGGCGGGCAGCTACGCGCGAATGGCCGCCGAGGCCGGCGCGGAGCTTCGCTGCGGCGTCGAGGTCACGCCCGAGTTCGTGGCCGAGTGGGCGCCCGACGCGCTTATCGTCGCCGTGGGGTCCACGCCGCTGGTGCCGCCCATCCCCGGCCTCCGGGACCCGCGCGTGATCCTGGCCACCGACTACTACAAGCGCGCCGACGAGGTGGGGGAGAGCGTGGTTGTTCTCGGCGGCGGCTTGGCGGGCTGCGAGCTGGCCATTTACCTTGGGCAACTTGGCAAGAAGGTCGAGCTGGTGGAGATGCGCGGGGAGCTTGCGCCCGACGCGAACGTGCGGCATCGCCCGCTTCTGCTGGAGCAGGTCGAGAAGCACGTGAGCGCGAACGCGGGCCTACGGTGCGTCGAAGTTGCCGATGCGGGCGTGTACTGCGAGAACGCCGCAGGTGAGCGTGTGCTTATCCCGGGCAAGACCATCATCTGCGCCCTTGGTCAGCGCCCACAGGCCGATGTGGCCGATGCTCTGCGCGGGACGGCGCCGTTTGTGCGGGTGATCGGCGATGCCGGGCGGGTCTCGACCATCACCAACGCCGTCTACGAGGGCTATCACGCCGCGCTTGATATTTAAGTTCCGTTTGGGGGTGGCCCGTCGTCTTTGTGGCGGCGGGCTTTTTTGCAAGTGAGGCTATTTCGCACTTTAAATTCGGGATTGCTGAGTAGGTGCGTTGCTGGGATTTGCGTTTGCCCTGGTAGCTGAGGTGGGGTGTTGGGGGTGTACTTGCGGATCCCAGGTTTAAAGTGCGAAATAGGCCCGGTTTGAGCGCGGCCGCAAAGGGTGCCCCTTGCGTTTTCCATTATAAAATTGGGATCGGTAAGTAGCCGCGCCCTTGCGGATCGCGTTTGCCCAGTTGGCGAGGGGTATAGATAAACCGGCTACTCACCGGTCTGGATTTTATAATGGAAAACGCTGGGGGTTACCGGTCGCAGGCCCTCAGGCGGCAAAAATAGGCCGTGCAGGCGTCGCCCAGAAGGGGCCGCTCGTAACCTTCGCGGCTTTCCACGCACCTAAAGCCGCATTTTTCCAGGCAGCGCCTCGACCGGTCGTTGCCCTCGAAGTACCCGGCCCATAAAACGTCTGCACCCAGCTCGCAAAACGCGTGGTCAACCAGGGTGGCCAGCGCTTCGGACGCAAATCCGCGCCCCCAATACGCGCTTCCCAGCCAGTACCCCACCGAGAGGTCGCCTTCGCCCGCGATGTCGATCTCTTTGGCCGCCGGCTTCAAGCTAATGCTGCCAATGACCTGGCCGGAATCCTTAAGGCAAATGGCGTAGCTTTCCTGCTTAGACAAGATATCGGCGATCACCTGGCGGCTTTCTTCGATGTTGGCGTGCGGCGCCCAGCCCGCGGCGGGCCCAACCAGGGGGTCTGATGCCAGCCGAAAAAGCTTTCCCGCATCCGCCATGCTCCATGGTCGCAGCACCAACCGCTCGGTCTCTAACACCTTAAAACTCCTGCTCTGCGTCGCCGCGAACGCCCGATGTGACCAGGCAACGGAAAAACTTTTCACAAAATGCCGTTTACCGGAAAAATATTTCCGGTCGGCCGGAAAATCCTGTATGCTTAGCCCGTTCCATTACATACTAAGCCCAGAGTTCAAGCTTCACCCGTTTTCTACCAAGGAGGATCGGATGCTCGTAGATACCAAGGCCAAGGTCGGCGTCTTCTCCATCGCGCTGGGGGCCTACCTGCCGCAATTCCCGCAGCTCGTGCCCGAGTTCGAGGCTCAGTACGCCGAGTTCAAGAAGACCATCCCCGCGACGGTCGAGATCGTGGACGGCGGCATGGTGACCACCAAGGAGAAGGCCCAGGAGGCCGGCGACCTCTTCCGCGCGGCCGACGTCGACCTGGTGATCCTGCAGCTCCTTACCTACGCTACCAGCTACAACGTGCTTCCCGCCGTGCGCGACCTGGACGTTCCCGTGGTCGTGGTCAACGTCCAGAAGAAGGCCCAGCCCGACTACGCCGCAACCGACATCCCCACCTGGCTGGGCGAGCTCTATGCCTGCGGCGCCCCCGGCGAGGTCGTGGCCGACCTCAACCGCGCGGGCAAGCGCCACGCCGTGGTGACCGGCGTCGTCGAGGGCGGCGACCCCGAGGTCGCCAAGCAGCTCGACGAGTGGTGCCGCGCCGCCCAGGTTCGCCGCCGCCTGCGCCGCACCAACATCGCGCAGATCGGCCGCCCGTACCCCGGCATGATGGACCTCTACATCGACGAGACCAACCTCTACAACCGCCTGGGCCTCTACACCAAGCAGTTCGACTGGGAGAAGATGTGGGCCATCGCCGACAACATCGATGACCAGGCCGCGGTTGACGCCAAGGCCGCCGAGATCCTCGACACCTTCGACGTCGAGGGCGGCGCCCAGGTCAAAGACGAGCCCATCCAGGAGATGGCCAAGTACGTCCTGGCCTTCGAGCAGTGGTGCCGCGACGAGGAGATCGGTCTTGTCGCCAGCCACTACGACGGCTTCGCGCAGGGTCAGGCAGGCGTTCTGGACTCCATGCTGATCCCGGCCTTCTCCATGCTTATCAAGCAGGGCACCGCGTGCGCCGTCGAGGGCGACATGAAGGTCGCCGTGGCCATGAGCATCCTGAAGACCATCTCCGGCACCGGTCAGCTCTCCGAGATGTACTCCATCGACTTCCCCGAAGACGTGGTGATCATCGGCCACTCCGGCTCCGGCGACGCCGACATCTCCACCGCCAAGAAGCCCACCTTGAAGGTCGTGCCCGTCTTCCACGGCAAGACCGGCGGCGGCTACCTCACCCAGTTCTACCCGGGCCTGGGCACCGTGACCTACCTGGGCATCACCCAGGACGGCGACGGCAACTTCAAGTTCGTCGTGGCCGAGGGCGAAAACGTCGAGGGCCCCATCTTCACCTTTGGCGACACCAACATGCGCATGAAGTTCTCCTGCGGCGCCCGCGAGTTCATGAACCGCTGGAACGAGACCGGCCCGACCCACCACATGGCCGCCGCCCTGGGCTCCCACACCGACACGATCCTCAAGGTCGCCAAGATCCTGAACGTGCCCGTCGACATCGTCTGCCGCTAAACGCGCGCCTGGTCAGAAGGGGTAATCCACATGGCAGGACGCATTGACACCAAGCACTACGCGGCCGTTGACATCGGCGCCTCGAGCGGCCGTGTGCTCATGGGCTGGGTCGAGGACGGCAAGATGGCCTACGAGGAGGTCTTTCGCTTCGACAACACGCAGGTCCTGAGCGATGGCCACAGCTGCTGGGACATCGAGGGCCTGTTCGAGTACGTGGTCGAGGGCCTGGCGGCGGCGCGCGAGAAGACCGGCATCACGCCCACGTCCATCTCGATCGACACCTGGGGCGTCGACTTCGCGCTTCTCGACGAGAACGACCAGATGATCGGCGACGTGGTGGCCTACCGCGACGGCCGCACCGACGGCATCTTCGAGGTTGCCGACAAGATCATGGACCCGGCCGAGGTCTACGCCCGCACCGGCATCCAGCGCCAGCCGTTCAACACGCTCTACCAGCTGCTGGCCCTGAAGCGCGAGCACCCCGAGCAGCTCGAGGCCGCCCGCACCTTCCTCATGGTGCCCGACTATCTGGTGTGGAAGCTCACCGGCGCCAAGACCAACGAGTACACCAACGCCAGCACCACGGGCATGCTCGACGCCCGCACGTGCACCTGGGACGAGGGGCTTCTCGACGCCTTTGGCATCCCCTCGGGCATCTTCCTTGAGCCCACGATGCCGGGGGCCGTGGCCGGCAACCTGCTGCCTGCGATCGCCGAGAAGGTCGGCTACGACGCGCCGGTCATCCTGTGCGCGAGCCACGACACCGGCAGCGCGTATCTCTCCGTCCCGGCCAAGGACGACCACGCCGCCTACCTGAGCTCCGGCACCTGGAGCCTTCTGGGCTGCGAGCTGCCCGAGCCCGTGACGAGCGACCCCGCTCGCGAGCAGAACTTCACCAACGAGGGCGGCTACCAGCGCCGTTATCGCTTCCTCAAGAACATCATGGGCCTGTGGATGAACCAGTCCGTGCGCCGCGAGGTCAACGGCGTCGACTACGTGGAGGGCAAGACCGCCCACAAGGCGATGCTCGACCACCAGATCGGCTTCGGCGAGCTGATCGACCTCACCCGCGCCGCCGAGCCCTTCTCGGCCTACGTGGACGTGGACGACGAGAGGTTCCTGGCGCCCGACTCCATGTTCGAGGAGATCCGCAGCGCCTGCGCCGACGCCGGCCAGCCCGTGCCCGAGGGCATCGGCGAGGTCATGCGGTGCGTGTACTGCAGCCTGACCTCCTCGTATGCGCGCGCGGTCAAGAACCTGGGCTACCTCACCGGCCGCGAGTACACGAGCATCAACATCGTGGGCGGCGGCTGCCAGGACGCCTATCTCAACCAGATGACGGCCGACGCCTGCGGGCTGCCCGTGTTCGCCGGCCCCGTCGAGGGCACCTGCATCGGCAACTTCATGGTGCAGATGATCGCCGACGGCGTCTTTGCCGACCTGGCGAGCGCCCGCGCGTGCGTGGGGGAGAGCTTCGACATCAAGCGGTTCGACCCGACGTCCGGGGAGGAGTAGGTTCTTCTCGGCCCGGGCTACTGGGCCCGGGCTTCTCGCCACGGCATCAAAATCGCAACTAACGACCTGTTATTTAAAACCGCGCGACCGCGCGATCAAAGAGAGGAAACTCATCATGGCTATGGAAGATCTGCAGTTCATCAAGGGCTTCACCCGCATGTGCGACGACGGCTGGAACCAGGGCTGGCACGAGCGCAACGGCGGTAACCTGACCTATCGCATGACCGACGAGGAGGTCGCCGAGGCCCGTCCGTTCTTCGACGCCGAGCCGCGCGAGTGGGTCAAGATGGGCGTTTGCGGCGAGAACCTCGCTGGCCAGTACTTCGTGTCCACCGGCTCGGGCAAGTACATGCGCAACGTCGCCGGCGACCCGGCCCACAACATCGGCATCGTCGAGATTAACGAGACGGGCGACGCGTTCCGCATCGTCTGGGGTCTTCTCAACGGCGCCCGCCCGACCTCTGAGTTCGAGAGCCACTACATGAACCACTGCGTGACCGCCGCCCGCACCGACGGCGCGAACCGCGTGATCTACCACGCTCACACCCCGGGCATCATCGAGATGAGCTTCATCGTGCCGCTGGAGGACCGCGCCTTCACCCGCGTCCTGTGGCAGATGATGACCGAGTGCGTCGTCGTCTTCCCGGGCGGCGTGGGCGTCGTGCCTTGGATGGTCCCCGGCGGCCCCGCGATCGCCAAGGCCAGCTCCGACCTGATGAAGACCTACGACACCATCGTCTGGGCGCACCACGGCCTGTTCGCCGCCGGCCCCGACTTTGACACCACCTTTGGCCTGGCGCACACCGTCGAGAAGGCCGCCCAGCTCTACGTGGCCGCCCGCGCGGCCAACGGCGGCAGCGACAAGTTCCTGAACGCCATCAGCGACCAGGGCCTGAAGGACACCTGCCACGACTTCAACATCGCCATCAACGAGGCGTTCGTGGACTAGCCTCGCGCTGGACCCCCTGAAAAACGGAAGGCCCGCCACCCCATCCCATGTTCGGCGCTCGCGCTTTGCGCTCGCTCGCTGCGCGACTCACATGGTAAGGGGAGGCGGGCCTTCCGTTTTTCAGGGGGTCTCTCGCCCGGTCGAGCGAACTGTGGGGGAATTTGGGGATGGAAAACTCTGCATTTTGTGAAAAAAGCTGGTTCTAAAGTCCTGCATTTTGTGCATTTCTCGGTTTGGAAATAGCTGCATTTTGTACAATATAGAGAAAATTGCCAGATGATTGGTGGTGTTATGCTGCGGCGTAAGGTTACGAGTCAATTTGAAGCCTGGAAGGATGAGGGCGCTCGCAAGGCGTTGCTCGTCACGGGCGCCCGCCAGGTTGGGAAAAGCTACGCCATCAGGGAGTTCGCGCAGCGTGGCTATGAGACCTTCGTTGAGATCAATCTCTACGATGACTCTAGGGCCAGGGAAGCCCTGGCGAATGCGACCGACTCAGCCGAGCTCATTACTCG
>CAVDTK010000101.1:0-8246 GCA_963611755.1 Oscillibacter sp. ER4
GCCAGCATGTGCTCGTGCTCGATAAAGGCCCCTTGGACCGCCAAAACCGCAGTTGCCATGCGCGCTCACCTGCCCTACTTGCCGCGCTCTTCCATGATGAGGTTGATCTCGTCCGCGTTGATGCCCACCATGGCCTCGCCCAGGTTGGCCGAAAGCTCGGCGATGAGCTTGGCGTCCGTGAAGTTGGCCACAGCCTTGACGATAGCGGCCGCGCGGCGCGCCGGATCGCCGCTCTTGAAGATGCCGGAGCCCACGAAGACGCCCTCGGCGCCCAGCTGCATCATGAGGGCCGCGTCGGCAGGGGTCGCCACGCCGCCGGCAGCGAAGTTCACCACGGGGAGCTTGCCAGTCTGGTGCACCTCGCGCAACAGGTCAACGGGCACGGCCAGCTGCTTGGCGGCCTCAAAGAGCTCGTCTTCGCGCAGGGCCACCACGTCGCGGATCTGCTTCTGGATCTTGCGCATGTGGCGCACGGCCTGCACCACGTCGCCGGTGCCTGGCTCGCCCTTGGTGCGGATCATCGTGGCGCCTTCGGCCACGCGGCGCAGGGCCTCGCCCAGGTCGCGCGCACCGCAAACAAACGGCACGTCAAAGGCGGTCTTGTCGATGTGATAGGTGTCGTCTGCCGGGGTTAAGACCTCGGACTCGTCGATGTAGTCGATCTCGATGGCCTGCAGGACCTGGGCCTCGACGATGTGGCCGATGCGGCACTTGGCCATGACGGGGATCGAGACGGCCTCCTGGATGCCGCGGATCATGGCCGGGTCGCTCATGCGAGAAACGCCGCCCGCCGCGCGGATGTCGGCCGGGATGCGCTCGAGGGCCATGACGGCGCAGGCGCCGGCCTCCTCGGCAATGCGGGCCTGCTCAGGGGTGGTAACGTCCATGATCACGCCGCCCTTGAGCATCTGGGCGAGCTGGCGGTTGAGTTTCACGCGCTCGGAGGTCTGGTCAGCCATGTTTTCTCCCTTGGTTGCGGCTGATGCGAAACAAGGCCCCATCCTAGGCGCGTTCTGATATGGGCAAAAGCGCCAGTTCATGACATAATGAGCAGGTCAGTATAAGGTCAGATGGCGCATTTTGATAAGGCCAGTTATACGGGCCGACGCGGTTTTGCCTGGTAGGAAGGTTAGCTATGCTCGACTACGACCTTGGCGAGAAGGGCGACCTGTCGCTCTACGAGTTTTTGTACCGCCGCATCAAGGCGGACATCGCCGACGGCACCATAGCGGCGGACGACCGTCTGCCCTCCAAGCGCGCCCTGGCGCAACACCTGGGCATCAGTGTGGTCACCGTCGAGGCGGCGTATGCCCAGCTCGTGGCCGAGGGCTACGTCTATTCACGGCCCAAGAGCGGCTTTTATGCCTGCGACCTGCCCCGCACGGACGCCGCGGCCGCGGCTGCGCCGGCCAAGATTGCGCGGCAAGACGCCGCGATTGCGGCCGCACATCCGGCGTCGAGAAACACGAAACCGCAGGTAGACCTTACCGGCAGCGCAAAGTCCCTCGACGTATCCGCGGCGCGCATCTGGTCCCGAGAGCTGCGAGCGGCCCTGGCGCAGGAGTCGGAAGCCGAGCTCTTCTCGCCGACGTCTGCGCAAGGCTCGCCTCGACTGCGGCAGGCCGTGGCCGACTACCTGCGGCAATCGCGCGGGATGGAGGTCGACCCGGAATGCATCGTGGTGGCGGCTGGTGCCCAAACCTTGGATAACCTGCTCGTGCAGCTTCTGGGGCACGACGCCGCCTACGCGGTGGAGGACCCGGGGTATCTGCGCCTTACCAACCTCTATCGGGCAAACGAAGTGCAGGTAGAGCATATCGCCCTCGACGAGCAGGGCATCGACATGGGGCAGCTGCGCGAAAGCGGCGCCAACGTGGTCCACATCATGCCCTCGCACCAGTTCCCTACCGGGCGCGTGACGAGCATTTCTCGACGATACGAGCTTTTGAGCTGGGCAAACGAGGACGTAACAGCCGCCGAACTCGACGACCACGGCCCCAGCGGCGCGCCGCGGGCCGCCCGACCTTCTCGCTGGATCATCGAGGACGACTACGACTGCGAGTTTCGCCTGGCAGGCCGCCCGGTGCCGTCGCTTGCCAGCATCGACGGCTGCGGCCGCGTGGTCTACACCAACACGTTCTCCAAGAGCCTGGCCGCGGGCCTGCGCCTAGCCTACATGGTGCTCCCCTACCCCCTTATGCAGCGCTTTATTGACCAGATGAGCTACCTCTCGTCCACGGTAAGCTCAATCGAGCAGGTCACGCTCGCGCGCATTCTGGAGTCCGGGGCCTACGAGCGACACGTCATGCGCGTGCGCAAGCGGCAGCGAGAAACCCGCGACGCCCTTCTCGACGCGTTGAAGGCCAGCGAAGTCGCGGACCGTCTGGGCATCGAGGAAGCGGACTCGGGCTTGCACTTTGTCCTATCCGTCCGCAGCGAGAAGAGCGAGGCAGAACTTGCCGCCGCCCTGCTCAGTCACGGCGTGGCCGCAGCTCCCATGAGCTCGTTCGCCTGCTCGGCGGCCAACAAGACGCGCCCCGACGGCCTTGCTCGCTTCGTCATCCAGTACGAAGGGCTTGAGCAGAAGAACATCCCCGCGATCGTTCAGGCGCTCAATTCCAGCCTTTGAGCGGCTCAATTGTGTCGACCGCCACATTGTCGCACCTGCGGCACCCCTGTCGTGGCATACTTACGAACTGTAAGTAAACGTTTAGCCGCTGCCAACCAGGCGGCGACCATCCATAAAACACCAGGTAGGAGTGCCAAGTGAGCACTAAAGACGACATTTTGGACATCGCATACGAGGCATTTGCCGAGAAGGGCTACCGCGGCACCTCGCTCGGCTACATCGCCGACAAGATCGGCGTCACGCGCCCGGCCCTCTACTACCACTTCCAGTCAAAGGAAGCCCTGTTCAAGGCCGTCTACGAGCGCATGGACCCCCTGGTGAGCACCAGCTCCGACGATGTGTGCGCGGCCCATGACGCCGAGACCTACCTCGCCGCCTTCGACGAGCTCATGCGCTCGATCCTGGGCAACCTCCGCAGCGACCCCTCCCGCGCCCGCTTTGTGGCCACCGTCGAGTCGGCCGCCTACCAGTCGCCCGAGATCATGGAGGAGGTCAAGCGCCAGGACGCCGAGATCAAGGCGATCTTCACCCGCGCGCTCACTCGTGCCCAGGAGCTGGGCGTTCTTCGCGACGGCCTGAGCGTCGAGGACAGCATCGAGTTCCTGAACGTCGTCTTCAACGGCGCCAGTGAGGTCATGCTGCGCGGCGCGGGCTTCTCGTGGACCCAGACCGGCCCCATCGTCGTGCACGCCCTGTTCAAGGGATAGGGACACCCGGCGGCGCAGGGCTTCTCGCCGCCCACTCCCCCGGGATCGGCCGATGTTTGTAGGTCGCTTCTCACTTCAAGCCGATGTTTGTGGATTTAGCCACAAAGATACGCAAAAAGGACCGACCTTTGTACAAAGATCGGTCCTTTCTTTAGCGAGAAACTAGCTGGCTAGCAGGCGCTTTCTCTTTAGTAGCGAGAAGAACGGTTGCCGTAGCCGCCGCGACCGCCGCGGTCGCCGCCGCGGGAGTCACGGCCGCCGAAGCCGCCGCGCCCACCGCGGTCGCCGTAGCTGCCGCCGCGGGAGTCGCGGTTGCCGCCGAAGCCGCCACGACGGTCATCGCGACCGCCGCCGAAGCCGCCACGGCCGCCACGATCGCCGCCGCGGGAGTCGCGCCCGCCGAAGCCGCCACGACGGTCGTCACGGCCGCCGCCGAAGCCGCCGCGCCCACCGCGATCGCCGCCGCGGGAGTCACGGTCGCCGCCACGGCCGCCGAAGCCGCCGCGACGGTCATCGCGACCGCCAAAGCCGCCACGGCCACCGCGGTCGCCGCCACGACGATCGTCACGGCCACCAAAGCCGCCGCGCCCACCGCGGTCGCCGCCGCGATCGCCACCGCGGCCGCCAAAGCCGCCGCGAGGACCACGGTCGCCGCCACGACGGTCGTCGTGACCGCCACGGCCACCGAAGCCGCCGCGGCCGCCGCGAGAGTCGTTGTCCAGGCCCATGGCGGTCAGGGGCTCGATCACCTGGTCGAGAAGCGCAAAGAGCTCGTCGGCCTTCTCGTCGCTCAAAGAGGGAACCAGCTTGATCTTCTCGGCACCAGCGGCCTTAGCAGCCTCGATGGCACCAGCGTCGGCGAAGACCACGATGGCGCGCATGTCCTCTTCCTCGGGCATGATGCGGCTCACCAGGTCGGCCTCCTCGGCCTTGGCCAGCATGGCGTCGACCTCGCGCAGGCGCATGCCCATGAGGTCGGCGATCTCGCGCTGCTCCATCTTGGGCTTGAGCTCGAGCAGCTTAAGGGCGCGGACCAGGTTGCTCACGCGCTCGTTCTTGGCTGCCTGCTCGTCGGAGATCATGTCGCGGCGGTTGCGAAGCAGGCGCGCGGCACGGTTCACCTTGTCAAACAGGACGGCGTCGTAGTCGATGGCCTCCTCGGCCTCGTCCTCGTCGTCCTCGTCCTCGTCGTCCTCGTCATCGTCGTCGTCGTCGAACTCTTCGTCATCCTCGAAGTCGTCGTCCTCGTCGTCGAGGTCCTCGGCGTCCTCGTCCTCGTCGTCCTCAAAATCCTCGTCGTCGTCCTCGAAGTCGTCCTCCTCGACGACCTCCTCGTCGAGCTCCTCCTCGGCCTCAGCCTCGAGCTCGTCTTCCATAATCTCGTCGTTCTCGGTGTACTCAGACATGCGTCTCCTTCTTGCGCCTCTCGGCGAATCACATAGGGCCGCCTCTTGCGGCCGCATCAAGGTCAAAAGTGTAGCCGAGACGCGCAATCGCGCAGGTAGACAAAGTATTCGCACACGTAAACGCCGCAAGTCGCGCGTCGGCGCAACCTGCGGCGTGTCACCGGGTTCTTATAGCGAGAAGTACTACGGACGGCCCGCGTGGAGACGCCCCGCCCCGTCCCTACTGCCGGTAATGCGCGAAGAAGTCCGCGAGGTCTTCCATGGACTCCTTCAAGACCTCCATGCGCGGCAGGTAGACGATGCGGAAGTGGTCGGGCTCGGACCAGTTGAAGCCGCCGCCGCGCGTGATCAGAATCTTCTTCTGGTGCAGCAGGTCGAGCGCGAACTGCTCGTCGTCGGTGATATTGAACTTCTTGACGTCCATCTTGGGGAAGATGTAGAACGCCGCCTTGGGCTTGACCGCCGTGATGCCGTCGATCTGGTTCAATGCCTCGTAAACGTAGTTGCGCTGCTCGTAGACGCGGCCACCGGGGCGAATGTACTCGTTGACCGACTGGTAGCCGCCCAGCGCCGTCTGCACGATGGACTGCGCGGGCACGTTGGAGCACAGGCGCATGTTGGAGAGCATGTTGATGCCCAAGATGAAATCCTGCATGCAGCGCAGGTTGCCGGAAAGGATCATCCAGCCCACGCGGTAGCCGCAGACCATGTGGCTCTTCGAGAGGCCCGAGAAGGTAACGCAGGGCAGGTCAGGGGCCAAGGACGCAATGGCGATGTGCTGATAGCCGTCCATGATCAGGCGGTCGTAGATCTCGTCGGCAAAGATCATGAGCTGGTGCTTGCGCGCGATCTCGACGATGCCCTCCAGGATCTCCTTTGAGTAGACGGCGCCGGTGGGGTTGTTGGGGTTGATGACCACGATGGCCTTGGTCTTAGAGGTGACCTTCTTCTCGATGTCCTCGAGGTCGGGGTTCCACTCGTTGGCCTCGTCGCAGATGTAGTGCACGGGGTTGCCGCCGGCCAAGGTGACGCAGGCCGTCCACAGCGGGTAGTCGGGGCTGGGGATCAGGACCTCGTCGTCGTTGTCGAGAAGGGCGTGCATAGAAAGTTGAATCAACTCGGAGACGCCGTTGCCGGTGTAGATGTTCTTCATGTCCACGCCCGCGATATTGCGGAGCTGGGCGTACTGCATGATGGCCTTGCGCGCAGCGAAGAGGCCGCGCGAGTCCGAGTAGCCCTCGCACTCGGTAAGCTGCTGGCGCATGTCATAGACGACCTCGTCAGGGGCGCGGAAGCCAAAGGGGGCGGGGTTTCCGATGTTGAGCTTCAGGATGCGGGCGCCGTTTTCCTCCATGCGGGCGGCCTCGTCGACCACCGGTCCGCGCACGTCGTACAAAACGTTGTCGAGCTTGGTTGATTTGTTGAACTGACGCATGGGGGTGCTCCTTTGGACGGAGGTTGCGGTGGTGTGCGGTGCGTGGGTGGGGCTCTGGCCTGCGGCGGATTGGGCGGCAGATTGCGTGACGGGGGCATCGGGCTCTTCGCCGGAAAGCCAGCCGGGCGTCACGCCGAGCAAGGCGGCGAGAAGCGCCACGACGTCCTTTCTCGGCACAACCTTACCGCTTACGTACTGGCTGACCTGGCTTTTTCCGAGCTTCTGGCCGTGATCGGCCGCAAGGCGGATAAGGTCCGACTGCTTGAGGCGCGCCTCCTCCATGGCGGACGTGAGGCGCTTTTGGAAGGTGTTGTGGGCCATAGGCTGCTCCGGGCTACATCGGTGGTTCAATTTGTGCGCGTGGGTCGCGCGATTTGGTTCAATTTACGTTTTGAACTGATCGCACTATAGCACGTCAAAATTGAACTTGCCGAGAAACCCGCAGATTCGTTCAAATTCCGCCGCCGCGGGCGCCGGGGCGACGCGCGGCCGCAGCCCGCTCCCCTACCGCGCGCGCAGGGTCCCCACCATGTGGCGCGGCACCGCATGGAACGCGCAGCTGCCGATGACGTTTCCGGCCGCGGCCTTGGCCGCCTCGCAGGCGTTGCTCGTCGCGTAGGCGTGCTCAAAGCGGGCGAGAAGCTCGATGTCGTTGCCGCCGTCGCCGTAAACCGCCACGTCGTCCTCAACGAGCCCCAGGTAGTTGGCCAGCCAGGCCACCGCCTCGCCCTTGTTGACGCCCCTGGCCGTGATCTCGAACATCGACGGGTCGAAGGGCGCGTTGACGATCGCTTCGCTCTTCTCGGCAACAAAGGCCGAGACCTCGGCGATTTCCTGCGGGTCGTTAAGGTGGGCGTTCACCTTGCAGATGCGCTTGCCCGCGATGAGGTCCGGCGTGCAGTCGTAGACGTTTTCCGGCGCGCCGACCGAGCCCATGCCGCGCAGCAGGATCTTGGAGTACCAGGGGCGGCGGGCGTAGATGGCCGCGTGCTCGGCCTCGGAGTAGTTGTGGTAGGTGTGCCGCTCGCCAACGTAATCGAACTGGATATGCGAGAGACGTGTGGCCATTTCTTCAATAATTGCCTGGTCAATGGCCTCAAAGCGGATCATAGTGTTCGACTCGTCCAAGACGATGGCCCCGTTGGCGCACACCACCGCGACGTTTCCCTCAAAGCCGAAGGCCGTGTTGGACCTCAGCGTGCGGCCAGTCGCCACCGAGAAATGAGCCCCGGCCCGGCGGACCTTGCGGATCGACGCGAGGATCACCGGGTCGACCGTATGGGCAGCGTTGAAGAGGGTTCCGTCGAGGTCAGAGGCAAAAAGCTGAATCATGCGACACCTAGCGTCTGGTTCTTACACGCCCCGCGCGCGACGGCCGCGGTGAGCAGCCGCGCATTGCGCGAGCGCCCTTTGCGCCCGGGACGTGGGCGGCTAAAATGAGGGCCGGTCTATTATCCACCCGAAAGGCACCCTTGTGTTCAACGTTGTTCTCTTTGAGCCGGAAATTCCCGCTAACACGGGAAATATCGGCCGAACCTGCGTGGTCAGCGGCTCTCACCTGCACTTGGTTGGTCCCATGGGCTTCTCGCTGGAGGACCACATGCTGCACCGGGCAGGCCTTGGGTACTGGCGGAGCCTTACTGTTGAGACCTACGACGGTTGGGACGATTTCCTGGCGAGAAACTCCCTTGGGGCGGCAGACGAGCGCCTGCACTTTTTGACCAAGAAGGCCCGCAAGACCTACGCGCAGGCGACGTATCGCGATGGCGACTACCTGGTCTTTGGCAAGGAGTCCTCCGGCATCCCCGAGGAGATCCTGGCAGGCGCGCCCGAGCGCTGCGAGCGCATCCCGATGCTTCCCGACGCGACCTCAATCACCGACGCCGAGGCCTGGAAGGGGCCCGCGGGCAAGGCCTGCGACCACCCGATCCTTCGCCAAGACATCTGTGGCAACTTCATCGACCCCGAGGACTACAAGATCAGCGCGCTTAACCTGTCGAACGCGGCGGCCGTCGTCCTCTACGAGGCCCTGCGCCAGGTCGACTTCCCCGGGATGGAGTAGCGAGGCG
>CAVDTK010000102.1:0-8232 GCA_963611755.1 Oscillibacter sp. ER4
GAGCGGCGGCAGGCGGCGAGAAGGGCGCGGGGTCGGGGGCGGGCACGACGGGGCCCGGGCGGCCGACGTGGCGAGAAGGGCGGCCGCGTGGCGAGAAGACCGCCTCACCAGACGCGGGCCAGGGCGCAGGCCGTGACGCTCGCGGCCCCGCGGGAAAGCAAGGTCCGCGCGGCCTCGCGGATGCTGGCGCCCGTGGTCACCACGTCGTCAACAAGCAGCAGGTCAAGGCCACAGACGTCCTCCACTGCCCGCATGGTTCCGGCCAGGTTGTCCTGGCGCTGCTGGCGGCCAAGCTCGCGCTGGTCCTTGAGCGAGCACCTGGTAAGGACGTCGGCCACGGGAAGGCCTAGGCAAGGGGCCAGCTCGCGCGTCACAAGCTCCATATGGTCGAAGCCGCGGCGGCGGTAGGCCTCGGCCGTGGCCGGGACAAAGCACACGGCGTCGAGCGAGCCCGCGTCGAAGCGGCACTCGCCGTCCGCGGCGGGCCAGGCAGCCGCTTCCTCAAGGGCGCAGAGAAGGGCCTGGGCGATGACGGGCGCCAGGCGCAGCTCGTGCTGGTCTTTCAGGCACGCGACCATCCTGGCGGGCGCGCCGTGGAAGCCCATCGCCGCGATGCAGGCGCGCGTCTCCCAGTCCTTCTCGCATTCCGTGCAGGTCAGCGCCCCAAAAGGCGCGCCGCAACAGGGGCAGGCAAGGCGCTGCTCCACCCAAGGGAGTTCTTCTCGGCAGGTGTCGCACAAAAGCTCGCCGGGCATGTCGCACAGGACGCAGCGCGTGGGCCACATGAGCTCGCAGAAGGCGTCGGCCGCGCCGGCGGCAAAGCGACGGCCCGCGCCGCCCGGGGCAAAAAATGGCATGCGACCCCCTCTCGCAGATGCAAGACGGGGGTCGAGTCGCAAAGCCTAGCTTACCCGCGCGAGACCGTCCCTAAACAGGCGGAGCGCACAAAGGATCAGAGTTTGAAGAACCTGCAGGCGTTGTTCCAAAGAGCATCGTAGGTGACCTGCGGCTCGTTTGCGCAGACGTCGCATTTGACATCGGCGAGAAGGGCCGCGGTGAAGCCGATCATGGCGGGCTCGCAGGAAAGGCCGCGCAGGGGCTCGGGCGCCATGTAGGGGAAGTCGGTCTCGAGCAGCATCCGGTCGATCGGGCAGGCCGCGGCGGCCGCGCGAATATCGTCCGAGCGCTTGAACGTGGCCGCGCCGCCAAAGGCGATGTGGCAGCCCAGGTCGACGAAGGGCGCCATAACCTCAGGTCCCAAGGTAAAGCAGTGCAGGTCGCAGCCGGCGGCGGGCACGCCCTCCTCTTCCAGGATGCGGGCGGCCAGCACGTGGGCCTGCGCAGCCTCGTCGTCGTTGGCGTCGCGGATGTGCAGCTCAACGGGCAGATCGAGCTCGAGCGCGATTCTCAGCTGGCGCCGGAACGCCGCCTCCTGCACCGCCGGGTCGACCTCGTTATAGGGGCCGAAGTCCAGTCCGATCTCCCCCACCCCGCGGCAGCGCGGGCTGGCCAGCAGCTCGCGCGTCAGGGCATCGGCCGCATCGTTAAAGCCGGGGGCGCCGTAAGGGTGGGCGCCCGCCACGATGTGCACGTTGTCGAGAAGCCCGGGGACGTCGCGCCCCTCCCAGGAAGGCGGCACCATGCCAAGCTCGGCGGCGGCCACGTCGAGAAGGGCGGCTGCCTCGTCGATCTGCTCGTCCAGCCAAGACAAAAGCTCGGAGGCGCTGCCCCACTTGGCCGGGATCTCCTCAACGGTGTCGATGGGGCACACCATCAAACGAACCCCAGCTAGGGCGGCACGCGCAAGGATAGCCGCCGGGTCATTGGCCCCGCGGCTCGTGATATGTCCATGGCTGTCGGCCAAGGGGGCCAACGGCGCCGGCATGGGCTTCTCGCGCCCGCGCTTATCGGCAAAAAGGCAGCCGCCGGGGGTTATGCCCAGGCGCTCCCTCAGCGCGTCGACGTCAGCCATCGCCTAGGCCTCGCCCTCGGGAGCGGCATCCTCGTCCCCGCCGGCAGCGCCCGCCGCACGCCAGCCGCCCTCAACCAGCGCCGCCTCAAGCCGCACGAAGTCGACAGGCGCCAGGCGCTCGGCACGCGTGGTAGGCGCGATATCGCAGGCAATAAAGGCCTGGTCAAGCAGGTCCTTATCAAAGCCGTTGGCGCTCATGGAGTTGCGGATTGTCTTTCTTCTCTGCGCGAATGCCGCCTCGATCACGGCAGAGACCGACAAGATCCGCGCCGCGCCCAAGGCCTCGCCCGTCTCCGGGTCCGCCAAAGGCTCGCGGTCCAGCCGCACGACCGCCGAGTCCACGTGGGGCGGCGGCATGAAGTTGCCGGGGCCCACCTCAAAACGGCCGGTCGCCCGCGCCCGCAGGGCGAGCTTGGCCGTGTAGGCCCCGTAGGTCTTGGAGCCGGGCTTGGCGCAGATGCGGTCGGCGACCTCGGCCTGGACCATGACGGTCGCAGACTCGAGGCTCGGGAACGCGTCGAAGTTGCGCAGGATCAGCGTGGCCGCCACCTGGTACGGCAGGTTGGAGACGAACTTCGTGGGCTCGGCCACGCCCTCGCCGCGCACAAGGTTCTGGGGCCCAACGCGCAGGGCATCGGCCATGGTGAGGAAGAACTTCTCGGAATCCTGGGCGCAGGTCTCGGCCAGCACGGCCTCGAGCTCGCGGTCCGCCTCGATGGAGCAGACCGCGGCCACGCGCGGCAGCATGGCCACCGTGAGCGTGCCGATGCCCGGCCCGACCTCGAGCACGACATCTGCCGCGCCCAGGTCGGCCAGGTTAACGATCTTACCGATGACCTCGTCGTTTATCAGAAAGTTCTGGCCCAGGCGATGCTTGGTCGCCAGGCCAAAGCTCTCCAGGACCGCGCGGGTCTCGCGCGGGTCGGCAAGCCGAGAGTACGTCACGGGCGCCTACTTCTTGTCCGAGGCCAGGCGGGGGAACAGGGCGTCTCCCTTGGTCACGGGCACGCCGCCCGCAAGGCCGCCCCACTCGCAAACCGCGGCCAGGTCGCAGGTATCGGCCTCGTCGGCCAAGGACATGCGGGACAGCGCCTCCGCGGAGGTCGTGGGCATGAAGGGGGTCAAGAGGTGCGCGCAGATGCGGATGGACTCGAGCAGGTTCACGATGATGTCTGCCAGCTCGCCCGCGCGCTCGGGATCCTTGGCCACGGCCCAGGGGGCGGTGTCCTCGATGTAGTGGTTGGCGGCGTGGACAAGCTCCATCACGACGTCCTTGGCGCCCACGTAGTCCATCTTCTCCATGTGCTCGGCGTAGCGGGCCTCGATGCCGGTGGCCACCTCGCGCAGCGGGTTCTCCTTGGAAGCCCAGCCCTCGGCCAGCTCAGGGGTTTTGCCGTCGAAGTACTTGGCGCTCATGTTGAGCGAGCGGGAGACCAGGTTGCCCCAGCTGTTGGCCAGGTCGGCGTTGTAGACCTGCTCCATGCGCTCGAAGCTGATGGCCGAGTCCTCGCCGTGGGCGACGTCGGTCATGAAGTAGTAGCGGTAGCCCTCGACGCCGAGAAGGTCGACGACGTCCTGCGGGGCGATGGCGTTGCCGCGAGACTTGCTCATCTTCTCGGCCTTGCCCGTCTCGGAGTTGCGGACGGTGAGGAAGCCGTGGGCAAAGACGTGCTCGGGCAGGGCCTCGCCGATGGCCATGAGCATGGCCGGCCAGATCACGCAGTGGAAGCGGATGATGTCCTTGCCGACCACGTGGTACTGGGCGGGCCAGCGCTTGGCGTACTCGGCGCGGGAGGCCTCGTCGTCGAGCGAGTAGCCCACGGCCGTCATGTAGTTGAGCAGGGCGTCGAACCACACGTAGGTGACGTGGCCCTCGTCGAAGGGCACCTGGATGCCCCAGTCGAAGCTCGTGCGGGAAACGGAGAGGTCGGTGAGGCCGCCCTCGACGAAGCTGCGGACCTCGTTCATGCGGAAGGCCGGCTGGACGAAGTCGGGGTGCTCATCGTAAAGGGCAAGGAGCTTGTCCTGGAAGGCGGAGAGCTTGAAGAAGTAGCTCTCCTCCTGGACGCGCTCGAGGGGGCGTCCGCAGTCGGGGCACAGGTGCTGACCTTGGGTCTCGTGCTCCTCGTCGGACTTCTTGACCTGGTTCTCAGTGAAGTAGGTCTCTTCCGGCACGCAGTACCAGCCGTCGTAGCTGCCCTTATACAGGTAGCCGGACTCCTTCATGCGCTCCCAGAGGTACTGGACCGCGTGGTGCTGGCGGGGCTCGGTGGTGCGGATGAAGTCGTCGTTGGAGATCTCGAGCTCGCTCCACAGGTCCTTGAACAAGGGGGCCTGCGAGTCGCACCAGGCCTGCGGGGTGTCGAAGCCGTGAGCGGCCGCGGCCTCGGCGACCTTCTCGCCGTGCTCGTCCATGCCGGTCAGGAACTTGACGTCGTAGCCGGCCGCGCGACGATAGCGCGCCTGGACGTCGCAGAGCATCGTGCAGTAAGCGGTGCCCAGGTGAGGGGCAGCGTTCACGTAGTAGATGGGGGTCGTGATGTAGAACGAGGGCTTGGTGATGTTTGCCATGTGTGCACTCCTCATGACGGATAGATGGCAGATCGCGTGAATAACCGTATGATTGTAGCGCCGTTTCACGTTTTATGGAAAGGATGCCGCCAAATGACGCTGACGCAGCTCAGGTACGTGATCGAGGTCGCCGAGGCCGGCTCGATGAGCGCCGCGGCGGCGCGCCTGTTCATCGCGCAGCCCAGCCTTTCGAAGGCTGTGCTTGAGCTTGAGGCCGAGATGGGCGTGCAGATCTTCGAGAGGTCCTCGCGCGGCGTGCGCGCGACCGAGGAGGGCACGCGCTTCTTGTCTTACGCGCGCCAGGTGGTCGAGCAGGCCGACCTTCTGGAGAGCCAGTACCTGCACACGGCGGCCCCGCGACGCGCCTTTGCCGTGTCTAGCCAGCACTACGCCTTTGTGGTCAACGCCTTCGTCGAGCTGGTGCGCGAGCTTGGCCGCGAGAAGTACGAGTTCTCTTTGCGAGAAGGGACCACGGCGGGCATCATCGAAGACGTGCGCACGCAGCGAAGCGAAGTGGGCGTGATCTACCGCAGCCGCTTCAACAGCGAGGTCATCGACGCCGCGGTGCGCCGGGCCGAGCTGCGCTTCGAGCCGCTGTTTTGTGCCCTGCCCCACGTCTTTGTGAGCAGGACGTCGCCCTTGGCCGGGCGCGAGCGCGTGACGCTGGCGGACTTGGCGCCCTTCCCGCGCCTGACGTATGACCAGGGCACGCAGAACTCGTTTTACTTCTCGGAAGAGCTGCACGCGACCGAGGTCGTGGACAAGCAGATCGTAGTGACCGACCGAGCGACCCTGTTCAACCTGCTCATCGGCCTGGACGGGTACACGATCAGCTCGGGGATCCTGTCGAGCGACCTCAACGGGGACAACATCGTGGCGGTGCCTTTGGAGTCTGACGAGCACATGGAGCTGGGGCTCTTGCGGCCGGTGGGGCGCTCCCTCACGCCGGTGGCCACGCGCTACGTCGAGCATCTGCGCAGCTACGTGGCCGGGTATCTGGGACCGGACGCGGACACGGCGGGCGCGGGCGGCGAGTAGGGCTTCTTGCCGCCGACGCGGACACGGCGGGCGCGATATAGCTTCTCGCTATAGCTACCTATAGAAACTCGATAGTTTTCTATGACGGCAAAACCTGCGAGACTCTCTACTTGTTGAAACAGCCCCGAAGAGAGGATCCACCATGCCCTACTCCAAGAACGCGCCGTTCCGCTGCGACGTCGTCGGCAGCTTCCTGCGCCCGGACGTCCTGCACCAGGCCCGCCACGACTTCAACGACGGCGTGATCGACGCCGCCGCCCTCAAGGTCGTCGAGGACGAGGCCATCCGCGACCTCGTGGCCAAGCAGAAGGCCGCCGGCCTGCACGTCATCACCGACGGCGAGTTCCGCCGCAGCTACTGGCACCTCGACTTTATGTGGGGCTTGAACGGCATCGAGCGCGCGACCGCGCGTCAGGGCTACATGTTCCACGACGAGGAGACCACGGCCGACACCGCCGTCGTTCGCGGCAAGATCTCCGGCGAGAACCACCCCTTCGTCGAGCACTTCAAGTTCGTGAAGGCGCTTGAGGACGACAACACCGTGGCCCGCCAGACCATGCCCGCGCCCGTCCAGACCTACTCCGAGGTCATCCTTGACCGCTGCGACGGCCAGGTCGAGAGCCTGCGCGCCGTCTACGCCGACGACGAGGAGCTGATCCAGGACATCGCCGCCGCGTACCGCACCGTGATCGCCGAGCTCTATGCCGCCGGCTGCCGCAGCATCCAGTTCGACGACTGCACCTGGGGCATCTACTGCGACACCGACTTCGTGGCCAAGACCGGCATGCAGCCCGTCGACATCCAGAAGGTCTCCGAGCTGGGCGTTCGCCTGAACAACCTGGCCATCGAGGGCAAGCCCGAGGACCTGGTCATCAACACCCACGTCTGCCGCGGCAACTACCACTCCACCTACGCCTTCGAGGGCGGCTACGACCCCATCGCGCCGTACCTGTTTGCTGACGAGAACGTCGACGCCTTCTACCTGGAGTTCGACACGCCGCGCGCCGGCGGCTTCGAGCCCCTGGCCCACGTCGCCGAGGGCAAGAAGGTCGTCCTGGGCCTGGTCACGTCCAAGCAGCCGGGCCTCGAGGACGAGGAGCTTCTCGTCCAGCGCATCAACGAGGCGGCCAAGTACGTGCCGCTCGAGAACCTCTGCCTCTCCCCGCAGTGCGGCTTTGCCTCCTGCGAGTGCGGCAACAAGCTCACCGAGGACGAGCAGTGGGCCAAGCTCGCTCTGGTCAAGCGCGTGGCCGAGCGCGTCTGGGCCGACGCCAAGTAGGGCGTGCAGCTTTAGAAGCATTGCGGGCGAATCGCCTGCTACGCCTCGCAACGCGCCGAATCGCAACAAGCAGACGCCTCATCAGGGCGGCAAGGCACGGTCTTGCCGCCCTTTTCTGTTTGGCTATTTCGTTCGTGAGGCGTGACCGCCCGCACGTATGAGAGCGGAAGTTCGTAACATCCGTTCTACAAACTTGGCAAATTCAAGAAGTTTGTAGAACGGATTCTACAAACTTGTCGGATTCGCCCTTCGCGCGGGCGGAGCCGCTCGAGCGCCATGCAACGAGCGTCACGCCAGCGCCGTTCGAAAAGGAGCTCTCCCGCGTCTGCTAGATATGCCGGCGCAGAGCTTCCACGTAGGCCTCGCCGTAGCGCGTGAGCTGCGTGTTCTTGCGCGTGATGATGCCGATCTCCATGTACTCGTCGATATCGAGCGGCACCGAGACGATCGTGGGCCCGTTCAGCTCGGCAGAGATCACGCCCGAGCAGACCGTGTAGCCGTCGAGTCCCACGAGCAGGTTGAAAAGCGTGGCGCGGTCGCGCACGCGAATGTTGCGCGAGCGGTCGAGCGTGCTCGTGAGCTCCTCGGAATAGTAGAACGAGTTGTAGCTCCCCTGCTCATACGAGAGAAACGGGTAGTCGGCCAGGTCGTCGAGGGTCACGCTCTGCTCCCCCGCGAGCGGATGGCCCGAGCTCACGAACACGTGCGGCTTGGCGCAAAAGAGCCCCGTGAACACGAGGCCGTTCGCGGCGATCATCTTCTCGAGCACCTCGTGGTTGCGGGCCGAGAGATACAGGATGCCGAGCTCGCTCTTCATGTGGGCGACGTCCTCGATGATCTCGTGCGTCTGCTCCTCGCGCAGGGTGAAGTCGTAGCGCCCGGCGTCGAAGGCGCGGATCACGTCCACAAAGGCGTTCACTGCGAACGAGTAGTGCTGGCACGAGACCGAGAAATGCGGCGCTTGCTGCGTCTCGCCCTTGTAGCGCCCCTCCAAAAGGTCGGCCTGCTCGAGCACCTGGCGCGCGTAGCCCAAGAAGGTCTCTCCCTCCTCGGTTGCCACCACGCCCTTGTTCGTGCGATCGAAGATGTGCACGCCCATCTCGCGCTCGAGGTCGCGGATGGACCCGGTGATCGAGGGCTGCGACACGTAGAGGCGGCGCGACGCCTCGGTGATGGAGCCGCACTCGGCGACCTTCACCACGTATTTGAGCTGTTGAAGCTTCATTGCCCGGCCCTCCGATCGAGTGTTGAGCCCCGCGCGCGTGCTCGGGGCATGCCGCCATTCTAGCTGCATGTGGGCGCGTAGGAGCACCGCCGAGCGCAGGACCCGCGGCTTCATCACGAACGCGCCGCTGTCTGCGCAGGATTAAGC
>CAVDTK010000103.1:0-8183 GCA_963611755.1 Oscillibacter sp. ER4
GGTAGGCCGCCATGGTGATGGGCATGATCGACGCCACGCCGGCGGCGATAAGCGCGCTGTTGAACCCCACGATGAAGCGGTAGTCCTTGTGGATATGGCCCATGAGGCGGCTCGCCAGCACGCGCATGGTGACCAGCGACTCGAGCGACGAGTCGTGCACCAGCACGTCCGCCACGGCGCGGGCGATGTCGCTCGCGTCCGACATCGCCACCGACACATCGGCCGCGGCAAGCGCCGGCGAGTCGTTGATGCCGTCGCCCACCATGACCACGGTATGCCCCTCGTCCTTCAAGCGCTGCACGTGGGAGGCCTTGTCCTCGGGCAGGACCTGCGCGAAGTAGCCGTCCAACCCAAGCTCTGCCGCCACGTGGGAGGCGCAGGACTCGGAGTCTCCGGTGATCATCAGAAGGTTCGTGAAGCCCAGCGACCGCAGCTCGCGCACCACGCGACGAGCCTCGGCGCGCGGCGGGTCGGAGATGCAGATGCAACCCAAAAGCACGCGGTTCTTGGCGATGAAGATCGTCGAAGACGCGCCCGCTTCCTCGACGAGTTGCTCGTCCAACCCCGCGGGCTTCTCGACACCCTCGTCCTCGAAGAGGAAATGCGCGCTGCCGATGCACACGTCGTCGCCGGCGACGCTCGTCGAGATGCCGTGCGCCACCACGTAGCGCACCTCGGCGTGAAGCTCCTGCTCGTGGAGAAGCCCACGGGCCTGCGCCTCGGCCACGATGGCGCGCGCCATGCTGTGCGGGAAATGCTCCTCGATGCAGGCGGAAAGCCGCAGGATCTCCTCTTCCGTGGCGCCCGAGCAGCTGATGACGCGGCTCACGGCGGGAGTCGCGTTGGTGAGCGTGCCCGTCTTATCGAAGACCACGGTATCGGCCGCGGCCAGGGCCTCGAGGTACTTGCCGCCGCGCACGGTCACGCCGTGGCGGGTGGCCTCGTCCATCGCGCTCATGACGGCCAGCGGCGTCGACAGCTTGATCGCGCAGGAGTAGTCGACCATGAGAACGGCCATGGCCTTGTTGAGGTTTCGCGTGAGGGCGAGAATACCGAAGAAGGCCAGGAAGCTGTAGGGCACCAGGCCATCCGCGAGCTTCTCGGCGCGTGACTGGACGCCCGCCTTGAGCTCGCTCGACTCCTCGACCAGGTTGACGATGGCGTCAATGCGGGCGCACCCGGGAGGCGCGCTCACGCGCACCTTGAGGTCGCCGTCCTCGAGCGCGGTTCCGGCGAAGACCGTGGACCCGGCCTCCTTGCGCACGAGGGCGCTCTCCCCCGTCATCGAGGACTCGTCGATCTCGCCCGTGCCCTCGACCACGGTGCCGTCGACCGGCAGGACCTGGCCCGCGCCCAGGTGAAGCACCATGCCGCGGCGGACGTCCTCGGTCCGCACGCGGACGTCGCGGCCGTCTACCACGGCCCACACGGACTCGGAGCGCACGACCATGCCGTCGCGCAGCGCCAGGTGCGAGCGCGCCTGGACATGCTCCTCCATGAGGGCGGAAAGCGACAGCAAGAAGCTGATGGTCCCGGCCTCGGCAAACTGCCCGCGCGCGCACGAGACGGCGATGGCGGTGGCGTCCAAGACCTCGACCGTGACCTCGCCGGCGAGAAGGTGCCGCAGGCCCTCGATCACGTAGCCCACCGCATGGGCGCAGGTGACGGCCACGCGCACGGGCGCCGGCAGCAGGGCGCGCTTGATAAGCCGCCAGGCGATGAGGTTACCCACCTCTACCTGGAACCGGTTGTTCTCGAGGCTAATCTCGAGCGCGCCCTCGCGGCTGCCCAGGCCCACCTCGGCGGTCGGCAGCGCCAGCGGGTCGAGCGCTCGCACGGCGCCCAAGACCGTGTCTCTCGCGGACGGCTCGAACGTAATGAGAATGGAGCCCACAGAAGGATGGACCTCGGCGGCGCGGACGCCGTCGAGGCCCATGATCTCGTATGCGACGCCGCGGGCCTCTTCGTCAGAGAAGAGGTTGCGGCCACACCGCAGGCGAAGCCTTCCGGGGAGCTCCGACACGATGTCGAAGACCATGGCGCCTTAAGCCTCTGCGCCCTCGGCGTCGACCTTGGCGGTGACCTCGGCGCGGATGTCGGCCTCGAGGGCGGCCAGGCGGTCGGCCACGGCGGCGTCGATCTTGGCCTGGCGGCGAGCCTCGGCGGCGACGTCGTTGGCGTCGTCGACGATGGCCTGGGTCTCGGCGGTCACGGCGTCGGTGACCTTCATGCCCGCGCAGGTGACGGCCACGGCGGCCTTGTGCAACGCACCGCAGTTAGCAAGGCCCGCGACGGCGCCCGCAGCGGCGGCGCCCATAGCGACAAACCAACCAGTCTTCATGTTGTTCTCCTTACTTCGTATGGCGTGACGGATTGTCACTGCCCATTATGGGCCACATCGCGGCCCATGCCTAAACGAAACGCAATCTATACGAACCGCGCCGCCGACACCATCTGGAAGATGCGTCGGCGGCGCGCCGTTAGTTCTTCTCAGCGTGCCCAGCCAAGGTCAGGCACCGAGAAAATCCCAGGTAGAGCTAGCGTGCGCTTGCCCTTACGCGGCGAGGGTGGAGAGGATCTTCTCCTCGCCCTTCTCGGCCTTGGGCGTGGGACGGAAGAGCTGGAAGAGGATCGCTGCCAGGGCGACGAAGGCCACGACGGTCCAGAAGCCGAAGTTGCCCAGGACGAAGAGCTCCCACAGCTGGTTGATGATCATGCCCACGATCCAGCCAAAGACGCACTGGTAGCCGATGGCGAACCAGAACCACTTGGCGTCGTCCATCTGGCGACGGATGGTGCCCATGGCGGCGAAGCACGGCGCGTCGAGCATGTTGAAGGCCACGAAGCCGCACATGGCGCCGACGTGCAGGACACCGGAGGCGTCGGTGAACATGGCCGCGAAGCCGGTCCACATGGACAGGGAGTTCTCGGTGACGTCGCCCAGGCCGTAGAGGGAGCCGAAGGTGGAGACCAGGTTCTCCTTGGCGATAAGGGCGCTGATGGAGGCCGCGGTAGCCTGCCAGTAGTCGCAGCCCAGGGGCGCGAAGATCACGCCGAGGAAGCCGCCGATCATGGCGAGCAGCGAGTAGTCCATGAAGTCGTCGCCCACACCCTCCATCTCGGAGAGGAAGCCGAAGGCGCCGTTGCCGCCGTCCCAGTTGGCGAAGCCGAAGTTAGAGAGGAACCAGACGACGACCGCAGCCGCGAAGATGATCGTGGCGGCCTTCTTGATGTAGCTCGAGACGCGCTCCCAGACGTGCAGCCACCAGGACTTGATCGTCGGGAAGTGGTAGTTGGGGAGCTCCATCACGAAGGGGGCGGGCTCGCCGGCGAAGGGCTTGGTCTTCTTGAGCATGATGGCCGAGATGATGATCGCAGCGATGCCCATGAAGTAGAACATGGGGGCAACCCACCAGGCGTCGGAGCCGCCCACGAGCACGCCCATGACCAGGGCGATGATCGGAGTCTTGGCGCCGCAGGGGATCATCGTGGTGAGCATAGCCGTCATGCGACGGTCCTTCTCGTTCTCGATGGTCTTGGTGGAAAGGACGCCGGGGACGCCGCAGCCGGAGCTGATGAGCATCGGGATGAAGGACTTGCCGGAAAGGCCGAAGCGGCGGAACACGCGGTCCATGACGAAGGCGACGCGGGACATGTAGCCGCAGTCCTCAAGGAAGCAGAGAAGGACGAAGAGGACGAACATCTGCGGGATGAAGCCCAGGACAGAGCCCACGCCGCCGATGATGCCGTTGACCACGAGGTCGGTAACCATCGCGGAGGCGCCGGCGTTCTCAAGCCAGCCCTCGACCGCGTTGGGGACGGAAGGCACGTAGCCGTCGTAGTCCTCCATCTGGGGCTCGTCGGCCTGGGAGGCGACGGCCAGCAGGAAGTCGGCGGAGTCGACGGTCTCGATGGTGTCCTCGGTGTCGTTGCCGTCCTCGTCGGTGATCACGACGTCTTTGGCCTCGACGTCGGCGATCAGGGCGTCGGACACGAAGTCGTCGATGACGGCCTGGGCGTCGGCGTCCTCGGGCTCCTCTTTAAGGGTGTCGGCCGCGCCCTGGACCTCGTCGGCCTCGTCGGCGCTCACGACGCCCTGCTCCTGGGCCTCGGCGATGAAGCCGGCGATCTGGTCGCCGTAGTGGCTGTCGTCGAAGGCCTCCTTATCGGCCTCGTACTGGCCTTGGGAGGTGGGGTTGATGAAGAAGCCGTCGCCAAAGAGATTGTCGTTCACCCAGTCGGTGCCGGCGGTGCCCACGGTAGAGATGGCAATGTAGTAGACCAGGACCATGACGCACACGAAGATGGGCAGGCCCAGGATGCGGTTGGTCACGACCTTGTCGATCTTCTCGGAGGTGGTGAGCTTCTTGGGGGCCTTCTTCACGCAGGCCGCCATGGTCTCGGAGATCCAGTCGTAGCGGTCGGAGGTGATGATGGACTCGGAGTCGTCGTCGCGGGACTTCTCGACGGCCTCGATCAGGGGCTCGATCTGGGCGAGCTTCTCGGCGGAGAGGGACAGCGGGGCGATGGCCTCGGCGTCGCGCTCGAAGAGCTTGATGGAGTACCAGCGCTCGAGGTCCTTCTCGCAGGCGCCGGAGATGAAGGCCGCGATCTTGGAGAGGGCGTCCTCGACCTCTGCAGAGAAGCACTTGGTGCCCGTGCAGGGGGTCTTGGCGGCGACGGCGGTCTTCACGAGCTCGTCGACGTTGGTGTTGTGTAGGGCCGAGACCTCGACGACGGGGGCGCCCAGGCGCTCGGAGAGCTTCTTGGCGTCGACCACGTCGCCGCGCTCCTTGAGCAGGTCGCACATGTTGAGGCCGATGACGACCGGGCGGCCGGCCTCGAGCACCTGGGTGGCCAGGTAGAGGTTGCGCTCGAGGTTGGTGACGTCGATGAGGTCGATCAGGGCGTCGGGGCGCTCGTTGACGATGTAGTCGCGCGAGACGACCTCCTCGGGGGTGTACGGGGAGAGGGAATAGATGCCGGGCAGGTCGACGAAGGTGACCGACTTGTCGGCCTTCCACTTGGCCTGCTTCTTCTCGACGGTGACGCCGGGCCAGTTGCCCACGTAGCCGTTCGAGCCGGTGAGCTCGTTGAAGAGCGTGGTCTTGCCGCAGTTGGGGTTGCCTGCGAGACCGATGAACGTTTCTGCCATTCCTTGCCTTTCCTTGCTTGTAGGTCCCTTGTGGCGAGAAGATCGCCGCGGTGGCGGGGTTTGCTTGCCGGGCGGCGACGTTGCGCGCGTCAGTTAGCTGACGGTAACTCGCTCGCCATTAAAAAAGGGTTTGTTACCTGCGCAAACCCTTTGGTCTACTCGCCGTCGCGAACGTCTGCGACGTCGACGTTGGCGGCCTCGTCCAAGCGGATCGAGAGCTCGTAGCCGCGCACGGTGAGCTCGATGGGGTCGCCGAGAGGCGCCACCTTGCTCACGTAGACGCGGGTGCCCTTGGTGAGGCCCATGTCCATGATGCGGCGCTTGAGGGCACCGGCGCCGTTGAGCTTGGCGACGGTGGCGCTCTGGCCCACCTTCACGTCCTTGAGAGTTGCCATCAAATTCCCTTCTTCCATGCGGCCGCGCCCTTGCCCGGGGCGACCGCCTTAATGAAACCGAGTGAGCGCTTGTCTCGCCGACTAGAGCGCCACCATGATGTGCGAGCTCATGGTGCGATTGAGGGCCAGGCGGGCGCCCTTGACGTTGACGATGACGTCGCCCGAGACGCGCGAGATGACCTTGACCTCGGCGCCCTCGACCAGGCCCAGGTCAGAGAGGTGCTTCTTAAGCTCGGACGAGCCCTTGACCTTGAACACGACGGCCGTCTCGTCCTCGCCAAGCATCGACAGGGGAAGCGCGCCGGAAACGCTCACAGGTGCCGCGGTGTTGCCGACCACTCCTTGCATAACGCCCTCCAGAGCCATGATTTCCTCCTTGCCTCACGCCGACAGCCGCCTTTCGACCGTCTGCCGACAAAAAGTTGCCCAAAGCAAACTACATTCACGTTAGAAGTTAACCCTATCTGATTTCCAAAGCAACCCTCACCGGGCAAAAAGTTGCATAACGTCAACTTGGCTCCCACAAAAAGCGCCGACGGGCCGAGAAACGTCAATCTTAGGGTCAAAATAGCCCATGATCGTCGTTTTTCGGCCCGTCGGCGAAGTCAAGCGGCGGCGGTTAAGCTGCCGAGAAGATCAGCCGGTGTTCTGCAGGCCCGCGGCCACGCCGGATACGGTGCAGAGGATCAGGTAGATGAAGCGCTCCTTCTCCTCGGGCGTGAGCTTGTCTCCCTTGGTGCGCAGCGTGCGCAGCACGAGCGCCTGTGTGACGGAAAGGACGTTCACGAACGGCAGGCGCATGCGGATCACGGGGCCGAGCACGCGGCGGTGCTGCAGCGGCCACTCGTCGCCCACGATGGCCAGCACCCACTTGCGCGTGAGCTCCATCTCGTCCAGGACCTTCTTGTTGAGGTCCTTGCGGTCGCCCAGGGCCAGGTACATCTTGCCTATGCGCTCATCGGTCTTGGAAAGCGACATCTCGATGTTGTCGATGAAGGTCGTGAACAGCGGCCACTCCTTGTAGGCGGCCTGCAGCTGCCTGAGGTCGCCGAGCTTCTCGCACGCCGTGCCCAGGCCGTACCACGCGGCCAGGTTGATGCGCGCTTGGCTCCACGAGAAGATCCAGGGAATGGTGCGCAGGTCGTCGAGGGACTTGGCGCCCAGGCCGCGCTTGGCCGGGCGGCTGCCGATGGGCATGAGGCCGACCTCGGCCAAAGGCGTGACCGTGCTGAACCACTGCGCGAAGTCCTCGCTGTTGAGAAGGTCGAGGTAGCGCTCGTGGGAGGCCTCGTCGAGCTGGCGCGCGAGGTCAGCGTACTTCTCGGTGGACTCGGTGTTGGTCCACTCGACGGACGGCGCGGATTGCAGAAGCGTGGCGCCCGCCACGGACTCGACGTGGCGCAGGGCCAACGTGGGGTCGCCGTAGCGCGCAAAGATGACCTCGCCCTGCTCCGTGAGCTTGAAGCAGCAGTTGACCGAGCCCTTGGGCTGCGAGAGGACCGCGCGGTTGGCCGGTCCGCCGCCGCGGCCCACGGCGCCGCCGCGGCCGTGCATGAGGATGAGGTCGATGCCGTTCTCGTCGGCCCACTTGGCGATGGCCGCCTGGGTCTTGTGGAGGGCCAGCGTGGCCGAGGTGGGGCCGGCGTCCTTGGAGGAGTCCGAGTAGCCGAGCATGACCTCAAGGCGACCGCCCGTCTCGGCAAGGCGACGGCGGACGTCGGGGAGCTTGATCATCTCGTCCAGCGTGTCCACGGCGCCGAGAAGGTCCTCGAGCTGCTCGAACAGGGGGATGACGTCCAGCACCGGCACGTCGTCCTCGTGCGCGAAGGCCTGGCGGGCCAGCTCATAGACGTCGGCGACGTTTTGGGCGGATTTAGTAAACGAAATGATGTAGCGGCGGGCGGCGTCCACGCCGTTCTTGCGCTGGATCTGGCCGATGGCGCGGAAGGTGTCCAGCACCTCGTGCGTCATGGCGGAAAGCTCGCCGCGCTCGCCCCAGCGGCCGTGCTCGCGGATATCAGCAAGGGCGCGCGAGTGCACCACGGAGTGCTGGCGGAACTCCATCTCGACCATGTGGAAGCCGAAGGTCTGGGCCTGCCAGATGAGCTTCTGGACCGGGCCGTAGGCGGTGCGGGCGGCGCCGGAGGCGGCCAGCGAGTCCTGAACAACGCGCAGGTCGGCGATGTACTCGTCGCAGTCGGCGTACATGATGTCGGCCGTGCGGTCGATCGTGGCGCGCAGGCGCTCGGCGATGACCAGCATGCAGGCGCGGTGCAGCTCGGAGGCCGAGATGCCCATGGCGCGGGTGGTGATGGCTTCGCTCATCTCGCACTGGTGGCTCCAGAGGTTCATGAGCTTGGCCGACGGCTCGGTCGAGATGCCGTCCATCGTGAGGTTGCGGCCGATGAAGTGCGTGGCGTCGGCCAAGGTCTCGAGCATGTGCGTGCGGAACTTCTCGGCCACGGCGCGGCTCACCTTGGCGGTGACGTTGGGGTTGCCGTCGCGGTCCGAGCCGATCCAGCTGCCGGGGTGGAAAAACGCCGGGCAGACGGGCGGCACGGTGCCGGACTTCTCGCCAAGCTCCCAGTCGTCGAAGCGGCGGTAGACCTCGGGCACCATCTGGAACAGGGTGT
>CAVDTK010000104.1:0-2229 GCA_963611755.1 Oscillibacter sp. ER4
TGGTGTCGCCCACGCGGACGTTCTTGCGGCGGATCTCGTCGATGTTGTGCAGGGTCGCGCGCGCGATGGTCGAGCCCGCCACCAGCACCGGGTCGAACTCGGCGACCGGCGTGAGGACGCCCGTGCGGCCAACCTGGACGCGGATCTCGCGCAGCACCGTGCGCTTCTCCTCGGGCGGGAACTTGAAGGCGATGGCCCAGCGCGGGGCGCGGGCCGTGAAGCCAAGCGCGCCCTGGTCGGCAAAGGAGTCGACCTTCACGACCACGCCGTCGATGTCGTAATCCAGCCCTTCTCGGTGCGCAAGCGCGTTGGCGCAGAAGTCGTGGACCTCGGCCGCGCTCGTGCAGCGGGCGGCGTGGGGGTTCACGCTAAAGCCGCAGTCGTGGAGCCACTGAAGGAACTCCCACTGAGAAGAAACCGCGAGAGGGGCCTCGTCGGCCACGGCGTAGATGAAGGTCTCCAGGTCGCGGTGGGCGGTCACGCGCGGGTCCTTCTGGCGCAGGCTGCCGGCGGCAGCGTTGCGCGGGTTGGCAAAGGGCTCGCGGCCGGCGGCGTCGGCGTCCTCGTTCAGGCGCACGAAGCTGTGCTTGGGCATGTAGACCTCGCCGCGCACCTCCACGCTCTGGCCGATGCCGGCACCCTCGACCTTGGCCAGCCCCTCGGGCGCCAAGGCGTGCGGGATGTCATGGATGGTAAGCACGTTGGCGGTGACGTTCTCGCCGGTGGTGCCGTCTCCGCGCGTGGCCGCACGGACGAACTGCGCGTCACGGTAGGTCAGGGCCACGCCCAGGCCGTCGATCTTGAGCTCGCAGGTGTAGGCCACGGGGTGCGCGGCCGAGGCACCCAGGGCCTCGTCGGTGCGGGCAAGCCACTCGTCCAGCTCGGCCAGGTCCATCGCGTCGTCCATGGAGTACATGCGGCGGGCGTGAGTCACGGGCTCGAACTGCTCGGAGACGTAGCCGCCCACGCGCTGGGTGTAGGACTCGGGCGTCACGAGCGAGGGGTTGACCGCCTCGATGCCCTGGAGCTCGACCAGCAGGCGGTCGAACTCGGCATCCGTAACCTGCGGCTTGTCGAGGGCGTAGTAGCTGTAGGCGTAGGTGTTGAGCAGACGGTTGAGCTCGGCCGCGCGGGCGCGCACGGCGGGGTCGGGCTGCGCCGGGGCCGCGGCGTCGGGGGCGCCCGCCGCCTCCACCGCCGTAAAGCCGTCGAACAGCGAACCCTGGGCCGTATCCTGCGTCTTATCCGTTGCCATTACGCTCCTATCAAATAACTGCCTGGTAAAGGCAGGTGTCTATTGGTTGCCGCGGCGTGTCTCGCCAGTGGCGGGCGCGACCGCACTAGAAATCATAGGCGCTGCGGCCAAAAGGTGCTCGCCGTCTTCCCATTCTGGGCAAAAAACGCAACCACCGGCAGTGCCCCGCCGCCTGGCAAACAGCCCAGGTCGCCGCGCCCGCGGCCACGGCGGCGGGCGCGCTCAATTTTGATGCCATATTGGTAGGTTTGCGAGGAGGGGCGCTCAATTTGAGGCCCATATTGGTATCCGAAGCCCCATTTCAGTCGCATTGTGGGAGGGGGTATCTTCCGCTCAACTGGGCAAACGCATCCCGAAAAATGCCACAGGGCCCTTCTCAACACCAATATCCCCTCGAAATTGAGCGCGCACGCCCAACCCCAAGGGGATACAGCTAAAACAATGTCGCGACGCGGCCGCTTAGGCCATCGCGCACTCGTAGTCGGCGGCGCGCACGGCGGAAAGAAGCGCCTCGTCGGCCACGCCCTCCGCGCAGGTGACGACCGCGGTGCCAGCCTCGAGGCTCACCTCCACGGACTCGACGCCCTCCACGGCAGACAGCGCCTCGCTCACGTGCTTCACGCAGTGCTGGCACATCATGCCCTCTACCTTCAAGGTCTTCTCCATAACGTCTTTCCTTTCCTCGATCGACGAGACTGCAACACATATATCCGTTTCGGCCGAGACGCGCAACGCCTCGCCCGGGTCCGGCGCTCCCCCATCCAAGCCCGCGGCCTTGGGCTTCCAGGCGCGCAGCCGCAAGGCGTTGCCCACCACAAAGACCGACGAGAAGCCCATCGCGGCCGCGCAGAACATCGGGTTCAAGGTCACACCAAGCGGCGCCAAGACGCCCGCGGCCACCGGAATGCAGATCGAGTTGTAGAACAGCGCCCAGAACAGGTTCTGCTTGATGTTTCTCATCGTGGCGCGCGACA
>CAVDTK010000104.1:2857-8212 GCA_963611755.1 Oscillibacter sp. ER4
CGCGAACTTCTCGTCCGCATACTCGCAGATGGCCGTGGCCAGCGGGTGCTCGCTCTTGCGCTCGAGCGCCGCCGCGACCCCAATAAACTCCTGCTCAGACACCCCGCCGGCCAAAACGACGTCGCAAACCCGGGGACGTCCCTGCGTGACGGTCCCGGTCTTGTCCAGCACCACGTAGTCCACGCCGCACGCGGTCTCCAGCGACTCGGCGGACTTGATGAGGATCCCGTTGGCGGCGCCGCGGCCCGTGCCCACCATGATGGCTGTGGGCGTGGCCAGGCCAAGCGCGCAGGGGCAGCTGATGACCAGGATCGAGATGGCGTGGTTGAGCGCCGTGGCAAAGTCGCCGGACAAGGCCATCCACACAACGAAGGTCACCGCCGCAATGCCCATGACCACCGGCACAAAGACCCCGGCGATCTTATCGGCCATGCGCTCGATGGGAGCCTTGGAGCTCGTGGCCGCGTCGACCAGCCGGATGATCCCGGCCAAGGTCGTGTCCTCCCCCACGGCGCACGCCTCCATCACAAACCAGCCGCGGGTCGCCGCGGTGGCGCCCGTCACAGAGTCGCCCGGGTTCTTCTCCACAGGGACAGGCTCTCCGGTCAGGGCAGACTCGTCGAGAAGACCCGCGCCCTCGACCACCACGCCGTCTACCGGCACAGACTCCCCCGCGCGCACGACCAGGCGGTCTCCCACAGCAACGTCGTCGGTCGCGATCTCGGTCTCCTGGCCGTCGCGCAGCACGCGGGCGCGCTTGGGCGCCAGGCTCACCAGGGCGGCCACGGCGTCGGTGGTCTTGCCCTTGGCGCGGGCCTCGAAGTATTTGCCCAGGTCAATCAGGGCCAAGATGATGCCGGCAGAGTCGAAGTACATCCCGTTCATGGCGGCGTGCGCGGCCTCCATGTCCATGGCGCCAAAGGCCCAGGCCATGCGGTAGAGGCTCGCCAGGCTGTAGGCAAAGCTGGCGGATGACCCCAGCGCGATCAGCGAGTCCATGTTGGGCGAGCGGTGCCAAAGGGTCTTGAAGCCGGTCACGAAGTAGCGCCGGTTGATGAACAGGATCAACCCGCACAAGATGAGCTGCGTCACGGCGGCGGCCATCATGTTGGCCATGCCGTCGAGGCCGGGCACCTCGGGCCAGCCGAGCATCGGCCCCATCGCGATGTAGAACAGAGGCACGCCCAAGCAAAGGGACGCGACCATCTGGACCAGGCGCTCGTGCATGGCCTTCTGCGCCGCAGCCGCCGGGTCAGGCCGAGAAGCGCCCGCGGCCCCGCAGCCCGCCGAGCTGCCCGACGCCCCCACGCGCCGCATGGCCCCATACCCCGCCTTCTCGATGGCAGCCACGACGGCGGCCGCGGTCTTCTCGTCCCCGTCGAACTCGAGCTCCATCGAGTTCTTGAGCAGGTTGACGTTGGCGGCGGCCACGCCCGGCACGCCGGCGGCCGCCTTCTGCACCCGCGCCGAGCAAGCGGCGCAGGTCATCCCCTGTATGTCGAAGGTCTCCTTCACAGCCGCCACCTCACATGAACTTCTTGAAGAGGTCCATGACCTCGTCGGTGACCTCGGTGTCGCCGGACTGGATGCGCTCGACCACGCAGGTGCTCAGGTGGTCGCGCATGACCTCGCGCGAGATCGCCTTGACGGCCGACTCCACGGCGGCCAGCTGCGTCAGGACGTCGCCGCAGTAGCGGTCCTCCTCGACCATCGCCTTGATGCCGTTCAACTGGCCGATCGCGCGGTTGATGCGCTTGGTGACGTCGGACTTCATGTCGGCGGAGCGCGGCGTGTGCTTGTGCGCGGCACAGGCGCAACAGGTTTTCTTGGTTTGCTCGGGCATGGTGACCCCTCTCTTTGGGCGGATACCCCTACAGGGTATGTTAATCAGGTCTCATCCTATACCCCCATGGGGTACCGCGTCAACGCCGCGCCCCCAGAACGGCCCGACGTTTGTACAAAGATCGATCGAAACTGAGAAGAACTCACAAAGATCGATGCGTTTTAGGAAGCGAGAAGCCCCTCACCCACAAACATCGCGCGTTTCGAGGGACGTCGCGCCGCCGTCACGCGGCTGTCGCACGGCAGTTGCGAGCAACTGTCACACCAGCGCGTCACACTCGCCTGTCACGGAACTGTCACGTTTGCGCAGGTAGTCATACGAATTCGAATAATGCAAGTAAACCAGGTGTAACTTCACAGTTTCACCACAGAGACCCCCCCCCCGCAGACAAAATTCGTCAAAGTGAACGTTTTCCCTGGTAGGCGGCACTATTTCAAAATACCGTCCGAGGCCAGACCAAAAAATCCCCGTAAGTCACCCTGGACTAACTGGGATTTTAGTTGGTACCTTTCCTCAGACAAAAACCAGGTAAACCTGCCGAAAGGCAGGGACACAAAGCCAGATGGGTCTAAGGTCCTAGCGACTATGACAGCCGGTTGCCTTTGGCGCAAAAGCCAAAGTTCTCGACAGAGAGACGCTCTATTTTTCTGCCAGTGTCCCCCCAGGTTTACCCATAGCCCGAAATTACTTACGGGAGAGGAAATCCATTGGTGGAGCCACGACGCACAGACAATAAGCCGATCACCCTCGGCCAGAAATTCGCGCTGGAAAACCACCTCGGCGGCTATCACCGGTGTTTTCTTGGGGCCCCGATCCATCTTGAGTTCGTGAGCGAGAACCTCTGCAAGATGCTCGGCTACACCAAGCGCGAGCTCACGGCCCTTATCGGCCACGCATACACCGGGGTCTTCCACCCCGACGACAGCCGGATCTTCGACAAGTTCTGCTATGACCTCGCCCAAAAAGAAGAAAGCCTGAGCGTGACGTACCGCATGATCAAGAAGGACGGCACGGTCATACGCGTCGCGGACACCATGACCTCCATCATGGGCGACGACGGAGAGATGCGCGGCTACTCCGTGGTTTGCCAGATTCCCGACGACCCCAACTCCCCCACAACCCAGGAGAAGATCGCCGTGCTGCGCGTCAAGGGCGGCAAAACCCCGCAGATCGAGCAGTTCTTCGGTATGTCCCAGGAGATCCTCGGCTCAATCGACGCCAAGCGGCCTTACAGCTTGATGAGCTTCGTATCGTTGGCAGATCAGGACAAGATCCACGCCGCCTTCGAACGCGCCTACAAAGACGAGTACTCGGGCAAAGAGACCTGCGTTTTTGTGGCAGCCGAGGGCCGAGGGCTCCAGTGCAACCTGTGGGTCGAGCTCAACGACCCCGGTACCTCCTTCGACGACTGCGCCTTTTGCGTCAAGGTCGAGCTGGAGAAGAACTACGAGCGCGAAGAGAATGTCGCTTCATTCAGTAAGCACCTTCTCTCGAACTTCGCCGAGGACATCTTCGAGGTCGACCGGCTCGACAACTCCATCAAGTATGTTTGCCAGGGCCATTCCAACCTTTTGAAACCACTGGTCGGGGTGCGCATGAACGCCGATGATTTTCTCGGCTGGCTCCTCGACCTGGTCTCGGAGGCGGACAGAAAGGCCGTGGCGGCTTTTTATCAAAAGGAAAAGGCCCGCCCGGCGAAAACGACCCAGACGAGCCTTGCCCCCAACAAGCTCAATTTCGAGATGTACGACAACGACCGGAGCATGCGAATCGTCACCATGATCGTCGTCCCCATCTCATCCAACAAGTACTTCCTTTGCCTCAACACCGATTTCAGGGCAATGGGAACCGGTTTTTGCTCGGCAGGCGTTGCCGAAAGGAAGGACATCTCGATACGGCTCTTTGGCTCCTTTAGCCTGAGCGTCGACGATGCGGCCGTGCACATTCGATGCGAGAAGGGCCGCGAGCTTTTGGCCCTTCTCGTCGAGAAGCGCGGAGCTTTCTTGAGCACCCGCGAGGCGATCTCTGCCCTGTGGGAGTGCGAGCCGGACGACACCTCTCGCGCGCGCTACCGCAAGATCGCGTCGCGCCTGATGACCGAGCTCAAGAAATTCGGCATCGACTACATCGTGGAGACCGACCGCGGCGCACGCCGCATCATCCCCGAGTTCATCTCTTGCGACTACTACGATTACCGCGACGGGCTCGCAGAGCCTGCCGGCCCCTTTTTGCCTGAATACTCCTGGTCCGAGTTCGTGAGGATCGACTAAAGCCGCTGTGACAAATTGAGGCCTTCCTCATGCAAAAACGCATGGTCACAGGGGAGGCAAAGATGGCGCTTCTTCTCTACGGAAAGACATAGTCACAAGGGGAAGCAAAGCGTCACGGCGGCCCCCGATCTGGCACAGGCCCTTTTTAACAATAGGAACAAGCTGAATCACTGTGTCGTGGTCTTTCGGGACACCCCGAACGGCCACGGCACAGGGATTCGTGTTGCCGCGAAAGCTGAGGAAGGAACGCCATGAAGACGTGCGAAGAGCAGGAAGCAGCCATCTTAACCCCGGTGAAGACGACCAACCCGGATCGCCTGAACTCCTCCCAGAGGCGCCTGTTGAGCGTGATCGCCAGCCATCAGGCGGCAAACGGCTATGCCGAGCTGAGCAAGCGCGAGTTGAGCGCCCTTCTCGACAGGTGCGCCAGGACGGTCGACATGGTCGTCGCTGACCTTAGGCGCTGCGGCCTGATCGAGGCCACGCTCCGCCACGCCCCCACCGGCGGCCAAATCGCAAGCACCTACCGCGTGACGGACCTCGCGCGCGAGAAGTACCCGGAACTGGTCGGGTACGAGCGCGACAACGCGGCCCAAGCGTGAACACCGGATTCCCACGGCCAAGCAAACCCAAAGGATAACGAGAGCATGAAACACCAGAAAAAGGCAGATAGGCAGACAAACCCGCGCACAGGCCGCGTTCTCGACGGCATCTTGGCCGCGCTGTTTATCGCCGCTCTCGCCACCGGGGCGTCGCTCTTCACCCGTGCGGTCACGCCGGTCTCTGCTGCCGGGGAATCCACGGTCGCCGCTTCTGCCGAGAAGACCGTCGACGTCACGTTCAACAAAGTCTGGAAGGGCGACGACGAGCATACGGACGCCCGCCCCTCTTCTGTCACGCTCTCGGTGTCCAACGCCAACACCGGCGCCTTCGTGAAAGAGATCACCCTTACGGCAGACGGGAATTGGACCGCGACAGAGCGCCTTCCCTATGTCACAGACGCCGACGGGCATCTCGCCTATACCGTGGTCGAGCAAAAGCAGTCGGACACCTATGACGCTTCCGTCCAGACCATGACCAACAGCACCGGCAAGGGCCTGGAGCTGTGGACCTTGGCCACGGGCTCGCGCATGGCCGACGGCGCTGTGGTGGTTCTCACCAACGGCAAGGCCGGCGACGTCGATCTCTACAAGGCCGAAGGCCCGACGCAGGACGTGATGAGCGGCACGCAGTACATCATCA
>CAVDTK010000105.1:0-8129 GCA_963611755.1 Oscillibacter sp. ER4
GCTCATGGCCTCGGCCTGCGCGCAGTACAACGGCAAGATCGAGCACTTTGAGGATTACGCAAAGCTCTGCGGCACGCTGCTTTTGCCCTTGTGCCTGCTCGTGGTGACCGACCTCGGCACCTCGCTCGTCATCTTGTTCTTAGGCGCCACGATCATCATCTGCAGCGGCGCCCCCATGAAGTGGGTGTTGCCCACCATCGGCCTTATCGTGGGCGTGGTCGCCCTCGTGGTCATCACGTCGATGACCGATGGCCTGCCGCATATCTTGAAGGAATACCAGCTCAAGCGCCTGACGGTCTTTCTCGACCCCTCTATCGACCCCACGGGCGACGGCTATAACCTGCAACAGGCCAAGATCGCCGTCGGATCCGGAGGCTTTTTTGGCAAGGGCATCGGCAACGCGACGCAGGCAGGCACCGGTTTTTTGCCCGAGGCGCACACCGACTTCGTATTCGCCCTCTTTAGCGAGGAGTTCGGATTCCTCGGCGCCATGGTGCTTCTCGCCCTCTTTGCGTGGATGATCCTGGCCACGCTCCTTCTTGCCATGAAGCTCGAGTCCGTCTATGCCAAGCTCGTGCTGGTCGGCTGCTGCGCAATGTGGCTTTTCCAGGTGCTTGAGAACATCGGCATGTGCATCGGCATCATGCCGATCACCGGCATCCCCCTGCCTTTCATTAGCTTCGGCTCGTCGTCTATGGTGTCGCAGCTTCTGGCCGTGGGTATGGTTCAGTCTGTGTGGAGACATCGCCAGAAGGCCGCCTAAGGGCTTCTCGGCTTTTTCGTAGAAGGGTTGTGAGGATGGCTCGCAAAAAGAACGGGGCCAAGAAGGGCTCGGGTTTCTCGGTCAGCCGGATCCTGGAGGTCGCCACGGCCGGGCGTGAGAGCCTTCGCGCGGCCGACGAGGACCTGTTGATCCGTGTGCACGTCGACCCTGCGTGTCCCCGGTCCGTCGCCCTTGCGGTCAAGGAGGGCCTGGTTCCCACCAAGGGCTCGGCCCGCGTTCAGGTGCGCGCCCTTACCCTTATGCCGGGAGACGAGACCGACTGCGACCTGGTGCTCGTTTTATCCGGGGCTGACGGCGAGCCTGCGGCCAAGATGGCGCGCGCCTATGCGAAGGCCGGGGTGCCTTGCGGCATCGTGGTCGAGTCGGCCCTCGACGTGCCGAACCTTGGGCTTCCCGATGACGAGGCGTCGCTCGTGGGTTGTGTCGCCGCCTCTTCCGCGGAGTCCCTGTTGCCCAAGCTCGCCGTCTGGATGGTCTCTGCCACCGATAAGGGCGTGGCGCTCGCGGCAGCCTTCCCCTTCTGCAGAAAGGCCGAGGTAGAGGCCCTGGTTTTCCAGTGCGCGCTCGAGAACGCGGCCATCGGCGCTGTGGCGCTGGTCCCCGGCTCCGACTTCCCGCTCATGACGGCCAACCAGGCGAAGCTCGCCTTCGATATCGCCGGCGCCTATGGGGCGGGTCTCTCGCCGGAACGCGCCCTTGAGCTGGCCGGGGTTGTGGCCGCGGGCTTGGGCTACCGCACGCTGGCACGTACCTTCGCAGGGCTGGTTCCCGGTTTTGGCTGGGTGGTCAAGGCCGGTATCGCCTATGCCGGCACCGTCACCACGGCCAAGGGCGTCGAGACCTGGCTTACGCGCGACGAGAAGAAGCCCGCGCCGTCCAAGGCACCGTACCAGCCTGCGGCCGAGGCCATCGCGCGTCTTCCTAAGCGCGCGCAGGCAACGGCTCCTAAGGACTCGCCCGCGGCCGACCAGGGCTTCGACTACCTGACCCTTCAGTAGCCTCTACCTGCCCGTTATTCTCCCGAACAGGAGCCACACGCCCGTGCGCCAGCCCCGAGAAAACCTCTTCCACCTTATCGAGCCCTACCTTTCACAGGTCGAGCACCCTTCTCGCTACCTCAACCATGAGTGGGGCGCCTGCGAGGAGCAGGACGGCCCGTTTCACCTGTGCATGTGCTATGCCGATACGTACGAGATCGGCCAGCCCAACCTTGGCATTGCGATCCTCTACAACACGATCAACGCCCAGGAGGGCATGAGCTGCGAGCGCGCTTACCTGCCGTGGAAAGACATGTGCGAGCTCATGCGCCGCGACTCGGTGCCCATGCTTTCGCTTGAGGGCGCGGCACCCCTGGCCTCCTTCGACGCCATCGGCTTCACGCTGGCCCACGAGCTTATCTGGACCAATATCCTCGAGGTGCTGGACCTTTCCGGTATCGCCCAGACCTCTGACGCCCGCGATGACGACGACCCCATCATCTTGGCGGGCGGCCCTTCCGCCTGGAACTGCGAGCCGATGGCCCGCGTCTTCGATGCGGTGCTTCTAGGCGACGGCGAGGAGAAGATCGTCGAGGTCTGCGCGCTTATCCGCGACCTTCGCGCGGCGGGTGCTTCTCGCCAGGAGATCCTGGCCGGCCTGGCGGGGCTGCAGGGCGTCTATGTCCCCTCGTTTTACCAGGTCGTTATTGACGAGACCTCGACCCGCTGGGGCTATGCCGTCCCCATCTCCGGGACCCCGGGGCGCCCGGTCGTCACCAAGGCCTGTATCCCCGACCTTGCAGCGACCCCTCCCGCGGCGCAGAAGATTGTGCCCTACATGGGCATCGTCCAGGACCGCATGTCACTTGAGATCCTGCGCGGCTGTGCCCGCGGCTGCCGCTTTTGCCAGGCGGGCATGACCTATCGCCCGGTGCGCGAGCGCCCGGCCGAGCAGATCATCGAGGCAGGGGAGAGCGCCCTTCTCACCAGCGGCCACGACGAGCTGTCGCTTTCGTCGCTTTCCACGACGGACCACTCGCAGTGCGCCTTCATCCTGAACAGCCTGCACGAGCGCCTGTCCGGCAAGGGCATCCGCGTGTCCATCCCGTCTCAGCGCCTCGACTCTTTTGGCGTCGAGATGGCTATGGCCGTGGGCGGCGGCAAGAAGAGCAGCCTCACCTTCGCGCCCGAGGCCGGCAGCCAGCGCCTGCGCGACGTCATCAACAAGAACGTCACCCAGGAAGACCTCGAGACCGCGGCGAGAAACGCCTTCGAGAACGGCTGGCGCCGCTGCAAGCTCTACTTCATGATGGGCCTTCCCACCGAGACGGACGAGGACATCGTGGGCATAGCCGAGGCCGCCCAGCGCGTGCTCGACATCGGCCGCGAGGTCGTGGGCCGCGGGGTGAAGTCCGGGGTCAGCGTCTCGATCTCGGTCGCCGTCTTTGTTCCCAAGTGTTACACCGCCTTCCAATGGGCGCCTCAGCTCGATCCCGATGAGGTCCGCCGCCGCCAGCAGCTGCTTCTGCATTCCTGCCACGACCGAGCGATTCGCGTGGCCTACCACGACTCTTCGACCTCACTCGTCGAGGGAGCGATCTCAAAGATGGGCCGCGCCGGTTTTGACCTGGTGCACGAGGCCTGGATGCTGGGCTGCCGCTTCGATGCCTGGACCAGCGAGTTTAACTTCGATCTATGGCAGCAGGCCGCCGCGAACGTGGGCATCGACCTCAAGGACGTCGCCTGCGAGGCCTTCGACCTCGACGCGCATCTCCCGTGGGAACACACCTCGCCCGGCGTCTCCAAGGGCTTCCTTCAGCGAGAATGGCGCCGCGCCTTGGAAGGCGTCACGACACAGGACTGCACGCGCGCCGACTGTGTGGGCTGCGGCGTCTGCCCTGCGCTCAAGGTCTCCAACAAGCTTTGCGAGGTGCGCGCATGACGGCCCGGCCGCAACCGTGGGGGAACGCCAAGCCCCAGGACCTGGCCATCATCAAGGAGCTGCCGCGCCTTCGCGTGCGCTATATCAAGGACGACCGCCTGGCCTATCTGGGCCACCTTGAGGTGCTTGAGACCATCAACCGCTGCATTCGCCGAGCCCAGCTCCCGTTTTCCATCGGCAACGGCTTCGCGCGCCGCATGCGCATCCAGTTCTCGCAGGCCCTGCCCGTGGGCGCCTCGTCTACCTGCGAGTACTTTGACCTGCGCTTGAATGAGCAGCTGGATCTGGGTGAGGCCTTGGCGCGACTTGTCGCCGCCACGCCGCCCGCGCTCGCGCCGCAAGAGGCCGCCTATATCGAGGGCCGGGTTCCCGCGCTCGAGGCCTGGCTCAACCGCGCCAAGTGGGACGTGCGCCTCGTCGGCTGCGGCGTGAGCGCCCAAGAGCTCGAGGATCTTCTCGCTGCTATTCGCGAGCAGGGCTCCATCGACTACCTTCGCGGGGACAAGTCCAAGACCGTTGACGTCTCCTCGACCCTCGTGTCCTTCTCGGCGGCGCAAGATGGCTCGGACGTCCTTCTCGACCTCGACACGCGCTCATCGAACGACGGCTCTTTGCGGCCCAAGGTTCTGCTCGATGCGGCCTTGTCAGACACCGCGGGCGCTTACCGAACGCTCAAGGTCGCGCGCGTAGGCCAGTGGCACGAGCTTGACGATGGGCATCTTGTGAATCCTCTCTAGATGTTGTGCCAATTCGTGCCAATACCACTATTCTTTTCAAGGTTGCAAAGACACATCGGTGCATGAACGACATTTACGTTTCCCTGATGAAGTTCGCAGGTCCCCACAAGACTTGGTCATTGACGCGTTTTTGCGGCGCAGGTAGAATTAGTGATTGTTGCACTCACGCCAGCAATGAAGGGTTCTCAAATGTACGCAATCGTAGCAACTGGTGGCAAGCAGTATAAGGTTGCCAAGGGCGACGTCATCGACGTCGAGAAGCTCAATGCGCAGCCTGGCGATAAGGTCGAGCTCGACGTTCTTCTTCTGAACGACGGCGAGAAGACCATCGTTGGCTCTGCCCCTCTTCAGGACAAGAAGGTCACCGCCGAGGTTGTGGAGCAGTTCAAGGGTGAGAAGCTCCTCGTCTTCAAGTTCAAGAAGCGCAAGCGTTATCACCGTGCGAACGGTCACCGTCAGCAGCTGACCAAGATTCAGATTGTTGAGATTCCGGCTTAGTTTCTTAAGCAAGTTATTTCTTCACCACCAGAAGGCAGGTAGATCATGGCTCACAAGAAAGGTCTCGGCTCGTCTCGTAACGGCCGCGATTCCAACGCTCAGCGTCTTGGCACCAAGCGCTATGGCGGTCAGGCTGTAAAGGCCGGCGAGATTCTCGTTCGTCAGCGCGGTACCCACATCCACCCCGGCGAGAACGTCGGCATCGGCAAGGACGACACCCTGTTCGCTCTCGCTGCCGGCACCGTTGAGTTCACCAAGGGTGTTCGCCACATGGTGCACGTCCGCACCCAGGCTTAAAGCCACACAATCAGGCTTGATGGGGGACCTCGTTTTACGGGGTCCCTTTTTGTTTATTCTCACAGCACCTTAAAGGAGCGTCGCGTGGACACCTTTACTGACTTATCCCATATCAACGTCAAGGGCGGCGACGGCGGCGCGGGCTGCATGTCCTTCCGCCGCGAGGCCTTCGTGCCCAAGGGCGGCCCCGACGGCGGCGACGGCGGCGCGGGCGGCTCGGTGGTCATCGAGGCGGACGCGCAGCTGTCCTCCCTTATCGATTACCGCTACAAGCACCACTTCAAGGCCGAGCGCGGCACCCACGGCCAGGGCGCGCGCCGCCACGGTCGCGATGGCCAGGACCTTATCCTGCACGTTCCCGTTGGCACTGTGGTGCGTGAGCTCGACGCTCAGACGCAGACCCCGGTCGAGACCCTGGCCGATCTCACCCAGCCGGGCGAGCGCGTGGTCGTGGCGCCGGGCGGCCTTGGCGGCCGCGGCAACATCCACTTTGTGACCTCGGTGCGTCGTGCCCCCGCATTCGCCGAGAAGGGCGAGCCCGCGCTTGAGCACTGGATCGAGCTTGAGATGAAGCTCATGGCAGATGCCGCCCTCGTAGGCATGCCGTCGGTGGGCAAGAGCTCGATCATCGCCCGTATCAGCGCCGCGAGGCCCAAGATCGCCGATTACCCGTTCACGACGCTCATCCCCAACCTGGGTGTGGCGCGCGCCTCCAACGGGCAGTCCTTCGTCGCGGCCGACGTCCCTGGCTTGATCGAGGGCGCGAGCGAGGGCAAGGGCCTGGGCCACCAGTTCCTGCGCCACATCGAGCGCACCGCCCTTATCCTGCACGTCGTTGACCTTACCGGCGGCTTTGAGGGCCGTGACGTCATCGAGGACTATACGACCATCAACGCCGAGCTCGCCGCCTATGCGACCGAGCTTTCCGAGCGCCCGCAGGTCGTGGTGGCCAACAAGTGCGACCTGCCGGACACCGAGGAGGCCCTGGAGCGCCTGCGCGCCCAGGCCGAGGCCGACGGGCACCCCTTCTTCGCGGTTTCCGCCGCCACGGGCGTTGGCCTTGACGACCTCGTGACCTATGTGGCCGCCCAGGTCGCCGAGCTCAGGAGCCACATCGAGGCCACGGCACCCAAGGAAGACCTCTCCGCCAAGTGGGAGCTCAACCGCCGCCGCCGCGACAACGTGATCAAGATCGCCCGCGAAGAGCGCCACGCCTGGCGTGTCTCCGGCAACTCCATCGAGCGCATGGTCGTCCAGACCGACTGGGAAAACGACGAGGCTGTGGCCTACTTCCAGCACCGTCTGGAGAGAAACGGCCTGGACGCGCGTCTCGCCAAGGCGGGCGCCGTCAACGGCGACGAGATCCGCATCCTGGGCTTCGCGTTCACCTACGAGGGCGAGGACGCGGTTGCCGACGAGGCCGCCGACGAGTTTTCCGGCGTCGAGGCCGAGCTTCTCGATTCCGAGGGAGACGAGCTGTAGATGAGCGCGCCGCTGTTGGTCTTCAAGATCGGCTCTTCTACGCTGGTCGATAAGGACGGGGCCCTTGACCAGTCCTTTATTGCCAGCCTCTGCGATCAGGTCGTCGAGCTTCGCGAGGCCGGCTGGCAGGTCGTCGTGGTGTCCTCAGGCGCCGCGGCGGCCGGGCGCGACGCCCTGGGCTTCTCGACGCGTCCCACCGACATCGCCGATCTCCAGGCGTGCGCGGCCGCCGGCCAGGCGGCACTCACCGAGGCCTACGCCCAGGTCCTGCGCGACCGCGGCATCTCATGCGCGCAGGTTCTTCTCACCAGGCGAGACGTCGTCGACCGTGACGGCTATCTCAACGCGAGAAACACCCTGGGCCGCCTGCTTGAGCTGGGCGCCGTTCCCGTCGTCAACGAGAACGACACCGTGTCCGTCGCGGAGTTCACCTTTGGCGACAACGACATGCTGGGCGCCATCGTGGCGGGACTTGTGGGCGCCGATCTCTACGTCATCATGTCCGACGTCGACGGCCTCTACACTGCAAACCCGCAGGTAAACCCTACAGCGACCCTCATCGAGGAGATCGACCGCGTCGACGAGTCGGTCTCAGCCATGGCGGGCGGCTCGGCCTCGGCCTTTGGCACCGGCGGCATGTCCTCTAAGGTCCGCGCCGCGCGTGCCATGATGGCGGCTGGTATTCCCACTGTGATCTGCGAGGGGAGAAGGCCGCGGGTCTTGCTGGACGTCGCCTCTGGGCAGAAGGTCGGCACGCGCTTCACCCCGCCTGCCGACGCCGGGCACGAGGCGGGCCGCAAGCTCTGGATCGGCTTGGCTGAGGTCGTGCGCGGCACCCTTGTGCTTGACGATGGCGCGGCCGAGGCCGTCTTGTCCCGCGGCGCCTCGATCCTGCCCGTGGGCGTGACCAAGGTCACAGGCGATTTCGAGTCCGGCGAGGTCGTGAACGTTACGAATACTGCCGGAAATCTCCTGGGCCGCGGCGTCGTGCGATACTCTTCCGAGGATATGCAACGAGTTCGCGGGCTTAAGCTGGACGTCATCGCGCGCTTCTTGGGCGACGATGCGGCGGTTCCCGCGGTTCACCGAGACGAGCTTCTCGTTTTCTAAGGAGACGTTCCATGGGTCAAGCAACTGATAAGGCGAGGCTGGCGCATGAGGTCGCGCCGCAGGTGGCGGGCGCTTCCGCACAGGTGAGGTCTGGCGCCATTCGGCGCGCGGCCGAGCTTCTCGAGGCCAATGCGGCCCAGGTAGTCGCTGCAAACAAGAAGGACCTGGCGCGCGCGAGGGAGAACGACATGAGCGCGCCTTTGCAGGACCGCCTTGCCCTTTCGGTCGAGCGCCTGTCCGCGATCGCGGACGCCCTGCGCGAGATCGCGGCCCAGGACGATCCGCTGGGCGCGGTTCTCGGC
>CAVDTK010000106.1:0-7994 GCA_963611755.1 Oscillibacter sp. ER4
AGGAGATGGAGAAGATCTACGAGACGGGCCTCGGCGGCTTCCAGATCCGCTCGCGTTGGCGCTACCTGCCCGACGAGCGCATCATCGAGGTCTACGAGATTCCCTATACCACCAAGACCGACGTCATCATCGAACGCATCGTCAAGCTCTCCAAGGAGGGCAAGGTGCGCGAGATCGCCGACATCCGTGACGAGACGGACCTCTCGGGCCTGCGCATCGCCATCGACGTCAAGCGCGGGACCGACCCCGAGCAGCTGATGGCCAAGCTCTTCAAGTCAACCACGCTGCAGGACACGTTCTCGTGCAACTTCAACGTGTTGGTCGACGGCTACCCGCGCGTCATGGGCGTGCGTCAGATCCTTAAGGAGTGGGTCGCCTGGCGCATGGAGTCCACGCGCCGTCGCATCACCTTTGACCTGCAGAAGAAGAGCGACCGCCTGCACCTGCTGCACGGCCTCGAGGCGATCCTTCTGGACATCGACAAGGCCATCGCGATCATCCGCGGGACCAAGCTCGAGGTCGACGTCGTGCCCAACCTTATGGCCGGCTTCGGCATCGATGAGGTCCAGGCAGAGTTCGTGGCCGAGATCAAACTTCGAAACATCAACGAGGAGTACATCCTCAACCGCACGAAGGACATCGAGAAGCTCGAGGCCGAGATCGCCGAGCTCAAGGCCACCCTGGGCAGCGAGCAGAAGATCAAGGACGTCATCCGTGGCGAGCTCGCGGCCGTCAACAAGAAGCACGTGACGCCGAGAAAAACCGGTCTCGTCTCGCCGGCCGATGTGGTGGAGGTGAGCCTGGAGCCCGAGGTCGAGGAGTACCCCGTGACCATCATGGTCTCGGCCCACGGCTACTTGAAGAAGATGACCGACCGCGTCTTGAGCCGTGCCGCGGCCCTCAAGTACAAGGACGGCGACGAGCCCTTCATCGAGTTCACGTCCTCCAACACGCACGACCTTCTCGTCTTCACCGACCAGTGCCAGGTCTACAAGTGCAAGGTCTCCCAGTTCGAGGACACCAAGTCCGCGCAGTTGGGCTCGTTCCTGGCGACCGACCTCGAGATGGCGCCGGACGAGAACGTGACCTGGGTAATCGACCCCGAGGACTACTCCGCCGACCTTCTCTTCATCTTTGAGAACGGCCGTGCGGCGCGCGTGGCTTTGTCGGGCTACGCCACCAAGACCAACCGCAAGAAGCTCAAGAACGCCATCTACGGCGGCAGCAAGCTCGTGTACGCGACGGTGCTCAAGGAGGACCGAGACATCGCGATGACTACCAGCGATCAGCGCCTGGTCAACTTCAACACCACGCTGCTGCGCACCAAGACGACCAACAGCACCCAGGGCGTCCAGGCGCTTACGGCCAAGAAGGGCCGCACGGTCACGGCCGTGGGCCAGGCCGAGGACTTCTTAGGGGCCGAGGCCTACGTCGAGCGTTTCCGCGCGGTAAGCCTGCCGTCCGCGGGCGCCTCGATGAAGGAATCCGACATGAAGAGCCTCTTCGACCTGGACGCATAGGTGGCGGCGCGTCATCGGCGAACTCCCGCTGTAAGAATCGGGGTTGTCTGATAGTCGTCGAGCTTCTCGCTTTTAATTCGAGGGGTTGTCTGATGCCCGGCGGGCTTCTCGCTTGCAAATCCTGGGGTTGTCTGATGATCTCCTTTCAAATTTGAGGCTTGTCTGATTCCAAATCATCAGACAAGCCTTGATTTTGAAAGGAGAAGGCCTCATGAGCATCAGACAAGTCCGTAAATTGAAAGGTCGAGGGGCCTTCGGCCATCAGACAACCCTTGAATTTACATGGGCACCCGGGCAGGCGCCGGGGCTTTTGGGGCTGTAGCCCTACCAGACGCGGGCTAGGCGCTCGATCGCGTCGGCGGCGGTCTTCTCGTCTACGCCCTCGATGCGCACGACCACGGCCTCGCCGCAGCGAACGCCCAACGACAGCAGCTGCATGAGGTCCGCCGCGTCGACGGCGCGCCCCTCGCGCTCGAAGGTCACGCGGCTGCGCCAGCGCTGCGCCTCGCCAGCAAGAAGCACGGCGAGCTGGATGTGGAACCCCAACGGGTCGGTGATCTGACGGATGACCTCTACCATGGCCGCCTCTCGCCTCGCAAATCGCTTATGGCGAGACAAGCTACCAGCAAAAACGCCGCCTGAAAAGGGATCAGGCGGCGTGCGCGGCGCATTTCTCGGCGATCGGTGACAGGCGTTAGGAAGCGGGGGCGAGGGGGGCGAGGGGCCGCGGACCCAGCCCTAACCCCGTTGCGGCTACTCCGCCTTCGTCAGCTTGTCCCCGGGCAGGCGCACGAGTTGGCAGGGATAGACGTCCTTGGCGGTCACGATCATGCGGGCGACCTCCTCGGGCGACTCCTTTCCGCCGCGCTCAAGCCAAAGGTTGATGATGGTCACCACGTGGCAAACGACCAGCTCACGGGCATAGGGGTAGGAAAACGTGTCGCACAGGACCTCGCCTCCGGCATAGCTCATGCACTTGTCGAGAAGCCCCCCGATGATCTTCTTGAGCTTGGAGTGGAACTCCGGGTCTCCGCCGGGGCCGGCGATGGCGGCCACAAAGTCGAAGTCGTCGCACACGGTCTTGAGGCCGGCCAGCAGGACGGGGTAGGGGAACAGATCGTTGGCGGTACGGGCGTCTCGCGCGCTGTCCTCGTTGATGAGGGCGTCGGTGAGCGCGGCGATCATGTCGTCCTCGATCTGCTGCAACATGTCGAACTTGTCGATGTAGTGCAGGTAGAAGGTGCCGCGGTTGATGTGGGCGCAACGCGTGATGTCGCTCACGGTAAGGGCGTCGAAGCCCTTCTTGTGGATGAGCTCCGTCAGCGCGCGCTTGATGAGGGCCTTAGTCTGTGTGTTCCTGGTTTGCGGGACCTTGGTCTCTTCTGTGTTTGTCATACGCCTCTCACCTGCAATTTTATCCTTAAATCAACAACTTGTTGAATTTTGATCAGTGTATTTGCCCTGCACCCAAGGGTAGAATCATCCGCGTAAATAGTCAACATGTTGTTCATTTAAGGGCCGAGAAACCCGGGAAAGGCCCCGAGCAACCCGACGGACAAGAAAGGCTCCACCAATGTCCTACATCGAGGTTATCCACGAGACCAAGCGCTACATCAGCGGCTCGTCGGAGATCTTGGCCAACAACGACGTTAATTTCTGCTGCGAGAAGGGCGAGCTCGTAGTCATCCTGGGGTCATCGGGTGCCGGCAAGTCGACGCTGCTCAACATCCTGGGCGGCATGGACACCGCAAGCGAAGGCCAGGTCATCATTGACGGCTCGGACATCGCGCAGTACAACTCCCGCCAGCTCACGGACTATCGCCGCACCGACGTGGGCTTCGTCTTCCAGTTCTACAACCTGGTGAGCAACCTCACCGCCAAGGAGAACGTCGAGCTTGCCTCCCAGATCGTGGTCGACGCCGCGGATCCCGAAGAGGTCCTGGCAGCCGTGGGCCTGGCCGACCGCATGGCGAACTTCCCGGCCCAGCTCTCCGGCGGCGAGCAGCAGCGCGTGGCGATCGCCCGCGCCGTGGCCAAGAACCCCAAGATCCTGCTGTGCGACGAGCCTACGGGCGCGCTCGACTACCGCACGGGCAAGCAGGTCCTGGGCATCCTCGAGGACATGTGCCGCAAGCAGGGAGCCACGGTGATCATCGTCACCCACAACGCCGCTATCGCGCCCATCGCCGACCGTGTGATCCGCATGCACGACGCGCGCGTCCAGTCTGTGGATCTCAACCCGGCGCCCACGCCCATCGCGGTCATTGAGTGGTAGGGGAGCTAGGCAATGGCAATAAAGACCAGGAAAACGGCCCTATGGAAGGATGTGCGCCGCTCGATCTCGCACTCCAGGGGGCGCTTCGTCTCGATTATGCTGCTGATGGCGCTGGGCTCGTTCGCCCTCGTGGGTCTCTTTGTCGCGGGCCCCGATATGCGCGCCACGGCCACGGCCTACTTCGACGAGTATGACCTGGCGGACCTCACGGTCCTCTCCGATTACGGCTTGGACGAGCAGGACGTGGCGGCGATCGATGAAACCGCAGGCACGACGTCTATCGAGTACGGCTACTTCAAGGACGTGACCGTCGACGGCTCGACGAACGCCCTGCGCGTCATGAGCCTGCCGGAGGAGATCTCGCAGCTTGAGCTTGTCGACGGCCATATGCCCCAGACCACGGGCGAGATTGCCGTCGACACCAACATCGGTGCCGACTACGCGATAGGCTCCACGATCACCGTGAGCGAGAAGGCCAACGCCTTAAACGACAAGACCTGCCTCAAGGACACCACCTATACCGTGGTAGGCCACGTCCACACGCCCGAGATCATCTCGATCGTGAACATGGGCCAGTCGACCGCGGGCACGGGCAGCCTCAAGGGCTACGGCGCCGTCGTGGCGGATGAGTTCGACTCGGACGTCTATATGACGGCGCGCCTCTCCTTCGAGGATGCCCAGGGCGTCGACCCCTACACCAACGAGTACCGCGACCTGGTGCAGGCCCACAAGTCCGAGGTCGAGAAGAACCTCGATGGCCGGCCCGCAGCGCGCCTGACCAGCGTGAAGGCCGACGCACAGGTCTCGATCGACGACGGCCAGGCCGAGGTTGACGACGCCAAGCAGAAGCTCGCCGACGCTAAGACCACCCTGGATGACGCGGCGACGCAGATCGCCGACGCGCACCAGACCCTGGCCGACTCCGAGGCCGAGCTGGCGGACGCCGCAAACCAGCTGGACGACGGCCAGCAGACCCTGGACTCGACCTGGGGGCAGCTCTGTGCGGCAAAGCTGCAGCTCGATGATGCCCAGAAGACCCTGGTGTCCTCTAAGGCCACGCTTGACCAGGGCAAAACCGCTCTTGACGCCGGCTACGAGGCCCTGTCGCAGGGCCAGGCGCAATACGACGAGAAGGCCGCCGAGCTTGCGGCCGCGTACGCGGCGCTCGACGAGGCCCGCGCCGCTCTGGAGGCCAACCAGGCGCTGCTGGACGAGAAGGAAGCCGAGCTCGAGGCGGCCCGTCCCGCCTATGAGGCGGCCAAGGTGGCGCTCGACGCCCTGAACGCCAAGCTCTCCCTGGTAGACGCCGCGATCTCGGCGGCCCAGGCGGTGCTCGACGTGTATCCGGACAACACCGCGGTCCAGGTCGCGCTGGCAAAGGCGCAGGCCGCGCGCGAGCAGATCGTCGCCGGCATCGACCAGTGCGAGGAGGGCATCGCCACCTTTGAGCAGGGCGAGCAAGACCTTCTCAGCGCCAAGGAGCAGCTCGCGGCCGGCTGGGACAGCTACGACGAGAAGTGCGCCGAGGTAGAGGACGGCGCCGACCAGCTTGCCGGCGCGACCGAGCAGCTGGCCTCCTCGCGCGAGACCCTGGCCTCCAAGCAGGCCGAATACGACGCTGGAGTTGCCGCCTACGAAGAGGGCCTTGCCACCTGGCAGTCCGGCCGCGACTCCTACTACACCAACCTCGCGACCTGGGAAGAGGCCGCCTCGACCTTGGCAGAAAAGCGCGGCGAGTACCAGAGCGGCGCCTCCAAGATCGCCGAGGCCAAGCAGGAGCTGGCGAGCAAAGAGGCCGAGTACCAGGACGGCCTTGCCACCTACACGAGCGAGCTGCCCGACGCCGAGGCCAAGATCGCCGACGGCGAGGCCGAGCTCGCGAGCGCCCGCGCCCGTCTCGGCAAGTTCTCCGTTCCCGCCTACGAGACCGACACGCGCCGCGAGACCCTGGGGTCTGACGCCTACCGCACCTACAGCTCGGTCGCGCAGATCATCGACTCGCTGGCCCGCGTCTTCCCGGTCCTTCTCTACCTGGTGGCGGCCTTCGTCACGCTGTCCACGATGACGCGCATGGTCGACGAGGAGCGCATCAACTCGGGCACGCTCAAGGCCCTGGGCTACCAGGACAGCGACGTGGCGCTGAAGTTCGTGCTCTACGGCGCGCTGGCGGGAGGCGCCGGCGCGGTCCTGGGCATCATCTTGGGGCACACCCTTTTGCCCTACATCGTCTACAGCGCCTACGGGGCCAAGTTCACCTTGCCCCCCATCCACCTGGGCTTTTATCCGTTGATTACCGTGGTCGCGCTGGTGCTCGCCGCGCTTTGCTCGGTGCTTCCGGCGGCCGTGGCGGTCCGTCGCGAGCTTAACGAGAAGCCCGCGGCGCTGCTTCTGCCCAAGCCCCCGCGCGGCGGCTCGAAGATCCTGCTCGAACATATCCGCCCCTTGTGGAGCCGCATGAGCTTCACCCACAAGGTCACCGCGCGCAACCTCTTTAGGTACAAGCAGCGCATGTTCATGACCATCCTGGGCGTGGCCGGCGCGGCGTGCATGCTGGTGGCGGGTTTCGGCGTGCAGCACTCCATCCAGGTCATGGCCCAAAAGCAGTTCGGGATCATCCTCAAGTACGACATGATCGTGGCCCAGACCGCCACCGCCACAGACGAGCAGCTCGCCGAGGTCGACGACCTTCTCGCCACAGGCGACGTGTCCTCGAGCGTGCCTTTGTACTACGAGTCGGTGAGCCTGGTGGCCGGCGCCAACGAGGACACCCAGGACATCACGCTGCTGGTGCCTTCCGAGGTGGGCGACCTGGACGACTACCTGGACCTTCACGACCGCAAGAGCGGCGAGCAGTTCGACCTTTCCGGCGACGGCACCGTCATCAGCGAGCGCCTGGCCAACCTCCTGGGCGTGAGCGCGGGCGGCACGGTGAGCTTCACGGCCTCCGACGGAACTTCTCGCCAGGTCAAGATCGCGGGCGTCTGCGAGATGTACATGGGCCACTTCATGGTCATGAGCCGCCAGACCTACGAGAGCTGCTACGGCACGACGTTCGCGGCGAACGCGAGCATGGTGAGGCTTGGCGACTCGAGCCTTTCCAGCGTCGAGCAGAGCGCAGCGTCCTTCATGCGCCTGGCCGGCGTGAAGTCCGTGGTGCAGAACACCGCCCTCCAGAGCCAGGTCGACACCGTTGTAGCCTCGCTCGACAAGATCATGGCCATCCTGATCCTGGTCGCGGGCATGCTCGCCGTGGTCATCATGTACAACCTCACGAACCTCAACGTCTCTGAGCGCATGCGCGAGCTGTCCACGATCAAGGTCCTGGGCTTCCACTCCAACGAGACCACGATGTACATCTACCGCGAGACGATCATCTTGACGGCGATGGGCCTGCTTGCGGGCTATGGCCTGGGCGTGGCGCTGCACGAGTACATCCTGAACGTGGTCCCGCCCGACAACGTCATGTTCAACCCCGAGGTGGCCCTGATCGAGTTCATCGTTCCCCTGATCGTCATCGGCGCGATCACCGTGGTCCTCTACTTCGCCGTGCTGCGGCGCCTGAAGACCGTCGACATGCTAGAGGCGCTGAAGTCTGTGGAGTAACGCCTGGTTGCCGTTGCCCCTTGCCGCCCCGCAACGCTGACGGGCCCTAAACCGTTAAAGATGAGTGGTTTTATCCCGAGAATCAACGGTTTTGGGCCCGTGGGCGCGCGGGGCGGCGTAACGTTAGGGACTCATCGGACGCGGGCGGCGAGAAGGGAGCCAGGTTTGTACGTGGTGTTCTTGGCAGGCGGGATCGGCTCGGGGAAGTCGAGCGTGGGCCGCGAGCTCGAGCGCCGCGGAGCCTGGCGGATCGACCTGGACCAGCTGTCGCGCAGCGTCCTTGAGGCAGGCAGCCCCTGCTTGGACGAGGTGGCCGCCGCCTTTGGGGCCGATCTTCTGGATGCCCAGACGGGCGAGCTTGACCGCGGGCTTCTCGCTGGGCGCGCCTTCGCCACGCCCGAGACGGCGGCCCGGCTTGAGGCCATTGAGCTTCCCTATATCAAGGAGCTGCTGGTACATGCCCTGGAAGGGGGTCCTTGCGCCGCGGCCTCGCCCGAGGTCTGCCTGGTGGAGGTGCCACTGCTCGACCGCATGGAGACCATGCTCGACCTGGCCGACGAGATCGTCTGCGTGGCCTGCCCGTATGAGACCCGCCG
>CAVDTK010000107.1:0-7933 GCA_963611755.1 Oscillibacter sp. ER4
CAGTCGACCTTGGTGGCGTCGAAGTCGGGGCCGTCGACGCAGGCGAACTTGGTCTTGCCGTCGACCTCGACGCGGCAGCAGCCGCACATGCCGGTGCCGTCGACCATGATGGGGTTGAGGCTGGCCACGATGGGCGTGCCGTACTTCTCGGCGGTCATGGCCGAGAACTTCATCATGGGGACGGGGCCCACGCAGAAGACCTGCGTGACGGCCTTGTCCTGCAGCAGGCGCTCGAGCGGCAGGGTAACGACGCCCTGCTCGCCGTAGGAGCCGTCGTCGGTGGTGATGTGGATGTGGTCGTCGTCGAGAAGACCGCGGAACTGGTCCTCAAGAAGCAGCAGGTCCTTGGTGCGCGCGCCCATGATGGCGTGGACCTCGTGGCCGGTCTCGACCAGGTGCTTGGCAACCGGGAAGGCGATGGCCAAGCCGACGCCGCCGCCGATGACGGCGCACGGGCCCTCGCCCATTTCGGTGGGCTGGCCCAACGGGCCGGTGACGTCCTTGATGGAGTCGCCCGCCTCGTAGGTGGACAGCATCTGGGTGGTCTTGCCGATCACCATGAAGATGAACTCGACCCAGCCCTCCTCGGGGTTCCATCCCGCAAGCGTGAACGGGACGCGCTCGCCCGTCTCGTTGGCGCGAACCATGAGGAACTGGCCGGCGTGCGCGTGCTTGGCCATCTCAGGCGCCTCGATGCGGAACTTGAACACCTTCTCGGAGAACTGCGTCTTGTCGAGGATCTTGTACATCAACGAACTCCTCTCCTGCGATTCTCGAATCGTTGGGCGGCGCGGCGATTCCCCCGAACCGGCGCGGACGTCCATAAACTTTGTTATTGTACCCCGCGCCGCCGGGGCATGCGGGCCAATACGGCTAGCGGCTATTTTGCGCCGTTGGTCAGGATCTTCTCGCAAAGGGACGCCGCGTCCTGGGCGCAGATCTCGAACTCGGTGAGGAAGTTGCCCTTGAGCTCGCGCAGCACGTAATCGGCCACGTTCATCTTTCCGGGCGGGCGACCGATGCCAAACTGCAGGCGCGCGAAGTCGCGGGTACCCAGCTTGTCGGCAATGGAGCGCAGGCCGTTGTGGGCGTTGAGGCCGCCGCCCACCTTCAAGCGCACGAGGCCCGCCTCGAGGTCGACCTCGTCGTGGATGACCAGGATCTCCGCGGGTGCGACCTTGTGGGCGCGCGCCAGCTTGGAGAGGGGCCCTCCGCTCGTGTTCATATAGCTCATGGGCTTGGCGAGAAGAACCTCGCGCTTCTCGCCGTCTGCGCCTACCCAGTCGATCAAGGCCACGTCGGCCCCGGCCTCGCTTTTCCAGTAGCGTACGCCGTGGGCCTGGGCCAGCAGGTCGACGGTGGCGAACCCGGCGTTGTGGCGCGTGTGCTCGTAGCGGGGCTCGGGGTTGCCCAGCCCGCAGACGATTTTGATGGTGGCTGCCTTTGCCATCGGGATCTCCCTTGTTGTGTTGGTGCACGTTGGTGCGTGTCGGCGCGCGTCGGCTTGGTCAACGGCGCGCTGCTCCAGGCTTTGTATTGTGCCGCCAGATTCGCCCCGGGCGCGGTAGAAACACAGGTTCATACGCATTTATCTACATTAGGGGTGGTGACAAGTCCTATATTCGAAAAAAGGGCAAAACGCAAACGAACCCCAGGTAAGACCCAACAAAAACAGGGCCGCCCCAAGCGAGGCGGCCCTGCGTGTTTCTCGGTTGACGGACCAGCGGATCGACGGGCCGACGGAACCCTTACAGGTTCAGGCCGCCGCCGAAGATGTCGGACACCGAGTGGTTGGTGTAGACGCTGTAGATGGCCTCGGCCAGCTCGGTGGCGATGCTGATCGAGCGGATCTTGGAGCCCTCGGTGTTGGCGACCTCGCAGGGGATGACGTCGGTGACGACGCACTCCTCGATGGGGGCCTCCTGCAGGCGCTCCAGGGCGGGGCCAGAGAAGATGCCGTGGGTGGCGCACACGTAGATGTCGCCGGCGCCCATCTCCTTGAGCTTCTTGACCGAGCCGCACAGGGTGCCCGCGGTGTCGATCATGTCGTCGTTGACGATGCAGGTCTTGCCCTTGATGTCGCCGATGATGCCCATGACCTCGGAAACGTTGTGCTTAGGACGGCCCTTGTGGGCGATGGCCAAATCGCAGCCCAGGTAGTCGGAGAGCTTCTTGGCGGCCTTGGCGCGGCCCATGTCCGGCGAGACCACGACGGTGTTGGCCCAGTCGAAGTCCTTGTTCTTCTTGAAGTAGTCGCCGAGAAGGAACAGGGCGGTGAGGTGGGTCACGGGGACGTCGAAGAAGCCCTGGATCTGGCCCTGGTGCAGGTCGACGGTGATGACCTGGTCGACGCCGGCGGTCTCGAGCAGGTTGGCGACCAGGCGGGCGGTGATGGGCTCGCGGGAAGCGGCCTTGCGATCCTGGCGGGCGTAGCCGTAGTGGGGGATGACCGCGATGAACTTCTCGCAAGCGGCGCGCTTGGCGGCGTCGCAGACGATGAGGGTCTCCATCAGCAGGTCGTTGACATTGGAGCCGGCGAGCGTCTGGATGAAGTAGACGTCGTCGCCGCGGACGGACTCGGTGAAGCGGGCGTAGATCTCGCCGTTGGCGAACTTCTCGATGTTCAGGCCCTGGAGCTCAAGGTGCAGGATATCGGCGATCTTCTGGGAGAGGGCCAGGTTGCCCGTGCCCGAGTAAAGCTTGATCTCCTTGTTGACGGGCATTGCCTGGGAAAGGTTCTCGTACATCCCTAGTCCTCTTTCTTTAGTCGGGCGAGTCGTTTGCTTGCGTAGCCTTCAACGATATGCTGCTCGCTGCGCTCGATGGCCAAAGCGTCAGCGGGAACATCGCGGGTGATGCAGGAGCTGGCGCCGGTGATCGCGCCCGCGCCGATGTTGACGGGGGCCACCATCATGGTGTCCGAGCCGATGAAGACGTCGTCGCCGATGGTGGTGCGGCTCTTGTGGACGCCGTCGTAGTTGCAGGTGATGGAGCCGCCGCCGATGTTGACGCGGTCGCCCATCTGGCAGTCGCCGATGTAGGAGAGGTGGGGGACCTTGGAACCGTGGCCCACCACGGTGTTCTTGAGCTCGACGTGGGTGCCGATGTGGGCGCCGGACAGCACGTGGGCGCCGCCGCGCAGGTAGGCGCGCGGGCCGCAGGTCACGTCGTCGTCGATCTGGACGTCGGTGCCCACAGTCTCTTCGAGCGTGGTGTTGTTGCCCACGGTGCAGTTGGAAAGGCGGGTGTTGGGGCCAAGGACGCAGCCCTCGCCCACGGTGGTGGCGCCCATGAGCATCGTCATGGGGAGAAGCTCGGTGTCGCGGCCAACCGTCACGTCCGGGCCCACCCACACGGTCTTGGGGTCGAGCATGGTGACGCCGGAGGCCATGAGGCCGCGGTTGATCTTCTCCTGAGCCAAGGCGGTGAGCTCGGCCAGCTGGACGCGGGAGTTCACGCCCAGGCCCTCGACGTAGTCGTCGCAGTGGGTGATGGTGGTAGCGTGGCCGTGGCCGCGCAGGATCTCCACCATGTCGGGCAGGTAGTACTCGTGCTGGGCGTTCTCGCAGCCGACCTCGCCGATGTGGGCGGCGAGAAGGGCGCCGTCGAAGGCGTAGCAGCCGGCGTTGCACTCGAGCAGGGTCTCGCTCTGCTCGGGCGTGCAGTCCTTCTGCTCGATGATGCGGGTGACGCTGCCGTCTTGTGCCAGCTCGACGCGGCCATAGCCAAAGGGGTCGGGCGGCGTGCAGGTGAGGATGGCCGCGGCGTGGCTGCCCGAGGAGACCGCCTGCGCAAACGCGGCGATGGTCTTGGGCTCGATCAGGGGCAGGTCTCCGTTGAGGATGATGACTGCGCCCTCCGAGATGCCTGCGGCTTCGATTGCGACGCGAGTTGCGTGACCCGTACCCAGGCGCTCGGTCTGCTCGACGCACTCGACGTCCGGCTCCTGCGCCAGGTGGGCGCGGACCTCGTTGGCACCGTTGCCGATGACCACGACGATGCGGTCCGCCCCGGCCTCACGAGCGGCTCGTGTGACCCAGGAAACCAGCGGACGGTCGAGAAGCTTATGCATAACCTTTGGGTGACGGGACTTCATACGCGTACCCTCGCCGGCAGCGAGGACGATCGCGGTCATGGACATGTGTGGCTGCCTCCAGTGACGTAAGTCCCAGCAAAAACATTTCTCAGTGTAACTCACCCGGCCCGCTCAAAGGGGTCGATGTCAATCCAAAGTAAGCGATGCGTAAAAAACTCAGGGTTGCCAACGGTGGGGTGGTTGCTGGTACAATGGCCAACGCACAGGGGTATCGTCCAATGGTTAGGACAGCGGTTTTTGGTGCCGTCAATGAGGGTTCGAATCCTTCTACCCCTGCCACTTTTTAGAAGAAACGAGCCGGCTGCCTTGGGGCGGTCGGCTCGTTTTTTTGTGCGTGGAGAAGGACGTTTGTCTCGGCGCCCGCGCCTGTGCCCTAAAGCTCCAGGTACAGCTCCAGGCCGTCGAAGGCGGCGCAGATGGCGTCGAGGAGAAGCACCGCGAAGGTCTGCGCGTCGCCCGTAGTGAACGAGCCGTCGGGGTTTTCTCCCACGGGAAGCTCGATGCGGGCCGTGCGGGGCTTGGTGCTGGCCACCTGGATGGCCGTGCGCAGGCGGCGCGGCAGGGTCTCGATGTCGTCGAGCATGACGCTGCCCACGGGCGCCGGGGCGTCCGCGCGGTGCGGCTGGGCCGAGAGCACGATGACCACGGGGGTCTCGGGTGAGGCGGCCTCGGCGGAGTCGACCAGCTCGACGCTGCAGTTGTCGGTGGTGGCGTTGGCCAGGTTCCAGATGCGGCCCGCGACGTTTCGGGCGATGGGGTCGGCGCCGGTGATGGCCAGGCGCGTCTCCTCGAGGACGCTGGCCGCGCGGGCGAATCCCATGGCGCCGGCGGGGTGCGGACCTGCGGCGGGTTTGCCGTCCCAGACGTGCTTCAAGCGCTCGATGGCGTCGAAGGTGTCCTGGAAGGCCATGCCGTCGGCGAGAAGACCCACGCTCTCTTGGAAGAGCTTGACCGCGGCCTCGGTGTGGACGCCGAAGGCGCCGTCGACCTCTCCGCACGAGAAGCCCAGCACGTTCAGGCGCTCCTGGAGCTGCTGGACGTCGTTGCCGTGGAAGTTGGGCAGGCGCAGGTACAGGGTCCTGTCGCCCAGCTGGTAGCAGGCGTCGACCAATGCGGCCCAGGTAGCGGTGTCAACGGCGTCGCCCAGCAGCAGGTCGTGGTCCAGGCGGAAGCGCGCCACGGCGCTGCCGGTGGAGCGGCCGAAGGTCTTCTCGGCAAGCTCCGCGTCATCGATGCGGTAGCCCAGCGAGACCAGGCGCTCCTGTATGTCCTCGACGGCCGCGCCCTGCGCGCCCAACGTGTAAGTTTCCATCAAAGCTCTCCTATAGATACGCGGGTGAGCGGGCCCTTAGCCCGCGCGCTCGACGAAAAAGTCTGCCATAGAAATGAGAAGGCTGCAGGCCTCAGCCGTTATATGGCCCTCGTTGAGGGCGCGGGCGGCGGCTTCCTTGGCCGCCGCGATGTTGTCTTGGGCCACTTGACGGCAGTGCTCGATGCCGCCGCCGGCCTCGATGAGGGCCACGGCCTCGGCAAGGTCGGCCTCGTCTGCGGTACCGGCGCGCAGAAGCTCGATCAGGCGCGCGCGGTCCTTCTCGGCAAGGTTTGCCAGGGCGTGGACCACGGCCAGGGTGCGCTTGCCCTCGGTGATGTCGCTGCGGAAGTCCTTGCCCTGGGCGTCTGCGTCTCCCACCAGGTTGAGAAGGTCGTCCTGGATCTGGAAGGCGACGCCCGCCTTGAGGCCCACGGTCTGGAGCTCGGCCTGAGCCTCGGCCGAGCCGCCGGCCGCGATGGCGCCCAGGACCAGCGGCGAGGCCGCGGTGTAGTAGGCGGTCTTGCCGACGACCATGGCCCAGTAGTCTTCCTCGGTGATGTCCCAGCGGTCGTCGCGGGCCCAGCCCAGGTCAAGCGCCTGGCCCTCGAGTGTGTGGCGCTCCATCTCGACCAGCGTGGAAAGAAGCTGCAGCTTAGGGGCGTCGGCGATCTTCTCGTCCGCCAAAACGACCTCGAAGACCTGGGTGAGGGCCAGGTCGCCCATGTTGGTGGCGAGGCCCGTCCCGTGCACACGGTAGAGGCACGGCTTGCCGCGGCGCAGCTCGCTCTCGTCGGCGATGTCGTCGTGGATGAGGGCCGCGCTTTGGAAGAGCTCGACCGCCACGGCGGGGGCCAGGGCCACCTGGGCGGGAGCGCCCACGGCCTCGGCGCCCAGAAGGCAAAGGATCGGCCGCACGCGCTTGCCGCCGCCCTGCGTGAAGCCGCAAAGCGGCTCGTAGAGGTAGCGATTAAGGTCGTCTACCTGGGCTTCATTGGCAAAGAGGGGAGAGGCCCCGGCGTCTGCCAGGGCGCTCTCCACCAGCGGGAGCTTCTCTTTGAGGTAAGTGAGGAAGGGGTTTGCCACGCGCGTGCCCTAGCCCTCGTAGCCGTTGGGGTTGTGGGACTGCCAGTTCCAGGAGTCGCGGCACATCTCGTCGATGCCGTACTTGGCCTCCCAGCCCATGAGGACCTTGGCCTTGGAGCAGTCGGCGTAGTTGGCGGTCACGTCGCCGGGGCGGCGCGGGTCGACGACGTAGGGGATCTCCTTGCCGCAGGCCTTGCCAAAGGCGGTGATGATCTCCAGGACCGAGGTGCCCGTGCCGGTGCCCAGGTTGAAGATCTCGACGCCCTCGCGGCCGTTCATCCAGGCCAGGGCAGCCGCGTGGCCGCTCGCCAGGTCGCAAACGTGGATGTAGTCGCGCACGCCGGTGCCGTCGGGGGTGTCGTAGTCGTTGCCAAAGACGTGGACGGCCTCACGCTTGCCGATGGCGGTCTGCGCGACGTAGGGCACCAGGTTGTTGGGGATGCCCTTGGGGTCTTCTCCCATAAGGCCGCTGGGGTGGGCACCGATGGGGTTGAAGTAGCGGAGAAGCACGACGTTCCACTCGGAGTCGGCGGTGTGGAGGTCGGTCAGGATCTGCTCGATCATCCACTTGGTCCAGCCGTAGGGGTTGGTCGCGGGCTTCTTGGGGCTGGCTTCGGTCAGGGGCAGCGAGTCGGGGTCGCCGTAGACGGTGGCCGAGCTGGAGAAGATGATCGACTTGCAGCCGTGCTCGCGCATGACGTCGACCAAGGTCAGCGTGTTGCCGATGTTGTTGGAGTAGTACTCGACGGGCTTGGAGACGGACTCGCCCACGGCCTTGAAGCCGGCGAAGTGGATCACGCGGTCAATCTTGTTCTCGTCGAAGATGCACTCCAGGGCCTCGCGGTCGTTGACGTCGGCGCGGTAGAAGGACAGGCGCGCGGCGGCCTCGGGGCCGACGATGGTGTCGATGCGGTCAAGGACCTTCTCGGACGCGTTGGACAGGTCGTCGACAATGACGACCTGGTAGCCGTCCTGGAGAAGCTCGACGACGGTGTGGCTGCCGATGAAGCCGGCGCCGCCGGTGACCAGCACGCAGGTGTCTTTGGGGGCAAGGTTCTCGCTCATGGGAGTCCTTTCGATTGAGCCGCTTGGTTAGGCTAGCCCCCTAGTATACGTCCGAGTTGTGGCGCTTTGGTTCCTCTCCGTTTCAATTTGCGGGGTTGTCTGATGGCCGCGGCGGCCGGACCTTTCAATTCTCGGGGTTGTCTGATGGTCGCGGCTTCCGTTCCTTTCACTTTGAGGGGTTGTCTGATAGTTCGAGGGTCTTCTCCTTTCAAATCCAGGGGTTGTCTGATGGTTGGGAATCAGACAACCCCTGGATTTGAAAGGAGAAGGGCTTCTCGGCATCAGACAGCCCTCGAATTTGAAAGCGAGACGGGCCGCGGGCATCAGACAACCACGTTTTTTGCAATGGGCTCGGGCGGTGAGGGGGGCAAAGGGTC
>CAVDTK010000108.1:0-7820 GCA_963611755.1 Oscillibacter sp. ER4
GCGCTTTACGCCCAATGAATCCGGATAACGCTCGCCCCCTACGTATTACCGCGGCTGCTGGCACGTAGTTAGCCGGGGCTTCTTCTGCAGGTACCGTCACCTTGCGGCCTCGTCCCTGCTGAAAGCGGTTTACGACCCGAGGGCCTTCGTCCCGCACGCGGCGTCGCTGCGTCAGGGTTCCCCCCATTGCGCAAGATTCCCCACTGCTGCCTCCCGTAGGAGTCTGGGCCGTGTCTCAGTCCCAATCTGGCCGGTCGGTCTCTCAACCCGGCTACCCATAATCGCCTTGGTGGGCCGTTGCCCCGCCAACTAGCTAACAGGCCGCGGGCCCATCCCTCGCCGTCTGGGCTTTCCTCCCCGCGCGATGCCGCGTAAGGAGGGTATCCGGTATTACCCACGGTTTCCCGAGGCTGTCCCGGAGCGAGGGGCAGGTTGCCCACGTGTTACTCAGCCGTTCGCCACTTTATACACACCCGGAGGTGCTTTAACCGTTCGACTTGCATGTGTTAGGCGCGCCGCCAGCGTTCATCCTGAGCCAGGATCGAACTCTCCGTTCAAATTCAAGGGCCTAGAGGCCCTCAGATTCTTTAGAACGGCGGCTCTTCCCGACCTTCGAACCACGCTTGGTGTCCAATTCTCGGATTCAAGAAAATAGAAATCGACGTATGGGAACTGTTTCAAGTTCCCGCTCATCGAAGACTACGCTGTCTGTCTTCCTCATCGATCTGTTAAGATCGCGGTATCCGGTTCTCAAGGTCCCTGCCGCCCCGGCTGAGCTGGCGATTCGCTCGCCGCGCCGCCGTTGCGCAAGGAGTTAATTTACGCTCCCGCCCGCCCCCGCGCAAGGGGGAGTTTCGGATTCACAGTTCCTACACAATTCGCCAAAACCCAACGGACAGATCGGCTAGGGAACAATGAGGTCGAAGTATCCCCTCTTGGGGAAAAGCTCGGCGCTTTGGGGGAACAGCGACTCGGCCGTGGCGATGAAGTAGTCGTCGGTCATGGCCGAGATAAAGTCGACCACCGTCTGGTCCGGGTCGTCTTCCCAGGCGTACTCCTGACCATAGAAGGAAAGGCGGCGCGACGTGGGCAGGATGTGGTTGGAGAAGATCGCCGACTCCTCGTTGCCCGCGGCCAGGGCATCCAGCTCATGCATATATACCTGCTCGAAGAGATCGGCCACCTCGGCGGAGAAGTCGCCGTTGACCTCGGCGGAGCTATAGATCTTGCGGTAGTTCTCGCGTTTTGCGCGCGCGAGCTCCAAAAAGCCTTGCTCGCTCATCTCTATATGGTCCTTGCCGATGCTGTTCTCCACGACGTCGGCGACAAAGGCCGATAGGGCCCAGGCGTTGTAGCCGCCGCCCATGCCGTCATCGAAGGAGTCCTCGCCCAAAAGGCCCGCGCGGATGGCGTCTTGGCGGTCTTTGCCCACGTAGGCGATGATGTCCGAGATACGCACGACACAGCCCTCGAGGGTCATGGGCCGCAGGTGCTCGATGGAGGTGTCGCCGTTTGCCCAGCAGGATTCGACCACACGGTCGAAGGTGTCGAACTCGGCCAGGCCGCTCGTCTCGAAGGACTGCTGCTCGAACTCGCCGTTGTGGCACAAGATCCCGTCCAGAGCCTGGAGCGACACGTTGCGGCCGCCCAAAACGTCCACCACGCGGACCGACTGCACGTTGTGGTAGAACCAGCGGCCGCAGCGGGCATGGTAGATGTCGTTCAAGAAACGCTCGCCGGCATGGCCGAAGGGTGTGTGGCCGATGTCGTGGCCCAGGGCGATGGCCTCGATGAGGTCGCAGTTGAGGCCCAGGGCGCGGCCGATGTCCTTGGCCACGCGGGCCACGAGCTGGACATGCAGGCCGCGCCGACACAGGCCGTCGTTTGCCCTGAACGAGAAGACCTGGGTCTTGCCCGCCAAGCGGTTATAGGCAGGAAGGTGCAGGATCTTCTCGGCATCGCGAAGGTATGAGGGGCGCATGATGGTGTCGCGGTCGCGCTCGGCGTGGCTGCGGCGGATCGCGGAGGCGTCTGCCGTGGCGAAAGGCGAAAGCCGACGGTTCTCGACGTTCTTCTTGACCAGCTCCTGGGCGCGCGGGCTCAAGACGCCCGTCATCTGCGGCGCGAGCTTGTTCTGCGGAATCTGCGTCATGCTTTCTCCTTCATAGCCGCGAGAAGCCTTTTGGCTATCATCGCATGACCTTTGGTTCCCGGGTGGTCGGATCCGTCGATGAGGAGCCCTTCCAGCTTATCTGCATCCAGGAGCTTGGAGCCGTCGACCACGCGCATCTGCGCATGGCGAGAAGCGCACGCGCGGATCATGTCGTCTACCTGGGAAAAGCAGCTGCGCTCATGCGTGGGCCAGACGTTTTGGGTATGCGGCAGGGGCGTCACGATCCAGACGGGGACCTGCGGCCAGGCATGGGCGACCTCATAGAGATAGGTCTGGATCTCGGCCTTGACGCGCATGGCCTGGCAGGGCTCGAAGCGGTAGTTCACGCCCAGCTCGACGATGACGCGGGCGGGATCCACGCACTCGGAAAGGCCCACGAGCGAGCCCGGCTGGAAGACCTGGCCGCCGATGCCCTGGTTGAAGAGCTCGAGCTTCAGGCGCTGCGCCACAAGGACGGGCCAGGAAAGCCCGGGGTCGAGCGAGGTGAAGCCCTGAGAGATCGAGTCTCCCAGAACGACCAGGCCAGCCGCCGGTTCCAGCGGCTTGATATAGGAACCGTCGCCGGCGACGTTTCTCACCGCGCAGCCGGAAAGGCAGGGAAGCCAGACCTTGACGACGTGCCTCTCCCCTTCCACGGCAAACAGCCGCTGCATGCCCAGCTCGCCCTGGTCTTGGCTTGTGCCCAGGTCAAAGTGGACAATGCCGTCCTCGTCGGGCAGGCGGACCTTGAGATGGCGAGAATCGACGTCGGCCGAGACGCCGTCGTAAAGCACGCGCTCGCGGCCCTCGTGATGGATGGCGGCCTCGATCATGCTGACAGAGGCGCCGGGGAGCTTGTCGGGCGCCACCTCGACCTCGATGCTCGAGCTGTCCGTCTCGAAGGCAAGGCAGATCCCCGCCGAGCACGCGGCCATCTGGCGATAGAGCCCCGGGTGCCACGCGCGGCAGCTTCCCAGGGCCTTGACCTGCTCTTTTGTGAAGCGAGAAGGACGAATCCAGCCGTTTTTCTCGGCAGATGCGCCCACGGCGCCCTGCAAGAGCGACTCGGCCGAGATGCAAACGCCGGACGACATGCTAGATCCCGAAGATGCTCTCTAGGACGCGCAGGACGCCCTGCTCGCGGCAGGGGGCGCACACCATGTCCGCGCAGGCCTTGACCTTGTCGGAGGCGTTGCCCATGGCAACGCCGCAGCCGGCCAGGCGAAGCATCTCTATGTCGTTGTCCGCGTCGCCGAAGGCTATGACGTCGGCCGCGTCGATGCCCAAGTGGTCGATGAGGCGAGAAACCCCGGTGGCCTTGGAGACGCCGGGCTGCACCAGGTCAAAGTAGCCCCAGCCGTCCTCGATGCCCGAGTCGACGACGCCCATTTCGCCGTCAAGCTCGGCCTCGAAGGCGGCCATCGAGGCGCGCTGCTCGTCTTGCGGCATGCGCGACCAGTACATCATCACGTCAGTCGTGGCCGCGGCATCGGTCAGAGAGTCGACAAAGCGCACGCGGTGAGAGTAGATGGCCACGCTCTCGATGAAATCGGGGTCGGCATCCTTCTCGAAGTAGGCTCCCGCGGCACAAACGGCGGCCAAAGGAATCGCCGGGTGCTTCTCATGCGCGGCAAGAACGCGAGAAACGGCCTGGTCAGAGGCTTTCTCAAGGGAAAGCAGGCGGCCGTCGGCCTCGACGTAGGCGCCGTTGGAGGTCGCCAGGGCGATTTTGTCCGCCAAGGGGCCGAAGATGTCCTTCACCTGAAAGCTCTGGTTGCTCGTGGCCACGGCAAAGCGACAGCCCGCCTCTTCCATCTTGGCAAAGACGCGCGAGAAGCGCTCGCGGCTGAACTCCTCGCCGCCCAGGTCAAGGAAGGTCCCGTCCTCATCGGTGACGACAAGGCGCGGCAGGTTATCGGGGCCGAACATGGTCTACTCCCCCTCGCGGATCGGCTCGTAGAACTCGGTCATGTCGTCCAGGCGAAGGATGAGGACCTGGCCGAAGCCGGCGCCTCCGGCGGCCCCGCAGTCGATGTCCCACCTGTCGGCGACCTGGCCCGTGGCGTCGCAGGCGCCCACGCGCACCATCTGCGCGAGGTCGTCGTCGTTTCTGCAGGGGCGGTCAAGCAGCGCGGTCATGCGCGCGAGGTAGGGCGTGGGCGTGTGGCCGGCGATCACGATGGGACCGCGGCCCGAGCTGTCTACCAGGCCGGTCTTCTCGGCGCCCCAGAACTCGTCGCGGATCCACAGCAGGTCATCGGGGCTCTGCGCATCTCGAAGCGAGGAGAAGGACGTCTCGTTCCAGGCCTCGGTCGAGAAGGTGAACTCGGGGTTCAGGCCGGCGTGGACAAAGACGTAGTCCTGGTCGTTGACCTGAGTAAACGCAAAGCGCTCAAGGCCCTCGACCCAGGCGACCAGCTCGTCGGCCTCGTCGCCGATGGCCGCAAGGCCGTCTGTCGTGGGCTGCCCGCCGTTCATCCCCCAGTTGAAGGCGTCGATCTTGTCCTCGGGATGCTTGAGGCAGGCCATCATAAGATCCTCGTGGTTGCCCATAAGGACATGGGCGTTGGGCAGGCCGCGCACGGTCTTGAGGACGCGGATGGGGTCGGGCCCGCGGTCGATCATGTCGCCCAGGCAATAGAAGACGTCATCTTGGCTGGGGCTGATGGTGTCGAGCACCCGCTCGAGGGTCGCCGCGTGCCCATGGACATCGGAGAAGACGTATGTGGCCACCTGATCGACCCTCCAAAAGTTTGCTCGTGTTGCCAAAAGACAAGATACTCCCTGGCGGAGAAAAACAAAACGACCGTACGCTGAGCGGTAGCAAACATGCAACGCAAAGCGCACGGTCGTGGCTAAATTCCGCCTTGAGCGGCAATCATCACCAGGTAAACGGGCCGTCCGGAGCGGCGACGGAACCTTCGAAGTTAACGTTTTTGGTAAGTGCGGCGGCCGCGTCGGCGTCCATCTCGCAGTTCACGAGGGCGTCGATCGTGGGAAGCACGCGCAGCTGTGCCGCCTGGAACAGGTCCTCGAACGACGTGGTGGCCTCCTCGTGCGTGAAGGGGTTCTCCCATGCCTTGTGCTCGCGGTTGTCGAAGTCCGAGGTCGCGCAGCGGCGGTCGCGGTGCGACATCGCGACGAAAAGCGAGTAGTCGTCATGGGTGACCAGGCGCTCGATGCCGCCCACGAGCTTGCGCTTCTTCTCGCCGGGGGCATAGAAGGCGCGCTGCACCAGGCGAAACTCGTGGACCGCAGTCGAGAAGGTCCTGGGGTCGATAGCGCGGCCGTAGGTCCACAGCGCCACGTAGAAGTAGAGCTTGTCGATGGCCGACAAGACCTCGGGCGAGGCCTTAAGGACCTCCTCGTAGGGGCGATACTGCGAGACCGTCATGCCGGTGCGGGAGTAAAGGACCGCCTCGTCGAAGTCGCGCTCGATCTCGGCGTGGACCATCTGGGAGTCGCCCTCGTCAAGGCCGGGGACGCCCGCCTGGGTCAAGCCGTACTGCCAATAGTAGACGAAGGGGTGGACCGTGGAGTCAAGGAGCCAGTGGCACGAGAAGCCCGCGATGTAGGCGCGCGCGATCTGGGCCTCGCGGCCCTCAAGGCGGTCGGCCGCCTCGCGCATGGCGAGCATGAGGCGGGCCGGGCGGGCGTCGTGCATGACGTTTCCGAGCGGCTTCCACTTGCTCATCAGGGGATCGACGACCAGGTAGAACAAGGGGTCAGGCCCCTGGTTTCCCAGCAAAAAGGCGTCCTTCTCGGCCAAGCGCTTGAACGAGAGGAGCTCCGAGACGTCCTCGCAGACGCTCCTGCCAAAGAAATCGTGGGTCAGAATCGCGGGCATACGGCCTTCTTCCTCTTGACGACAGCTGACATTCTACCCGCATGCCGACCGTACGCGGCGAGCAATGTCGCGGCCGCGCACTTTTACGCGATCATTACGCGCCGCTCCCATACAATGAACCCTATCGCGGTAGCATTTTTGAACTGATGTCTAAAAATGCACGTCATCGAGGAATGGAACAACATGGCTAAGCAAAAGTTCACCCGTGCCGAGAAGAGCTGGATCATGTACGACGTGGGAAACTCCGCCCTCGTCCTTCTCGCCACCAGCATCATCCCGATCTACTTTAGCTCGCTGTCCCCCGAGGGCGGCGTCATGGTGGCCTGGAGCTACGCCGAGACCGTGGCCTCGCTGATCATCGCGCTTTTGATGCCCATCCTGGGCTCCATCGCCGACATGGAGGGCATGAAGAAGAAGTTCATCATCGGCTGCGTGGGCACGGGCGTCGTGGCCACCGTGGCCCTGGGCTTTCCCAAGAGCGCGATGGCGTTTCTCGTCATCTATGTCATAAGCTCGGTCGCGCTTAACTCCTCCATGGTGTTCTACGACGCGCTGCTGGTCGACGCCACGACCGACGAGCGCATGGACGAGGTCTCGAGCCAGGGCTACGCCTGGGGCTACATCGGCAGCTGCGTGCCCTTTATCGCCTGCCTTCTGGTGGTCTTGAACTACGAGGGCTTAGGCCTGACCTTGCAGGGCGCGATGAAGATCGCCTTCACCATCACGGCCGCCTGGTGGCTGGTCTTCACCATCCCGATGCTCAAGGACGTGAAGCAGCAGCACTTCAAGCCCCGCGAGAGCCACGCCTTTAGGAAGGCAATCAAGGGCATCAAGGTCTCGCTCAAGGATATGTGGGCGAACGCCGCCATCAAGTACTACATGATCGCCTACTTCTTCTACATCGACGGTGTGCACACCATCATCAAGCTCTCCACCAGCTACGGCACCGACCTGGGCATCTCGTCCACGCAGCTGGTGCTGGCGCTTCTCGTCACCCAGTTCGTGGCGTTTCCCTCTGCCATCATCTACGGCCGCCTGTCCAGCAAGTACGGCACGCGCCGCATGCTGCTGATCGCCATCGCGGCCTACTTTGGCATCACCTTGTTCGCGGCGCTGTTTTTGCGCACGGCGACCGAGTTCTGGGTCCTGGCCATCCTGGTGGGCATGTTCCAGGGCGGCATCCAGGCGCTTTCTCGCTCCGAGTTTGGCAAGCTGTGCCCCAAGGACCGCGCCAACGAGTACTTTGGCTTCTTCGACATCTTTGGCAAGTACGCGGCCATTCTCGGCACCTTCTTGGTGGGCACCTTCACGGCGCTCACCGGCAACTCCAGCCTGGGCGTGCTGTCCATCGCCATCCTGTTTATCGCGGGCTTCATCGTCATGCTCAAGGTCCCGGACAACAAGGCGGCAAAGGAGTAGAGGGGCGCGGGGCTGCGCCGACCCGCCCGCCTGAGGTTGCTTTACTGAGAAGAACGCCCGGTCCCGTTGCGTGCGGGGCCGGGCGTTTTGCGTGGCGGGGCGCCGGCGTTGACTGCCGAGAAGCCCGGCGCGCTACAAAATCGCGGGGTGGGCGCTGCGCGATGGGCTTCTCGCTACAAAACTGCGGGGTCGGCGCTGCCGGAAGGGCCTTTTGCTACAAAACTGCGGGGTGGGCGCACTTTTCACAGCGCCCACCCCGCAGTTTTGTAGCAAAACCGGATTTGAGCAGCGCCCACCCTGCGTTTTTGTAGCGCTCGGTCAGAAAGTCGGTCGCAAGCTTAGGCCACGGGCTTCTCCTCCGCACAGGCATCAAGGTCACGTTTGGCGTGCGTGCGTCCCCAC
>CAVDTK010000109.1:0-4299 GCA_963611755.1 Oscillibacter sp. ER4
TGGCTCGCGTTGCGAGTGCGTCAAATAAAGACCAGGTCACGGCCTGGTTCGACTATGTATGCGGCGAGGAAGGCCAACGGGCGGCGGCGCGGGCCACGTACCTGCGCCCCATTGAGGATGCTGTGGACCTGCCCCAAGGTATGATGTCCGACGACGATGCCGGTCTTCTCGCCGTGGATGAGTCGGTGGTCACGGCGGCGCGTCCAGCCCTTCTCGCCACCTGGCCCCAAGTTCAAGCAGGCACCTGGCTCCCCGCCGCCGAGGCCGCCGCGGCCGCCGAAGCCTCTGAAGAAACCGAAGCCACCGAGTAGGGGAGAAGCCCACCCCTTCTCCACTGCAAAACCCAGGGTTGTCTGATAGCGCGAGAAGACCGTCCTTTCACTTTGGGGACTTGTCTGATAGCCGGCTTTCAAAACGGAGGCTTGTCTGATGGTTTGGGCATCAGACAAGCCTCGAAATTGAAAGAAATGCCCGTTTGAGCATCAGACAACCCAGCGTTTTGAAAGGAGAAGGTCCGCGGACCATCAGCTAAGTCTCTAATTTGTGCGTAGGACTCAAATAGTACTCACGTAGGACTCGACACATAAAAGTAGGGACCCTCTCGGGTCCCTACCAGACATTTTATGGTCGCGGGGGCAGGATTTGAACCTACGACCTTCGGGTTATGAGCCCGACGAGCTACCAGACTGCTCCACCCCGCAATATTGGGTGCGCGCTTGCGCAAGAAATGAATATACGCTCCTTCTCGCCCAAGGTCAAATATGTGAAGAAAGCTCCACAACCGACAAGGCCGCCGACCTAGTTCTCGCGCAAGAGCCACTTCCACGCAGGCATAACCTCGATGGTTACCCCGTCCTGCTCGATGGTCTCTTCTTCCTGCTTCGTTATGATTACCAGGCGCCGCATATCTCCCTGAACCTGCGCGAGCTTGACCAAGTTGCTGACCTCGCGCTCTCGCGCCTGACCGGCAATTGAGTATGCAACCTGGACAGCTAGGCCCTCTTCAGGTACATAGAAGTCTACGTCGATGCCGTGTTTCGGCGACTTGAGAAAGAACAATCCCTCGCCGTACCGGTCGCGCAGCGCAACTGCGACCTCATTCTCGAGCAGCGCGGTGTCCTTATCGCGCAGGAACAGGTTTAGCAGGCCGTTGTCGCAGAAGTAGTACTTGGGACTTCCCTCCCGTTCCACGAACTTCGCCACAGCGTTGCGCACTTCGAAAAGCAGGTAGGCTTCCTTGGCGTAGCCGATATATGAGATGACGATATCCTTGCTCACCTTTATGCCGATCGCCGACAGCATGCCGTGGAGCGTGGAGAAGGAAATCTCTCCGCAAATCGTTTCGGCCACTTTTTTCATCAAAATGCGCAGGGCGGGCACGTTGCGTACGCCTCGTCTTGCCGCGATGTCGCCCAGAAGCACTTTCTGGTAGACGCTTTCGACGTATTCCCTTGGGGAGGAGAAGAAGAGGGACTCGGGAAAGCCGCCAAAACGGTAGAAACGATCGAAGTGGCCCATGATCGCGCCTTGCTGCGACGTGGTGAGCAGTGCGCGGGCGTTGTGGGCTTGTCCTACCGCGTCGAGGTATTCGTCGAAACGGTACGGCGTGACATAGCGCGTTAAGAAGCGTCCTCCCAGCGTTGTGGCGATCTCGTCGCTCAGCATCTTGGCGTTGCTGCCCGTTATGTAGACGCGCTTCCCGGAGTCGGCCAGGCGGCGAGCGAATTTCTCCCATCCCGGGACGTTTTGGGGTTCGTCGAGGAAGAAAAATCCGTCCTCTTCGCTGAGCTCATGCTGCACAAGCAAGATATCGTTGAAGTCTTCTGCCGAGAACTCCAGGAGTCGTTCATCCTCGAAGTTGATGTATATGATGCGGTCCCATGACACACCGGACGCTGCGAGGTCCTGCGCCACCTTGTACAGGAGAGTGGTTTTGCCCGCACGTCGCAGGCCTGTCACGGCATAGTTGGCGTTTGGGTCAAGACTGTAGCGGCGCGCCACGATGGTCGCGCCGCGGATGATCTCCTGCTGGTCAAAGATAACTGCCTTTAACAGATCGTGGTCCACGCGAGCTCCTTTGGTGTGCACTTTTTGTCTTGTATACTCGACAAAATATCGTTGATTTGTCGAGTATACAAGACAAATCGCGTTAGCGCTTTACTGTTGCGTGAGGCTGCAATCCTCGTTTCCGCAGGTAGATGCCAAATAGGAAAAAAGGAAAAGTGCGTGAATGCCTTTCTGGAACAAATGCCGTTCTCCTTGCTTCGGTTGCGCGGTGGCAGAATCCGGGGTTGTCGGTGGCTGCGTGGCACTTTAGGAGCTTGTCGGTGAGCAAAGTGGCACTTTAGGAGGTTATCGGTACCGACAAGCTCTAAAACTGCCACCGGGCGCCGGATCTAAAATACGCGCGGGTGCATCTCGGCAGCCTGATATACTCGCTCCAATGCACGAGCTGCGAGACGGAGGACGCCTTTGACCACGGACGCCAACATCTATTGCGATGAAAGCCGTTACTCGAACCCGGAAGATCCCTATCTGGTCATCGGTGCCGTTAAATGCCTGCGCGGCAAGAAGCGGGCGATCGTGGGCGAGTTGGACGAGATCAAGCGGCGGTATGGTGTCGGCGGGGAGTTCGGTTGGAAATCCGTCTCTAAGAACAAGGGTGACTTCTATAAGGCCGTTATCGACTGGTTCTGTGATTGCGATGACCTTCTCTTCCGGTGCGTGGTCGTGAACAAGGGAAATCTATGGTCGGCGGACGAGGAGGACGGTTTTTACGTTGCCTACCACCAGCTTCTCTACCATTGGCTCGTTGCGGGAGCCACGTATCACGTCTACCTGGACAAGAAGAAAAACTCGACGCGGAGGCGAGTTGAGACGCTTCGCGCGAAGACTGAGCTGTGCATGCCCGCTGGGTGCAGGCTCGCCTGCATGGAGGAGGTCGAGTCGAACGAGTGTGCGCTTGTACAGGTGGCCGATCTTTTGATCGGATGCATGGGATACGAGTGGAACTCGCATACCGATACGGCAAGGTTTCCGGATGCCAGCCCCTTCAAGGCAGAGCTGTGTGAACACCTGGCGCGACGACTTGGAAGGCCGTCTTTGCGCTTCTCGACCTGGGCATCTGAGGCCAAGTTCAACGTCTTTGGTTTTGGGGAATAGCCCATGGGCTATACGATTGGCGCGGACGGCCTTTTGGACTTCTCCGGCTGCAAGAGCGATGGGGAGAAGCTGGATCAGTGCTGGGACTACTTTGTGGAGAACCTGGGCGACGCGAGGATAGTCGCTTATGACGGCAAGCTGGTCCGAGGATTCACCGAGGTGAGCTTCGAACACATAGTCTCTGGCAGCTCGAATAGATACGACACCACGCTTGACCACGATATTCCGTTCATTGAAGAGCGTGCCGCGAGGTTGCCGCTTATTGCAAAGGTGATCGGCGGCGAGCTCAAGTCGCAGGTTTGGCGCGTGAGTCACAGGCGCGGCAAGAAGAACGCCGTCCGGCGCGTTCTTACGGTGATAGAGATCGAGCATCAGCACTACGTCGTGGTACTTGACGAGGTGAAGGACGTCTATAAGATCCGTACAGCATTCCCGGCGAGCAAAAGTTACTACGAGCAGTGCATACGCGGCCAGGGCACCAATGCCGGGGTATGGGGTTGGCTGGACATGAAAAAGCCCCGGATTTCGGGCTCCGAGGCAGGCCGTGTCATAAACCATCGGTAGATGACTAATTCGATCATACCCCACTGCGACGGGGATTTTCAAGCGCCGGGGTATCACGGCATTTGCGACAACTTTTTCGAAGCTATCTCTGCTCGATGTAGTCGCCACCATCCCGCCGTAGTGCCGAGACTGTCTTTGCATAATCTGGCGCCGCTCCAATTTGCGACGACTTAATGTGGCGTTAGGCAAGGGTTCTAACGGTCGCGGCCGAGATCAATTGAGCATCAATTGTCCTGTCTTTGAACCATGCGGCAGACTGGGCATTGTGCAGCTCATCGACAAGGTTTCTCACCCCGCGTGCGTTACCGAAGTTACGGGATTGCGATCGGATCTCGATGACTTGTCGCAAAGTGGTTTCAGCTTCGTTATCGAGCTTGAACTGCTCTGTTTTTAGCATCGCCTTTGCAATTGCAAATAACTCATCGCCAGAATAGTCGGGGAATGTAAAGTGGTTGTTCTCGGGAATCCTCGACCTCATGCCCTCGTTCGCGTCCAAGAGCCTCTGCATCTCCCCGGTGTAGCCGGCGAATATGAACGCCATCTTCCCGCGCCTGTCCTCCATCGCCTTCATGA
>CAVDTK010000109.1:4428-7709 GCA_963611755.1 Oscillibacter sp. ER4
GACCTATGTATTGCCCTACCAAGTCGGGCCTCGAGACCTCGATTACATCTGGGCGCGGTATCAGGCCAAGCCCATACATCAGTTTGCCCATAATCCTGGCGACCTCGGTTTTACCCGTGCCGGGATTACCTAGAAACAGGCAATTTAAAGATGGTTTCGTACCATGGCCTCTCTCTCGGTCAAATTCAACGCGTTGCCTCCATTGTGAAATAGCCGCCTTAATAGATTGAAGGCCGATCAGTGCTCCAAGCTGCTGCTCCGCTTCTTTCAAAACGGCGGCCCTCTCCGCTTCTTTCAAAACGGCGGCAGCTCTCGACGCCTTGTCAAATTCTGACGAAAATACCTTTGAGTAGGCAAGCATGCTCGAGTCTATGACTTTGTTACCACGGCTCTTGCCCGAGTCGACCACGGAAATCTTATATGCATCAATTAGTTCCTCAACTATATTTCTAACTCCTCTTGCATTGCCGAAATCTCTTGAACTCGCCCGGGCGGTCAACAGCTCGCTTAATCGAGACTCGACTTCTGGATCCAGTTTGTAGCCTCTTTTCGATAAGGCTTTCTTTGCGATCTCTGTAAGCTCTTCATGGCTGTAGTCCGAAAAAGTGAATCGGTTGTTCTCGGGAATCCTCGACCTCATGCCTTCGTTCGCGTCCAAGAACCTCTGCATATCACCGGTATAGCCGGCGAATATGAACGCCATCTTCCCGCGCCTGTCCTCCATCGCCTTCATGATGGTTTCCAGGGCCTCTTTGCCGAAGTCGTTGGTCGATCTCCCATCAGGAGCGAGCGCGTAGGCCTCGTCGACGAACAAGACCGCCCCTTCTGCGAGGTCGATCTTCTCCATGGTTTTTTGCGCGGTTTGACCTATGTATTGCCCTACCAAGTCGGGCCTCGAGACCTCGATTACATCTGGGCGTGGTATCAAGTCAAGGCCGTACAGCAGTCGTCCCATGATTCTCGCTACCTCGGTCTTACCCGTGCCAGGATTACCGTAGAAAATGAAGTTTAAATTTTGATTTGTTTGTTCTCCGGTCGTGAAGGCGTACTGCATGAGCTTCTCCCATCGGGAGATGGCATCTTTGACATCCTTAAGGCCAACGAGTTCGCGCAGTTCGGCCTCGGCATCCTTCAGGAGTATGGCTCTGGCCTCATATTTTTTTATAGCGTCTTGGGCCATCTTCATCTTTTGATTAAGGCTGTTTATCTGCGATTCGTATGACCTGCATTTTGCCTGGCATTCGCTGATGGATAAATCTGCATCGTATACACTGGCATGTTGCTGTCCGGCTTGTGCCAACAAGGCGGCGCGCTTTTTACCAATCGACTCGCTTCTCGCGACCAGCAATCCATGAATTGCCTCGTAGATGGTCGGCGCCATCACAATAGGAAAATAGATCGTAAGTACCATCGCAGCTAACGCATCGGTTATCACACTGGGATCCGCCTGTTCATAAAGCTCCGATCCAACGACGCCCCAAATGCCATAAGCGTCGAGAATCGCCCCGCACACGATTACTGCAATGGGGACGTACCGTATCCTTTTTACAGGGTTCATTTTTCTTGAAAGCAATACGGCGAGCGCGGAAACTGGTATTGAAGCAAGGAGCGCGACAACCGATGAATTTAAGCCGTTTAGACATTGCTTGTAGTACTCTGGCTGAGCGGCTTTTATTGCGGCGGTATAGCTGTCCGCGGCTTGATCCAGTGCAGTGGCCCAGTCGACTATTGAATGAAAGCCAAACCACAATAGGGCGATTGGGATTACCATCAATACGGTTCGAAGCAAAAGCCAGATGTCAAAATACGACACCTCCTTTTTTTCGAGCGCCTTGGCTTTATCTCGATTGGACTGAGCTTGTTCGACTAGTCTTTTTCGTTCGGATTGCAGGGCGGATATCTCGTTTTGAGCCTCGTTTTTTTTCTCTCCATAGTCGTGAATCTGCCGCTGATATAAGTCGACTTCGTCTCTGAGTTTCTTAATTTCGGCTTCAGTCATAGATGCCACCCATTCAATTAACGATTGGCCTGCAAACTTACCTCTCATCGGTCATCATAGAGGGTCGATGCGATCTGAAAAAGTAATTTAAATCAGTTTAATTCTCCTATGGTCTAAAAGTGATGTGTCGAGCTTGAGCGGGTCGGGTTGGTCCGAAACCGCCGCCGGGCGGTCGCCGGCGAACTTCTCGCTTGCACGGTCCTTTGGGGCGTGATACAGTCAGGCTCCCGTTGCGGCTTGGCCGCTTTTTTACCCTGCATGGGGGATGCATCGGCGTCCCTTGCCCAGAGCCCGCGCTTGGCGCGGCGGCGTGTTACATGAGGGTCCTTTCTTTCCATCACAAATGAACCGCAGTTAGAAGGCCTAGGTCGAGGCTTGTCTCGCCGCCTTGGCCGTCTGCTGCCCGTCCGAAAGGAGCCATCCATGGGCACGCCTGCCTACTCTCCCCAGATCGTCCGAGAAACCGCCCTCGGCCTCGAGCGCCTTGACATGCGAGACGCGATGCTTGCCTCCCGCGAGCTCGAGCTGTGCGGCGCGGTCGACGCCGATTCCGTCGCCGAGGTCATCCGCGGCCTGCGCTACCTGGCCAAATGCGACCCGTCCGCGCCCGTCACCCTCTTTATCAACAGCGGGGGCGGAGAAGTTCAGTCGGGGCTTGCGCTCTACGACGTGATGCGCGCCGTGGCCTGTCCCGTCCGCACGGTCTGCCTGGGCCTGGCCGCCAGCATGGCCGCGCTGCTGTTTGTGGCCGGCGACTCACGAGACATGCTGCCGCACAGCCGCGTGATGATCCACGACCCGCTGCTGGCCGCCGGCCCGGGCGGCAGCGCCCTCACGGTGCGCGAACGCGCCGACGACCTGATGCGGACTCGCGACGTTTGCGGACGCCTTCTGGCCGAGCACTCCGGCATGCCGCTCGAGCGCGTCTTTGAGCTGACGGCGCGTGACACGTACTTCTCGGCGGAAGAAGCTGTGGCGGCCGGGCTGGCCGACCGGGTGATCCTGGAGCTATAGGACCTCTGAGCTGGGCTTCATTTGCGGCGCCCGGCCCTCGCGCCCCGGCCCCGTGTTTCGGTCCCCGCCCGGCTCCGCGCCGTCCTTCTCGCCACAGACCTTCTCGCCACATCGACCTCACCTGGGAGGAACCCATGCACACCTTGAACCCCAATTTCGACCCGCGCCGCGCCTACCGCAACCATACCCTGCTCACTGGCCAGACCGCCCTGCCAACCGACACCTGGCAGACCGGCCTCAACAACAACGTGCTGGTGCTGGGCTGCTC
>CAVDTK010000110.1:0-7676 GCA_963611755.1 Oscillibacter sp. ER4
CGAAACCGAGCCGTGCGAGGTCTTCTGCGTCGTACCGGAGCACCACCTGGGGTAAGGCCCGGCAGCGAAAGGCAGAGGCCCCGGGCTTCTCGCAAAGTGACCTCGCGCAAAGAGCGCGCTCAGAAGCACTTTGCTGAGAAGCCCGGGGCCTCTGCCTTTCGCTGCCGAGTCGCCCAGCTCAGAGCCCGCCACACCAAAGTGCCGCACGGCAGGGTTTACATGCTCTTACATCACAAAAACTCAAAGTGAGGGTACCGAAGCTTATTGTCAATGTGGTCGGGCCTTACGCTAGGTAGTCTTCTACGTTTACGTATTGCACTCCTTCTTCATAGTCGGCGGGGCCTCGGTAGAGGATGTAGGTGCCGGTTATTGGGCCGTAGCGGTGTTCGCAGAGAGCTCTTTTTTTGGGGTCCAAGAGGTGGCGGCGTTGGGCCTTGTCTTTCTTATCGGAGTGCTTGATCTCAAAGATCTCGCAGCTTGCGGCTTTGGGATCGAAGACCACCATGTCGAACTCCCCTACTGCGAACTGCAGGACAAAGACCTCGCTGCCGGGGCGCGCCAGCGTGGTCTCAAGAAGCACGACGTCCTCGAGCATCCGGCCCATGACCTCGCTTCTGATGCGCGAGAGCACGTAGTTTCTCTGTGCAAGGGAAAGGTCGGAGAACTCCTGGTCGAGCATGAGGCCCTCGATCAAGGCCTCGACCTGCGCATAACGAAGACCGGGCTGGCAGATTACCGTACGGCTCTTCTCGACAGACACATCCGGCAAGAAGCGTACCGGGATATCGAGCGTGAGGTCGAGAAGGTCCAGATACTCCTTGATCTGTTGCGTATGGGCATCGGTGAGCTCAACGCCGCGCTGGTCACGGTCGCGGATCTCAAGGAGTTCCTTCATGCGGGCCGTCACCTGCGCGATGTCCACGCGGTCGAGAATATCGGTAGGGTTCGAGCGGTCACGCCGCAGGTTGTTGGCGCTTATCGCCAAGTCGCTCGAGGAGAAATCCCGTTCCAGCACCTCAAGCGTAAAGCGATGGTTCACGTCCTCGACCACGCGGTTGATGGCGCTCGTGAGCTCATCGGCCTCATAAAGGTCGTGCAGCGCCCTAAAATGACCGCCGCGGTCGTAGCAGGCAAGCGAGTGCTGTATGTTCTTCGCGATCGCCGTGTCCACGTAGGCGCCGGCGTCGTCGGCGCTGGAAAACGGGCTTCTCGCCGCATAGTTATCGCCGCTCACGGTCATCGTGCCGCCGTAGCGCAGGTACTCGTCGGCCCCGCAAAGACCCAGCACCTCGGCAAACTCGTGATACGGGATATACGTGGTGTGCAAGACCTCGCAGCGGTCGTAGAGCTGCTCGTCTTTTGCCAAGGCAAAGCCAAGGGAGTCCGTGCCACTCAAAACAACATGCATGCCGCTAGCTGCAAAAATGTCGGGGAGAAGCGCCGCGCCCTCAATAAAGTCGTCAAGCAACGTCACCTCGTCGATGAAGACAAATCGGATCCCCCGCGCCTTGAGAAGCTTAAGATCCGCGTTGAGCTGTGCCAGGGTATTAGCCCGTGAGACCTGGATAAAAGCCGCAAGGCCGAGGCTCTTCTTTTCTATGGCGAGAAGAGCCTGACGCATCAGAGTGGTCTTACCGGTACGACGAAGCCCATAGAGAACGAAGACCTTGCCTTCGGCAGGACCGGCGAGATAGGCCATGAGCTGCCCAAACCCCTCACGGGTTTTCCAGGAGGCCACCGGTGAGCAGAAATCCGCGAGGTCGGAGCCCAAAAGGACGGGAAGCGTGTAGCTGACGTCTCCGACCGGCTGCGCGGTCTTCTCAGCAGCAGTCTTACGGCGCGAAACCTTGCCGCCCAAAGAACGCACTTCAGCCTCAAGCTCACGGCGCCGATCGATCTTCTCCTTTAGCGAGTCAAGCTCGTCTTCCGGGACAAAGCTCTCAAACCGCTGCCCGCCCAAGCTCCAGCGATGATAGTGGTACAAGACACCGTTAACGGTCTTAGTCCCAATACCCCCAGCCGGCAACAACGCGATCTGCGAGTTAAGAGCCCGAATTCGTTCTTCTCTGTCCATGCGCCCCTCCCTTATCCCAAACTATACCACGTTTATTGTGGGATAAAGGAGCTGCAACCAGACCAAGACGGAATCAACCCTAAACGAGTAGCCCGAGAAAGGCCCCGGCCCCCGGGTCTTCTCAGCAAAGTGCTTCTGAGCGCGAAGCGCGAAGTCACTTTGCGAGAAGCCCGGGGGCCGGGGCCTTTCTCGGGCGGACGAGCCACACAAACGCCGAACGCGCTAGCCCTTCTCCCGAACCAAGAACATCAAGTTTAAAACCATCTTCCGCGCGCGACGGAAGCGCCGGCGCCGGTAATGGTAGAGCTCCACGTCGGCAAAGCCCAGCTCATCGGCAGCGGACTCGTACCCGCTGCCAGGCAGCCAGTCCTCGTAGAAGGCCTTGCGCACCTGCGCGGCAGAAAGCGCCGCCGCGGCCTGCAGCCTGAACTTCACGGGCACCACGGCAACCAGGGTCCCGGCGGGCACCACGACGTCCTCAAGCCCATCCTGCGGCTTCTTGCGAGCAGCGCCCACGACCTCATCGCCCATGAAGTACCGATACGTCCCGTCAGCACCAGCCGAGAAGGACACGGCACCCGTGACCACCGGCATCGCGCGCCCAGCCACGAACTCCTTCACGCCCGCGAAGTTGCGCGCCAGCTTGGCCGCGTCGTCGAAGACGTTCTTCTCGCTGGTCACAAGGGAGCACCCCCTGAAGACGTGCGTGTCCTCAAGGGGTGCCACCGTGATGTTTGGCAAGGATGCCACGGGCTAGTCCTCGGTGCCGGCGGAGGCGGAGACGATGTCCTCGCCCTCGTGGGTGACCATGGCCTCGATCATGAGGGTCAGGCCCTCGGTGATGCGCTCGAGGCTCATGGACGGGGTGCCGGCCTTGAGGTTGGCGGCTTGGGAGTCCAGGTAGGGCACGTGCACGAAGCCGCCGCGGACGCCGGGGTGACGGTGATCGAGCGCATAGAGCAGCGAGTACAGGACCTCGTTGCAGCAGTAGGTGCCGGCGGTGTAGGAAACGCCCGCGGGGATGCCGGCCTTCTGGGCGGCGTCGGCCATGGCCTGGACCGGGACGGTCGCGAAGTAGGCGTCGGGGCCGTCGGCCTCGAGCTTGGTGGCCAGGGGCTGGAAGCCCTCGTTGTCGGGGATGCGGAAGTTCGCGTAGTTGATGCCCACGAACTCCGGGGTGATCTGGGCGCGGCCGCCGGCCTGGCCCACGCACAGGACCATGTCGGGGTTCTCGGCCTGGATAGCGGCCTCGACGGCGGCGGGGCCCTTCTTATAGACGACGGGGATCTCGACGGTGACGACGTCGGCGCCGGCGATCTGGACGGGCAGGCGACGGACGGCCTCGTAGGCGGGGTTCACGGACTCGCCGCCGAAGGGCTGGAAACCAGTGACCAAGATCTTCATGGAAGTGTCCTTTCTGACAACTTTCTAACAAAGAAGGCGCCGCACCGCTTGAAGGGATACGACGCCTTTCCAGTTGCGATTTGATTCTACCCGCTTACGCGAGCGAACGCCAACAACTTACAGGCCGAAGAAGATCATGTAGCAGATCTGGACGGCGAGCATGACGAGGGCGATGGGCACCTGCTTCTTGATGACGCCGTACTCGTCCTTCATGTCCAGGATGGCGACCGGGACGATGTTGAAGTTCGCGGCCATGGGGGTCATCAGGGTGCCGCAGAAGCCGCAGGTCAGGGCCAGCGAGCCGATGATGGTGGGGTTGGCGCCCAGAGCCAGGACAAACGGCGCGCCGATGCCCACGGTCATGACCGTGATGGCGCCGTAGGCGTTGCCCATGATCATGGTGAACAGGGCCATGCCGATGGCGTAGACGATGATGCCCACGACGGCGTTGCCGGACGGGATGATGCCGGAGACCAGCTGCGAGATGACGTCGCCGACGCCCGCAGCGGTGAAGACGGAGCCAAGGCCAGCCAGGAGGGTCGGGAGCATGGACAGCGGGCCCACGGTGTCGAGCATGCGGCGGCAGTCGCCGAGGAAGACGCGGGGGTTGTTGTCACGCGAGAAGACCATGAGCAGGATGCCGCCCACAACGACGCCGAAGGTCAGGCCAACGAGGGAGCTGATCTTGGTAAAGAGGGCGAAGACCAGGGCGAAGCCGCCGATGCACAGAGACGGGACGAAGATCTTCATGCCGATCTTGTCGAAGTTGCCCTGCATCTCGTCGACGGTCGGGATGCCCTTGGTGCCCTTGCCAACCTGCTTGACGATGGGCGGGATGCACATGCACACCAGAAGCGCGCCGGCCAGCCACTCGGGGATCCACTTGCCGACGACGAGGAGAAGACCCAGGATGCACCAGAAGGCGGCGGTGCCGGGGCGCTTCTCGTTGGTCTCGTCCTTGGCGTTGATGACGCCGGTGTAGATGCAGACCAGGCCGATGATGATGTAGACGACCTCGAGAAGCTTGTTGGACAAGGTCACGTCAGCGCTGGTGAAGTAGGTGATGAAGGCGTCCATTACTTCTCACCTCCGTTCGCAGCGGCAGGCGCCGCGTGGTACTTCTTCATGAGCTTCTTGTCCACGATGATGTAGTAGACGATGGCCACCAGGGTGGAGATGATGGCAACGGGGACCTCGACGGCAGCGATGTCGATGAGCTCGACGGTGTAGCCGAGGTTGGCCAGAGTGGACTGGACGAGAAGGCCGCCGGAGCCGCCGACGAACAGCACCTGGCCAAAGAACCAGGTCACGTTCTCCATGCCGGCCGCCATGCCCTTGATCTGCTCGAGCTGCTCCTCGGCGATGGGCTGGCCGTCCTCCTCGACCGCGGCCTGGGCCATCGGCATGATGACCGGGCGCACGAAGCCGGCGACGCCGCCGAAGCCCACGTTGAAGGCCGCGAAGATCACGCGGAAGACGCCGTAGGCGGCAAGGACAATGCCGGCCGTCGCGCCCTTGAACTTGGACATCAGCGCGGCCGCGGCCTGCTTAAGTCCGTTTCTCTCCAGCGTGCCGGTGATCACGAAGGTCATCACGAAGATGAGCATCGAGCGGTTGGAGACGAACGACTTGCCCATGGTGGACAAGAACGTCACCGGGTCCATGCCGGCGACAAGGGCGGTGGCCACCGCGGCCACCATAATGATGAGGATGGAGTCAAGCTTCAAGGCAAAGCCCACCACAACGATGAGAATGCCGAGCAGCTTGAGGAGCTCCATAGGATCCATAAGGCCCTCCTCTACTCGAATTACAAGACTCATGCAGTCTACACAAAAACGCCAACCTTGTCTTTTGGCGAGAAGAACAACTTTACATGCGGAAACAAAATGGCCGTTAAACGGATTTCATGTTACGGGGAGATTAACAGTTTTATATGCGGCGCCGAACGACCTAGCAGAAAGGGCCGGGCCTCTTCCCACGCTCAGCGCTCGCTTTCGCTCGCTCGCTTCGCGATTCGCGTGGGGAGAGGCCCGGCCCTTTCTGCTAGGTCGCCCTTCTTGAGAGGGGATTTTGAGGCACACGGCCTCCGGGATAGATGTTGCATCGGATCCGGAGCGTTATCGCCAGAGATGCGACCCCCTCGTAAACGCGACTTTGAATTTTGCGGGAAAGGCCGCGGCCGCGTTACTTGCAGGCGTTGCAGGCTTGACAGGCGGCGGGGGTGGCGGCTAGGCCTCCTCGGGCCGTCTCGCGCAGGGAGGCGGGCAAGGCGTGGCCCACCTCGCTCATGGCGTGGACCACCTGGTCGAAGGGGACGAGGCTGCGCACGCCGGAAAGGGCCAGCTGAGCTGCGGAGAAGGCCGCGGCGACTCCTATCGTGTTTCTCACTTGGCAAGGAACCTCGACGAGGCCGCCCACGGGGTCGCAGACCAGGCCCAGCAGGTTCGAGATGGCAAGGGAGCTCGCGGTCAAAGCCTGCTCGGGGGTGGCGCCCAGAAGCTGCGCGCAGGCAGCGGCGGCCATGGCGGCCGCACTTCCCACCTCGGCCTGGCAGCCGCCCTCGGCTCCAGCCACGCAGGCTCCCGTCTGGATGTTGAGACCGATGGCGGCAGCCGCGAACAGGGCTTCCTTGATGTCCTTCTCGCTAGATCCCAGGTGGTCTGCCAGGGCAAGCACGCAGCCGGGGACCACGCCAGCGGAGCCCGCCGTGGGCGCCGCCACGATGACGCCCATCGCGGCCGAGCGCTCGAGCACGGCCATCGCGCGGGCGCAGGCGTCGGTCTGGACCGTGCCCATAAGGGCCGCGGCGTACTTCTCGCTGGCCTCGGCCACCTGCTTGGCCTCTCCCCCGATAAAGCCGCCGAGCGACTTTTTGGGGTGAAGGAGCGGGGTGCTCGTCTCGTCGCGCATGACTGCCAGCACGCGATCCATGGCCTCGGCGGCAACGTCCTTGCCCACGAGCATCTCCTCGCGGGTCTTCATGACCTGGCCGATCGACATCCCCAGGGCCTCGCAGGCGTCGAGCATCTGCTCGCCGTCGTCGAAGAGCTCTTCGGCGGTGACACCGGGCGCGACCAGGGCGTCGGAGCCCGCCAGCGAGACGAACGTCGCGTAGTCGACGTTGTCCAAGTTGCGAACGATGGGCAAAACGGCCTGGTCAGGGGCGCCGTCGGTCTCGAAGACGGTGTAGGCCTGGCCGCCCTGCTCGGTGCGGTAGGTGCGGCAGGTCGCGATGTTCACCTTGGCGTAGGCAAGAAGATTGGCAAGGGCCGCCAGCACGCCGGGGACGTCGCGGTGCGCCACGAACAGGGTCGCGTAGCGGCCGGTCACGCGCACGCCTACACCGTTGATGCGGCTCACGCGCACCTTGCCGCCGCCCAGGCTCTCGCCGCGGACGGTCGCGTGCGCGCCCGAGGCGCCCGTCATGTCGATGTCGACGGTGTTGGGGTGCATCGTGGCGTCGTCGCCGCCGATGGCGAACTCGAAAGAAAGGCCGGCCTCGCGGGCCAGGTCGAAGGCGTCGCGGATGCGCTCGTCGTCGGTGTCGAAGCCCAAGATGCCCGCCACCAGGGCGCGGTCGGTGCCGTGGCCGTGGTAGGTGTGGGCGAAGCTGTTCCACAAGGTGAAGCGCACGCTCTGGACCGGGCCGTCCAACAGCGAGGCCGCCACTTTGGCGCAACGCAGGGCGCCTGCCGTGTGGGACGAGGACGGCCCCACCATGACGGGTCCCAGGACCTCGAACGCCGAGGTGGTCGCAAGTGTCTGAGGCTTTCCGGCCATGTCTTCTCCCCTATTCCTCGCGGCGGCGCCCGCAGGCGCCGCGCCCAAACCTTCGCAAAGCAGGATAACGCACCCGCCGCCCAGACGCCTGCGGGGCGGGCACTCTACCTAAACCGCGACATACGAAAATGCAAAACACGATATTGGGCGGCTAAATCTAGTCTCGGCCTCTAAACCCTGATTTCGCCTAACCGCGACCTGCGGTTTTGTGACTATAAATCGTGGGCAATCACCCCGTGGCCATTTTAGCCGCCCACTATCGTGTTCTACGTGAAAGGGCGCCGCAGCGCGACGCCCTTCTCAGCACAAACTTGAAGCGTTAGGCCTCCGCAGAGACCTCGGGGGCCTCGACAGCCTCCGCCGCGGCGGCCTTGGCGGCCTCCACGGCCGCGACCTTGGTGCGGTAGGCCGCGGCGAT
>CAVDTK010000111.1:0-4529 GCA_963611755.1 Oscillibacter sp. ER4
AAGTAGTGGCCCAGGTGCAGGCGGCCGGTGGGGCGGTCGCCGGTGAGCATGGTGTAGTTGTCGGGGTTGACGAGAAGGTCCGCGTGAACCTCGTTGCTGCGGGCCAGGGCGGCCTCGTAGCTGCCTTCGTTTGCCATGATAAGCTCCTCATTAAAAGGGATTTTTGTGGTGCACGGGTTTCTATCTTAGTTCAAAAGTTATCGGTGACAAAGCCCACGGAACCAATACTGCTAGAATAGCGTTCCGAGATTTAAGGGACAGGAGAATCATCACATGGCAAGCTCGTGCGGAACCGATATCGACAAGGCGACTTTGCGCGCGCATCACGCCAAGCTTCGCAATAGTCTCGATACCCCCGCGCGACAAGACTCCGACGCCGCCATCGCGGCGAACCTTTTCTCCTTGGACGTTTTTAGCGAGGCGCCGCTCGTGCTGACCTATGTTTCCTATAGGTCTGAGGTCGACACGCGTGCCTTGATCTGCGCTTTATTGATTTCCGGCAAGCGTGTTGCGGTTCCTCGCTGCGAGCCCAAGACCCATAAGATGAGCTTCTTCGAGATCTCCGGCCTGGGTGATCTGGAGTCCGGTGCCCACGGGATCCTTGAACCCAAAGCCGCGCTTGACGCGCCGGTGACGGTCCCGCAGATGGTCGGCAGCGTGTGCCTGGTCCCGGGCCTTATCTTTGACGGGGCGGGACGCCGCATCGGCTACGGCGGCGGCTATTACGACCGTTTCCTCGCGTTTTATCCTGGCGAGAAGATCGGTCTTGCCCGTGGCTCCCAGATCTCGGGCACGGATTTGCCGCAAGGGGAGTACGATGTGCCGTTGGATTACATCGTCACCGAGAGCGGTGCCTGGAGCTGCAGGTAAGCGGCCTTCGGCCTTCGGCTTTAGTTTCATCGTTTATGCGCACAATAAAGGCCGGGTTTTCGCCCGGCCTTCTCGTTTGGCTAAAGATCGAGTTTCTCGGCTAGGTCGAAGATGGCCTTGCGATAACCCTGGATGCCCATTCCGGTCACCGTCTCGAAGCAGGCTGCTCGGATGTAGGAGACCTGGCGGAAGTCCTCGCGCTCCTCGACCTTGGAGATGTGGACCTCGACGATGGGCAGCTGAACGGCCTTGGCGGCGTCGAGAATGGCGATCGAGGTGTGCGTGTAGGCGCCGGGGTTGATGACGATGCCGTCGTAGGTGCCCAGCGCCGACTGGATGGCGTCGACCAGGTCGCCCTCGTGGTTTGACTGCACGCAGTCGCACTTGGTGAAGCCCGCCTCGGCCGCGCTGTCCTGGCAGAGCTGCAAAAGGGCCTGGAAGTTCTCGGCGCCGTAGATGGCGGGCTCGCGGATGCCCAGCATGTTGATGTTGGGGCCGTTGATTACCAGGAGGCTGGCAGAGGCGCCCTCGCCATGCTTGGTGGCATCGTCGGCCTCGGCCTCGTCCGCTTCGGCTTCCTCGTCTTCCTCAGCCTCATTCATCTCGAGCAGTCCGACAAGGCTCTTCACGCTCTCGAAGTCGTCAGGGTCGGCGTCGTCGGCAAGCGCAGCGGCCATTTCCTCGTTCTGGCGCTTGGTGGCGGCGCGCAGCGGGTTCTTAGAGATCCTCACGCTGATGGAGGGGTCGACCTCGCGCTCGGCGCTTGAGACCGGGTCCATGGAAGAGTCGATGCCGGTAAGGCGCACAAGCGCGTCGTGCACGCTCTCGGCGCGGCCCGGCCCAAAGACGACCTCGAAGCCGTTGTTGCCGCGCTTGACGATGCCTAAGACGCCGCTGGTGGCGCTCAGCTGCTCGGGGTCCACCAGGGAGGGGTTGTCCGTCAGGATGCGCAGGCGTGTCATGCACAGATCGCTGGCTGTCACGTTGCCCTTGCCTCCCACGGCGGTGAGAAGCTCTTTTGCGATCTGGATTGACTTGTTCACGGCGCTTGGTCCCTCTCTTGTTTGCGACAGCGGTCGCCCCTGAATTTGCACGCGTTTGAGTTTGGCATTTGAATATTACTTACGCGTAACCGCGGGCAAATACCTAGAGTCCAGTCCGTAAGTGGTCGGATTTTTGACTTAAATGTGACACCCTGTCAACATTTTGTGGATCGTCTCGGCGTCGCCCGCGGCGCTTCCCGTGCACTCGACGTGAAGGTCGGCCCAAGCCTTGTAGAGGGGCATCCGCTGCTGCGCCAGGCGCTCGACGCCCTGGCTCTGGGACATGGGGCGCCCCTCCGAGCTGAGCTCGCCCAAGGGGCGGTCGATCATCACGATCTCTGAGTTCTGGTGCAGAAGCTCGTAGTTCTCGGGCCGGGTGACCACGCCACCGCCGCAGGCGATGACCAGGCCGGATTTGGCGGCGTAGGCGCCGGTGACCTGGGTCTCGATGGCGCGGAAGGCGTCTTCCCCCTCCTCGCGGATGATCTGTGCCGCGCTTCTGCCGCACTCGCTTTCGATGGCGTCGTCGATGTCGACGAAGGGGCGGCCCAGCATCCTTGCCAAGCGCTTGCCGCAGCTGGTCTTGCCCGCGCCCGGCATGCCGATAAGGACGACGTTTTCCATAGAAAGCGCGACCTCTGCCGTGATCTGCTCAAGCACTTCGTCCTCGATAGGCTTGTCCTGGAAGAGCTCACTCGCGAACTTGGCCTGGGCCACGAGCATGGGAAGGCCGGTGGCATAAGGGAGCCCCAGCTTCTCCGCGTCCAGGCAGATCTTGGTGCGGCAGGGGTTGTAGACGATGTCGAGCACGCCGAGAAGGCCCTTCATCTGGGCCAAGGTGTCAGCGTCGATGGGCGTGGCCGGGCATTTGGGGTACATGCCCACGGGCGTCGTGTTGACGATAAGGGCGCAGTCGGCGTTTCTCTCCAGCAGGTTGTCGTAGTTGTCCTCGCCGGAGCGCGAGATCACCTGTGCGCGCGCCCCGCAGTCCTCGATGACGGCGACGATGGCCTTGCTGGCGCCGCCGCTGCCCAGGACCAGGACCTTTCTGCCTACGAGAAGTTCGGCCGCGGATTTGCCGAAGTTGGCCGAGCAAAAACGCTCGAGCATCCAAAGGAAGCCCAGGTAATCGGTGTTGTCGGCAAAGATCGAGCCGTCGGCGCGACGGACCAAGGTATTGGCCGCGCCGAGCTTCTCGACACGCGGGCTGCGCACGTCGGCCGCGTGTGCCGCCTCGATCTTGTACGGGATGGTGACGTTTAAGCCCTTCCAATCCCCGCCCTTTATGAAGCCTGCGACCTCACCGGGCTCAAGCTCGTAGAGGTCGTAGGGCACAGAGCCCATCTTGGCATGCAGCTGGGGCGACCAGCTGTGGCCGAGTTTTTCTCCGATAAGGCCAAAGGGCGTGGTTGCGGTCTTGGTCACGGTGCTTCCTTAGATGACTTCGGTGTAGCTGCCGAGGTAGCGAAGCTCCTGGCAGGCGGAGGACAAGGAGGTGATAAGGGTCTCGAACTGGGGCGCGGCCACCGGGCAGTCGATGTCGAAGTAGAACATGAACTCGAAGTCGCGCTCGGGGATGGGGCGGCTCTCGAGCTTCAACAGGTTGAGGTCAAGCGCGTAGATCTTGGCCAGCACCTGGTAGAGGGCACCGGGCTCGTGGTTCAAGACCAGCATGAGCGTGGTCCTGTCGGCGCCGGGGTAGATCTCCAGGCGCTTTGAGATGCAGGCGAAGCGCGTGTAGTTGTTGTCGCGGTCCTGCACGTTGGAGGCCAGGACGTCCAGGCCGTAGAGGTCGGCGCAGGAGCGAGAAGACAGCGCGGCCACGTCCATGCGGCCGGACTCGGCGACCATGCGCGCGGCCATGGCGGTGTTCTCGCAGACGTGGACCTTCACGCGGGTCAGGCCCTCAAGGTAGTGGCGGCACTGGTTGATGGCCTGCTCGTGGCTGTAGACGTCGCGGATGCAGTCCAGGCGGGCGCCCTTGCGGGCCAGCAGGTTGTGGTCGATCTTCTGGCGATAGGTGCGCACCACGTGGAAGGAGTGCTCCATCATGAGGTCGAAGACCTTGTTGACAGAGCCTGCCGTCGAGTTCTCCACCGGCAGCACGCCGTACTCGCAAAAGCCCTGCTCAACAGCCTTGAAGACGCCCTCGAAGCTGGGGCAGTAGCTGATAGTGGGATGCTTGAAGAAGTGTGAGGCCGCGATCTGCGAATAGGCGCCCTCGACGCCCTGGCAGGCCACGAAGGCGTCGACGGGAAAGACCTCGGGGGTCTTCTCGCGGGCGCGCTCGATCTGGGCCAGAAGGCGGGGCTTCTCGTCGTCGGGCAGGGTCTCGCGGCTCTTAGCGGCCTCCATGAGCAGCTGCATCAGCACCTGCGCGTAGGTCTTGAGCTCCTCGGGCACGCGCCCGGCGGCGTCCTGGATCTTCTGGCGCTCGCGGTTGGGGTCAAAGACGGGGCGACCCTCGGCGCGCTTGATCTCACCGATGGCGACGGCTACATCGGCTCGCTCGGCGAACAGCGAGAAGATCTGGGTGTCGATGCGGTCGATCTCTTGTCTGAGCTCAGGGAGTCCTTGCATTCATTCCTCCGGAGAAAAACAGGTGCTGCGAGCTGG
>CAVDTK010000111.1:4893-7635 GCA_963611755.1 Oscillibacter sp. ER4
CCAAAGGCGGCGCGCGCGATGACGTTCTCCAGGCCGTCGAACATGGGCGAGCCCACGCCGGCGGGGATGCCGGTGGCCACGCACTCGATGATGCCGCCCACGGAGTCGGCGTCCTTCTGGGCGTCGAGAATGGCCTCGATCATGGCCTGGGCGGCCGCCGGGTCGATGGCCGGGAAGTCGCGGCCGTCTGCCAGGGCGTCCATCTGCGAGAAGAGGCGGGCGTTTCCTGCGGGCGTGTTGTCCGTCACGCAGAAGGGCTCGTCGGCCACCCCTGCGATCTCGGCCGTGTGGGCGCTTACCCGGATGCCCTTCTCGGCAAGCCATTGAAGCGCGATGCCGCCGGCCACGCACAAGGGGCCGGTAAGGCGGCCCGAGAAGTGCCCGCCGCCGGGAATGTCCTGGTTGCCGTGCCATTTTGCCCAGGCCGTGAAGTCGGCGTGCCCCGGGCGGGGGACTCCCATGATGTTGGCGTAGTCGCCGGAGCGCGTGTTGGTGTTCTCGATGACGGCGGCCAGGGGCGCGCCGCAGGTCTTGCCGTCGGGGTTTAAGCCGGAAAGGATGCGGACCTGGTCGGCCTCTTTTCTCGGCGTGGTCCAGGCGGCGTTGCCCGGCGCACGGCGGTTGAGGAAGAGCTGCAGGGCCTCCTGGTCGACGGCGAGCCCCGAAGGCAGACCCTCGACGACGCAGCCCACGGCCGCGGAGTGCGACTGGCCGAAGATCGTGGTCTTGAGCGTGTTGCCAAAGCTGGAGGGCATGTTAGATCTCCTCGGTGGAAGAGCCGCCCAGGGCGGCCAGGTCTTCAAAGAAGGCGGGGTAGGACTTAGAGACGCACTCTGCGCCGCGGATGAGCGTGGGGCCCTGGGCGCAGGTGGCGAGAACCGCGGCCATCATCGCGATGCGGTGGTCGTTGGCGGCGTCCACGGTGCCGCCGGAAAGGACATCGACACCCTCGATGACCAGGCCGTCGTTTGTCACGGTGACGCGGCCGCCCATGGCGTTCACGGCGTTGGACACCGTGACCAGGCGGTCGGACTCCTTAAGGCGCAGGCGCGCGGCGCCGGTGATGCGCGTGGTGCCCTGCGCGAGGCTCGCCACGGCGGCCAGGGGCGGCACAAGGTCGGGGCAGCTGCTCACGTCCAGGGTGCAGCCGTGCAGGTTGTCGCGGCTCACGCAAACCTGCATGGGCAGGCGAGAGACGCGCGCGCCCAGGAGCGCCAGGGCGCCCAGGATGGCGCGGTCGCCCTGGGTCGAGTGGTGGTCGACGCCGGTGACGGTGACCCCGCCCGGGTTGAGCGCGCCCGCAGCCAGCCAAAACGCTGCGTTGGACCAGTCTCCGCCCACCTCGACGGTGCCGGGGGTCTTGTACGCGGCGTCCGCGGCGACCTTGAAGAGCAGGCCCTTCTCGCTGCCGTCCTGTACTCGGGCCCGGGAGACCTCGACGCCAAAGCGGCCCATGGCCTCGACGGTGATGTCGATGTAGGGCAGAGACTCGATGGGCTCGGTGACAAAGAGGCTGATGCCGCCCATGAGGGGAGCCGCCAGAAGAAGGCCCGTCACGTACTGCGAGCTCACGTTGCCCGCGATCTTGTAGGAGGCGCCGGAAAGCTTGCCGCCGACGGGCATAGGCATCGTGCCCTGCGGGCCAAGCTCGGCACCGTGGGCGCAAAGCTCCTCGTAAAGAGGGGAGAGCGGGCGCTCGGGCAGGCGACCGTGGCCCGTGAGCGACGCGTCGCAGCCGAGCGCCGCCACCACGGGCAGCATGAAGCGCAGGGTAGAGCCGGACTCGCCGCAGTCGAGAAGCGCGTTCGCGCGGGGTGCCGCCACCGGCGTCACGGCAAAGCCGCCCGCGGTCTTCTCAATAACGGCTCCCAGCTGGGCCAGGCAGTCGGCCGTGGCCTCGATGTCCATGGAGGTCGTGTTGCACAGGACCTGCGTCGGCTTATCTGCAAACGCGGCGCAGATCAGGAGGCGGTGGGCCTCAGACTTGGAGGCCACGGCGCCGATGGTGCCGGAAAGCCTCGCGGGGTGGATCAAACGGTTCAAGCTAGTCCCTTTCGGCGGTGGATCCGCAGCCCAGATCGATGAGCTCGCGAAGCTCGTCGAGGGTCACCTTCTTAACCTCGCACGCCCCGAGCGCCTCCGGTACGACGATGTTCATCGTGTTGCCGTGGCGCTTCTTGTCGTGCGTCATGTAATCGAAGAGGGTCGCGTGGTCGAGCGCGGTGTCGGTGGGAAGGCCCTGCGCCGCCATGGCGTCGATGATGACTTGCGCTGTCTCGGCTGAGCACCAGCCGCGTGCCACGCTCGCGCGCGCGACGCAACAGAGGCCCGCCGCCACGCAGCTGCCGTGGCCCATCGTGAAGTTGCTCGCAGCCTCAATGCCGTGGCCGATCGTGTGGCCCAGGTTCAGGGTCTGCCTCAGGCCGCGCTCCTTCTCGTCGGCGCTCACGACGTCGCGCTTGATGCGGACGTTGGCGGCCACGATGTCGGCGACCTTCTCGTCCGGGTAACCCTCGCCGTTCATGGGGTGCGCCGTGAGCTCGGCGAGCATTGCGGGGTCGGCCAGGACGGCATGCTTCACGACTTCGCCGATAGAGTCGGTGTAGAGCTCGGGCGCGATGCTGTGCAGGCACTCGACATCGGCCACGACGGCCGATGGCTGCCAGAAGAAGCCGCAGAGGTTCTTTCCGTGCGCGAGGTCGACGGCGACCTTGCCGCCCACGCTCGAGTCGACCATGGCGA
>CAVDTK010000112.1:0-7627 GCA_963611755.1 Oscillibacter sp. ER4
CGGCATCAACAAGGACGGCTTCGAGCTCTACCGGGTCGGGGCGGACGGCGAGAGGTCGGACGAGATCGACGACGGGGCGATCGAGGACGTCCGCGCCCTCCTCAGGGGCGAGGACGGGCCCACGTCGCGCTTCGTCGGCGCGGCGGGGCTCGAGTTCCCGGGCGTGCCGAAGTACTCCGACCCGCTCCCGCGCGAGAGGTTCGAGGACTTCGTGGCCGCGAGGCACCCCGGCTTCTCTGTGGCGACCGTGCGCGAGCTCGTCGAGCGCGGCATGGTCGAGGTCAGGGCCGGCCACGGCTCGCCGTCGCTCGACCTTCGCTTCGGCGACGTGCCCTACATCAAGGTCTCCGACCTGCGGGCGGGCCTCGTGAACGTCAACAGGACGAACCTCGTGCCCCTGGCCGTCGCGAGGCGCTTCTGGCGAGGCGACGCGAGCGGCCTGGAGCCCTTCGACGTCCTCACCCCGGCGCGCGCCTGCAAGAACATCGGTGAGCCCGTCGTCCTGCTGCCAGACCAGACCGAGGTCGTTCTGACGAAGGAGATGCTCGTCTTCAGGCCGGGGGAGAAGGCCGTGTTCGGCCCCTTCTATCTCGCGTGGGCGCTCGACCTGGAGCTCGTGCGCGCCCAGTGGGACAGGGTCACCTTCATGCAGACGAACCGCGAGGACGTGGGGTCCCGCTACCTTGAGATCGAGATCCCGGTCCCGCCGAGCGCTGCGGAGGCTGAGCGGGCGTCCGCGCACTACCGGGCTTACTACACCGCCCTGGCGGAGATCCGCTCGGCCTTCTCCGATGCCAAGAGGGCCGACCAGGGGCTCTAGGGCGGAAGGAAAGGCCCCGTCTCCGGGCGGGGCGAGAGGGCCGGGGCGACCCGGTCCTTTTTTCTCCTCATGCCAATGATTCGCTGCTCCGTTGTTGGGTTATTGCTCCTATGCGATGTCGTATCTATTCGATTATGCTCGTATATCGCGGCGTATTGACAATAAGATGTTGTTTTGGCGGGTGGGCTTCTCGACTGCGGGTATAGTTGAATCTAGAGCAGCTATTTGTGTGGGACTCTTTTGAGGCAGTCTCTCTGCCCATGAATTGAAAGGGATTTCCACGCCGTCTATGGTGGGGACACCGTCATCGTCTCCATCAAAGACCTCGAGGTCATCGAGGGCCAGATGCCCTCGAAGCAGCAGAAGATGCCGCTGGGCTGGACCGCCCTTCACCAGGACGAGCTCATGGAGAACTGGGAGCTAGCCGAGCGAAACCAGGAGCTCTTCTCTATCGACCCCCCTGCGTTAAGGAGGGAGCATCATGGCACGGGACGCGGCATATTACATGGGCATCGGCCTCGACGAGGGGGCCGCGACCCGTCGGTGGACAGCCGTGCCGTATGGTCGAACAAGGTGGACCTGAGCCCCGAGGGCTGCTATGTCCATGGCGTCCCGGCCTGATCGAAATGCGCTCAGAAAACACCGCATGTTGGTAGGTTTGCCCATGAGGGTGCTCAAATAACACCCCATATTGGTGTCAATCGGCGCAATGAGCAACAAGTAAATGTTTTTATATATAGATCTACCTGCGCAAACAGAAAAGAGCCCCGCGCCGAAGGCGCTCAAAAAGCCCTCTGAACACCAATATCCACCCAAAATTGAGCGGCGCGTTATCTGAGCCATCGTTTTACCGATGGCGTTGGGTCGCCATTGTCGACAGAGGCCTCGCCTGGGCAGCACGGACCCAAACCACCCACCGCGTCGTCGAGTACGCCGCCGTGCGCCACGACGCGGAAAAGAAATCATAGGCGGTCTGCAATCACCGGTTCACTACTTCGTTGTTGCGACTATGCGGTGGCGTAACTATGCCTTTATGCGGCTATATGCTCTTACGCTGTTATAACTATTTAATAACAGGTATGATGCAATGAAACGAATGAATCCCAGGTAGGAGGGCATGCAATGGCTAAGAAAACGACGCTCAAGGAAGAAGCGGGAGAGAAGCAAAAAGAAACGTTCGTTACAACCGCCTACATCCCTGTCGAGATCGACCAGGCGTTCAGGCTGTGCCTTATCCGGGTCAACGCGGCGCGTGTGGCTGAAGGCAAAAGGACGCTTTCGGCGTCCGGCGTGATGGAGGGGCTGCTCAGATGGTGGCTCTCCGATCCCAACGCGGTCGAAGTCCCGCCTGCCGCTACTATGCGCGGCGTGCCAAAGGTGAGCTGCGGCTTTTACATGTCGCGCGAAGTGTGGGAGAAGGCAGCCACGGCCTGCGTCTATGAATCCGCGAAGCATCCGGAGGCCGGTAAGCTTACTCGCAGTCGGCTCATGGGGGCCCTCATGGGAGCTTGGGCAGAAAGCGACGGGACCTGCGCAAAGTTCTAATTCCTGCCACCAGACGCGGACCAATTTCACGCTTCCGGCTTTGTACCATACTTTGCGTACCTTCCCGCTCGCAGCCCGTAAATTCCCCTTACGAGCGCTTTGGATGCTTCATACTACAATCTGATGTAATCTGGCCGGAAGGAGCACGCTTTGATTTACACCATGACGCTGAACCCTGCACTCGACTATGTCATGCACCCGCTGACCCTGGACATGGGCTTCACCAACAGGTCCTCGTCCGAGGAGATCTACTGCGGCGGCAACGGCATCAACATCTCGACGCTTCTCAACGAGCTTAACGTCGTGAACGTCGCGATGGGCATCGCCGGCGGCTTTACCGGCGACTACCTGCTGCAGACCCTGCAGGACAACGGCGTGGCCAGCAACTTCGTGCGCCTCGACCACGGCAACACCCGCATCAACGTCAAGCTCAACGGCATTGTCATGACCATGTGCAACGGCATGGGCCCCAAGATCCCCGCCAAGAAGGTCGACGAGCTTCTCGACCGCATGGACGTCGTGCGTTCCGGCGACACCCTGGTCCTTACCGGCTCCATCCCCAACTCCTTGCCCGAGGACATGTACACCCAGATCATGGAGAAGCTCGACGGCCGCGGCATCCAGTTCGTGGTCGACGCCCCCGGCCAGCTCCTTATGGAGTCCCTGAAGGCTCGTCCCTTCCTCATCAAGCCCAACAACCACGAGGTCGGCCGCATCTACGGCGTCAACATCGAGTCCCCCGAGGAGTGCATGCCCTACGCGCACAAGCTCCACGACGAGGGCGCGCGCAACGTCATCATCTCCTGTGGCGGCCACGGCTCGCTGCTCCTTGACGAGAATGGCGTCGAGCACGTGGTTCCTACGGCCAAGGTCAAGCTGGTCAACGCCACCGGCGCCGGCGACTCCATGGTCGCGGGCTTCCTCGCCTGCGTCACCCAGGGCGAGGATTACGAGACGGCCCTGACCTTCGCCTCCGCCTGCGGCACCGCGACCGCGGCTAGCAAGGGCATCGCCAAGCGCGCCACCATCGACCGCGTGGTCACCGCCCTCTACAAGAAGATGGGCCGCGCCATGCCCGGCACCATCGCCCGCGATATCCAGGCCAACAAAGAGAAGGCGGAAAAAGACGCTGCGGCTGCCGATGTCTTAGTAGACTAGTCCGCTTTAATCGTTACAATAGTCCCCGTGTCAACCGCGTTGCGTTCCTCCCGGAGCGCAACGCGTGCTGTATTGGGAAGGGGCCGCGAGAGCGGCCATGCACTAGGGGGCAAAATATGTACGAAGGTGTTAACGCATCTGACGGCATCGGCATCGGTGTCGCCCGCGTCGCTGTGGAGCCTGATCTTTCCTTCACTCCGCACGCGCCCGAGGACGCCAAGGCCGAGGAGGTGCGCTACCAGGCGGCCGTCGCCAAGTTCATCGAGCAGACCAACGCCCAGATCGAGCGCATGACCAAGACCGTCGGCGAGGAGGCCGCGGCCATCATGGGCGCCCACATCGAGTTTGCCGAGGACGAGGGCATTCGCGACATGGTCAACGGCTCCATCGAGAGCGGCATGTGCGCAGAGCAGGCCGTTTCCGAGGCTTACGACATGTACTACAACATGTTCTCCAACATGGAGGATGAGCTGTTCCGCGAGCGCGCCGCCGACGTCGCCGACGTCAAGACCGGTCTTCTCGCCGACCTTCTGGGCCAGGAGCTCGTGGACCTGTCCACCTTGCCCGAGAACTCCGTCGTGGTCGTGCGCGAGCTCACCCCGTCCATGACCGCCGACATCGACAAGGAAAACGTCGCCGCCATCGTCACCGAGACCGGCGGCCGCACTTCTCACTCCGCGATCATCGCGCGCGCCCTTGAGATCCCGGCCGTTCTCTCCGTGCCCGACGCCACCACCAACATCAAGACCGGCGACATGGTCATCGTCGACGGTACCCTGGGCAAGGTCATCGCCACCCCGTCCGACCATGACCTTGAGCACTACCGCGCCAAGGCCAAGCAGTATGCCGAGGAGAAGCTTGCCCTCGAGGCCTACCGCGGCAAGGAGACCGTCACCGCCGACGGCTTCAAGAAGCTGCTGGTCGCCAACATCGGCAACCCCGATGACGCCAACGTCGCCGCCGAGCACGACTGCGAGGGCGTGGGCCTGTTCCGCTCCGAGTTCCTGTTCATGGACGCCAAGGAGCTTCCTTCCGAGGACGAGCAGTTCGTCGCGTACCAGAAGGTCGCCCTGCGCATGAAGGGCCAGCCGGTCATCATCCGCACCCTCGACGTGGGCGGCGACAAGGAGATCCCGTACCTCGACTTGGTCAAGGAGGAGAACCCCTTCCTGGGCTATCGCGCCGTGCGTTACTGCCTGGCCAACCCCGAGCAGTACAAGGTCCAGCTGACCGCCCTTCTGCGCGCCTCCGCTTTCGGCGACATCAAGATCATGGTTCCCCTGGTCACCAATATCGATGAGATCCGTCAGGTCAAGGACCTCGTCAAGGAGTGCATGGCCGACCTCGACGCCCGTGGCGTGTCCTACAACAAGGACATCGAGATCGGTACCATGATCGAGACCCCCGCGGCCTCCCTCATCGCCGACGACCTTGCCGCCGAGTGCGACTTCTTCTCCATCGGCACCAACGACCTTATCGGCTACACCATGTGCGCCGACCGCGGCAACGACAAGGTCGGTTACCTCTACGAGGTTTACCAGCCCGCCGTTCTGCGTTCGCTTAAGCGCATCATCGGCGAGGGCAACAAGGCCGGTATCATGGTGGGCATGTGCGGCGAGGCCGCGGCCGACCCGCTGCTGATCCCGGTGCTCATCTCCTTCGGCCTGGACGAGTTCTCCGTCTCCGCGCCGTCGATCCTGCGCACCCGTCGCATCATCTCCACCTGGACCAAGGAGGAGGCCGACGAGCTCACCGACAAGGTCATGAAGCTCAAGACCGCTACCGAGGTCAAGGCTGCTCTCCAGTCTGCTCTGCGTTAATTAGCGCTGAGAAGCACGACTAGCAAGAAGCCCCAGGCAAAGCGCCTGGGGCTTTTCTTTTTGATTGTGGGGCAGGGGAAGTCGCTGGTCGCGTCGCTTTAAGAATTCGGAGTTGTCTGATGGTTGAAGGTCTTCTCGCTTTCAAAATTGAGGGTTGTCTGATGAATCCCATTCAAAACAAGGGGTTGTCTGATACCAAATCATCAGACAACCCCTGGAATTGAAAGGAGAACGCGCCTCAAGCATCAGACAACCCTGAGAATTGAAAGGTCGGCGGCCGATGAGCATCAGACAACCCCTGGTTTTGCATGATGTTCTTGAAGCCGTGCTCCCTGGCTACCGTTTTGCCAGGGTGGCAATGATGCCGAGAGAAGAGAATGCGTTCACGATCGGGCTGATCTGATAGAGCGTGTAGCCAAAGGAGACGTCGTAGGGTCCGACGATCGAAGCCTTATAGGTCTCGTACCCGATCCAAAGCCGGCTCGTGTAGTAGAACGGGAAGCAGGCGGAGATAAAGAACATAGCTGCAAAGAAAAGGACTAACCCGACTCGACGTTTGTCACTCATTTTGATCGCCTCTCTTATTGTCTGTGGCTGCTTACTTGTTGCGGTTTAAAGAGTGGGGAAGATGACGCTGAGGGCTTGGGGGACTACCTCGATATCGAAGTGGGTGCCGGTGAGCTTCTCGCCGTCTATTTGGCAGGGCGTCTCGGTCTCGAAATCCAATGAAGCCCTGGTAATGCGCCTAAGGTTCACGACGCTTGACTTCGTGTGCTTGCCAAAGCGGGCAAGACCCAGCAAGCCGAGTAACACCGGCGTGGGCGGCAGCTTCACGTTGTAGCAGACGTCGAGAAGACCGTCCTCAAGCGAAGCATTGGGGCAGATCTTGAACCCGCCGCCGTAGGTGGGGCCCGCCTGCACGGCAAAGATGATGGTGGAGAGATCGAGAGGTTTCTCGCCATCGAAACTTGCTCGCACGGGATAGCCGGCTTTGGCCTTGGAGAGGATCCTCAAGGCCGAGCGCACGAAAAGCTCCTCTCCTTTTTGGTCTGTACCTGCGGCTCGTTTGTCCATCGTGTCGAGGGCGATCGCAGCGTCCAGTCCAAAAGAGAGGGTCTGCATGAAGTAGTGGCCGTTGACACGACCCACCTCACACGGGCGGGCAACTCCGCGAACAAGCTGTGCCCATGCGGCCTGGCAGTCGTTTCTCGCCATACCGAGGGTCCGGGCATAGTCGTTGCCGCTTCCCATGGGAATAACGCCCAGTTGGGGCCGTTCGTCCTTGTCGATCTCCATGAGACCTTCCACGACCTCGTGGATCACGCCGTCGCCGCCCAAGGCAACCACGGTGTCGAAGTCCGCGGCCGCCGCGGCGATTCCCGTCGCTTCTTGCGGCCCCTTGGTGAGCGCCAGCTCGAACCCGTCCGTCACAGAAGAATAGCTGGCGAGAAAATCCCTGGTAAAACGCGCGCCGTGGCGACCTTCCCCGCTGTGTGCCGCAGGGTTTGCGATGACGAGCGTATGACCGAGGCAAGATGTGCCCATGGAATGTCCTTTGCATGCGAGACCGTTTCTTGGCTTCAATGATACCGTGCGACAAAGCCTCAAAGAACACTGAAAAGGCCAGGGGCGAAATCATCGCGCCCTGGCCTGAAGTTCAAATGGAGCGGGTGACGGGAGTCGAACCCGCGTTATCAGCTTGGAAGGCTGGAGTTCTACCGTTGAACCACACCCGCAATGTATGTAAATGGTCGGGGCGAAAGGATTCGAACCTTCGACCCTCTGCTCCCAAAGCAGATGCGCTACCAAGCTGCGCCACGCCCCGAACCGAAATTTGAGTATATGAAAAGTCGCGCGGATCTTCAAGCGTTTGTTTCCAAAATCCAAGTGAGAAGCAATTGCCGATCAGAGGGGAGTGATAAAATTAGCCCATTGACCTGGCAACATTTCGAAGACATTACCTAACCAGTTCTTGACCGTTACGCCTTAAATTCAATTTTGCTTCTGGTTTTGCCACAAACGTATGCTAATTCAAGTCAAGCATGTTGCGGCGCCGCCGCATACTGCGAAATCCACTTGATTGGAGTGCACATGTCCTACTGCGAGAAAGTCCTTGAAGACCTTAAGGCTCGTTATCCCGAGCAGACCGAGTTCCTCCAGGCCGCGACCGAGATTTTGAGCACCCTGCAGCCTGCCCTCGACGCTCACCCCGAGTACGAGGAGGCCGCCATCCTCGAGCGCCTCGTCGAGCCCGAGCGCATCGTCATGTTCCGCGTGCCCTGGG
>CAVDTK010000113.1:0-7614 GCA_963611755.1 Oscillibacter sp. ER4
GCGCGTTTGCTTTACCCTTGGTGGCTGGGCCTTAACGCCTGGCCGTACTGCTCGCCTAAGATCTCGAAAGGGGCCCGCCGTGGCGCTCGACACTTCCAACTGGACCAAAGACGACCTCGTCAAGGAGGCCGGGATGCAGACCGCGGCCATCCAGAAGATCAAGGTGTGGCTGCGCCTGGCCTACTCGGCCTGCGCCATCGGTTTTCTCCTGGGTTGGTGGGGCTTCTACGGAAACGGCCCCGCACCTGCGGGAATCGCGGGCATCGTGCTTCTTCTCGCCGGCGTGTTTGTGGGCGTGCCCATCAAGATCGGCGTTACCAACGCCACACGAAACGTCGAGAAGATCCTGGCCGCCGCCGAGGAAAAGTAACGATTGTTGTTTCATGGAATGCCCGGGCACGCGTTGTTGCGTTCCCGGGTATTTGTTACCATATCGCAGGCTCACCACTGGATATTGCATGGGGGATTTGCGACGGGGCATCTCGCCGCTAGCTGTTCTATGGATTACGAAGACGCTGCCAATAAGCTGATCAAGTACTCGAAGGCCCTGGCAAAGGGCTCTATGTCGAGCGCGTACGGCCTTTCGATGGGGGAGAGCCCCGTCTTGGCCTACATCTGCCGCAGCGAAGAGCCGCTGTCCCCGTCCGAGCTGGCAAAACGCCTGGGATACACGCGCTCGCGCATGACGCGCATCCTGGACTCGCTGGCCGCAAAGGACTACATCGTGCGCGAGCACGACAAGGCCGACGGCCGCAAGATCATCGTCATCCCCACCGAGGAGGGCCGCCGCCACTCGAGCGAGTCGCGCGCCGAGGGCGTGGGCAACCTCGCCAACAGCCTGTCTGTCCTGGGCGAGGACGACACGCGCGATCTGATCCGCGTGCTTGAGAAGGCCTACAGCATCACGTATGACCGCGAGGGCATCGTCGAGCAGCCTAAAGAGGGTTAGGCCTCGGCTGGTTTCTCGCTGTTAGTTTTCCGCCGCCTCGCGCAGGAGCGCGATCTCGGCCGCGTAGCCGGGAAGCTCGTTGGGCGTCTCCAGAATAAAAGGCAGGTCAGCAAGGTAAGGGTGGCGCACAATGCGCTGAAAGGCCTCAAGGCCGATGTAGCCCTCGCCGATCTTCTCGTGACGGTCCTTGTGGGCGCCGCACGGGTTCTTTGAGTCGTTGACGTGCACGGCGCGCAGGCGGTCGATCCCTATGACGCGGTCGAACTCGGCGAGAACTCCGTCGAGGTCACCTACAATATCGTAGCCCGCGTCGTGTACGTGGCAGGTGTCCAGGCAAACGCCCAGGTGGTCGGCCTGGTCGACGCGCTCGATGATGGCGGCCAGCTCCTCGAAGCTGCGGCCCACCTCCGTACCCTTGCCCGCCATGGTCTCGAGCAGGACCGTCGTGGTCTGCTCGGGGCGCAGGACCTCGTTCAACAGGTCGGCGATCATCTCGATGCCCTTCTCGGCACCTTGTTTGACATGGCTTCCGGGGTGGAAGTTGTAGTAGTTACCGGGCAGGGCCTCCATGCGGGCCAGGTCATCGGCCATGCATTCGCGCGCGAACTCGCGGGCGCGGTCTTTGTCGGAGCACGGGTTCAGCGTGTAGGGGGCGTGCGCGACCAGGGGGCCGAAGCTCTTCTCGGCCATGAGGTCGCGCAGGGCCTGGGCGTCGGCAGGGTCGATGGCCTTGGCCGAGCCGCCGCGCGGGTTTCTCGTGAAGAACGCGAAGGTCGTGGCGCCGATCTCTACGGCCGTCTTTCCCATGGCGAGAAAACCCTTTGAGGTCGAGAGATGGCAGCCGATGGTGAGCATGGGGAAGCCTTTCTTTGTGCTTGGATGCGTGGCGAGTCACCCGGTGATTTTAGCGCGGGGGTGGCGCTGCGCGTCGACGCGACGGTGTTTGGTGCCGCTAAAGCAAAGACGCCGCCGGCCCTGGGAGACCGACGGCGTCGCCTTTGCCTTTGCGCGGTCGCGGGGAGAGGGTCCGCTTCCGCCTAGGCGAAGTTAACAACATGATGCTTTGATGAGCCTAAGATGTGCGGGGGCACGGTACTTAAGCTGGGTGCCGTTGGCTTAGAGGGGGTTGCCGCGGGCGCATCGTGTGCTGTAGATAGAATAAGTTCACCAAGGGTAACTTCTATCGTGAACCGAGCAGATCACATAATGCACACATTCAGCTAGGAATTTGGGTCGGTGGTCTTGGCCTGCGTCCACCCTGCGATTTTGTGGCGTCGCGCTTCTCGGCGTCATCTCGCTTGCAGAGAAGTTAACCATGGTGTACTTTAATGACCGTCAAGTTTGCCAAGGATAACTAGCAGAAGGGGAGCCGATCATGGGACAAGGCCTTGAGACCTATCTGGGCGAGCCGAGCGAGGCCGCCACCTTGGAAGACTGCCTCGAGTCCGAGTTCGTGCGCACCCTCGTCTGCCAGGCCGGACTTGTCATGGCGGGCGAGAAACCCGCCGCGATCTTCGGCTTCTCGGCCCGCGCCCGCGGCCACGTGGCGTCTTCTCGCCAAAAGCGCGCCGTCTCGGCGAGGCTCCTCTCGGTCTACGCTAAGAAGCTGCGCGCCTACGGGGTTCACCTGGTGGGGCTGGCGAGAAAGGCGGACGGCCTGATGCTTCTGGCCTGGCGCCCCTCACTGGTTGAAGGGCTTCTCGACACCCCTGGCAACCAGGCCTTTATTTGCGAGGCGGGCCTCGACGCCCAAAACCCGCGCCTCCTGGTTTCCGGCATCACCCGCAGGCTTCGTGACTACTACCAGGGCCATCGCGCCTTCCCGCATGAGGTGGGGCTGCTCTTGGGCTACCCCGTGGCCGACGTCGCGGCCTTCATGCAAGACGGCGGCAGAGGAGCCGTGGCCGTGGGCCGTTGGCGCTGCTATTGCGACGTGCCCGCAGCTCGCCTGCGCTTCCAAGAGCTCGACCGCATCGAGCGCCGCTGCAAGCATCTCTACCTGGCGGGCGTTCCCGTGACAGAGCTGCTTGAGCAAGGCGCCGCGTAACCCCGGCCCTTCTCGCCGCACCCAAACCGTGTAACCTGCCCGCGCGCGGGCATAGACAAAGGAGAAAACATGAGCAAGAACATCGCGGTCGTCTACTGGACCGGAACCGGCAACACCGAGGCCATGGCCAACGCCGTGGCCGAGGGCGCCGCGCAGGCCGACGCCGAGGCCAAGGCCATCCTGGTCTCCGACTTCTCTGCCGACGACGTGGCCGCCTACGACGCCGTGGCCTTCGGCTGCCCCGCCATGGGCGCCGAGGAGCTGGAGTCCGACGAGTTCGAGCCGGTCTGGGAGGCCTGCAAGGCGGTTCTCGGCGAGAAGCCCGTGGCTCTCTTTGGCTCTTACGGCTGGGGCGGCGGCGAGTGGATGGACTCCTGGAAAGACGACGCCGAGGCCGCGGGCCTGAAGGTCGTCGACACCTTCATCGCCAACGACGCCCCCGACGACGAGGCCGTCGAGTCCTGCCAGGCCCTAGGCCGCGCCCTAGCGGAAGCCTAGACTGCCCTGACCTGACGCGACCTTCTCGCCGACGGGCCCAAAACCGTCAATCATTACCTGTTCAAGGCCTATGATTGACGTTTTTCGGCCTGTCGGCGATTTTCTTTTGGAGAAGGCCCGCGCTTGCTGTACCATTGCTGAAATCGTTCGCCTGTGACCCCCGGTGGCATTCTCGCCAGACGGGGAGAAGGAGCAGACCATGACCTCACGCAAGGAAACCCCGGGCTGCGCTCGCCGCGCCCTTCTCGCCGGCCTCTCCTTTGCCCTGGCGGCCACCGTCGCCGTCGGCGGCGCCCAGGCGGCCTACGCCACCAACGCCACGGACTCCTTGGGCAGCGCCGTCGCCACCTCGACGGTCGGCTCCAGCATCCTTGACCTGCGCACCCTAGGCCTTGTGACCCCGGTCAAGAACCAGGCGCCCTGGAAATCCTGCTGGGCCTTTGCCGCCGTTTCCGCCAGCGAGACGAGCATTCTCTCTGCTGCCAGGGAGCAGGGCATCGACCTTTCGACCATCGACCTTTCCGAGCTGCAGATCGCCGCCCTGGCGTACAGCTACACCGGCGTGCCCGAGAGCGTGTCCGGCGCGGCGCAGGCGGGGGAGGGCTACTACTCGACGTCCAAGAATCCCAACCGCGGCCTTGACGAGGGCGGCAACCTCAAGATGGTGGCCAGCGCCTACGCCGCGGGCATCGGCCCCGTGGCCGAGTCCGACGCCCCGTACAAGAACGCCGAGGACATCATCACCTGGACCATCAGCGGCGAGAACCTCATCGACGGCGTCGAGGGCCACATCGAGTTCAACATCGACAACCCCACCGAGGAGCAGCTCGAAGAGTACCGGGCCAAGGGCGCGACCTGCACCAAGGCCTGCTACGCGGGCACCTACCACACGAAGGGCTCCGCGACCGAGGACTCCAAGGAGGCCTTCTCTGACTGGAGCGTCGACCAGAGCCTTTGGCAGAAGTCGCTGTATGAGTTCTCGGACAGCAACCTCTTGCCCGAGACGCGCATCATGGAAGACGGCGTCTACCAGGGCACGAACATGGAGTCCGTGGCTGCCATCAAGGCTGAGCTCGACGCGGGCCATGCCGTGGGCGTCTCGTTCCACACCGACCTCACGGTGCCCGGCGCCACGCTGACCCCCGGCCAGGTGAGCTACCTCAACGAGAAGACCTGGGCCCACTACACCTACAACAGCAACGAGGCGATCAACCACGGCGTGACCATCGTGGGCTACGACGACACCTACTCGCGCACCAACTTCAGCGACGGCGTGAACAACCTGCCCGAGGGCGACGGCGCCTGGATCGTCAAGAACAACTTCGGCTCGCAGGCCGAGGACTTTCCGAACGGCCAGGTCTTGACGCCCGAGTGGGGCCTCACGGACGAGAACGGCAACCACACCGGCTACTTCTATCTCTCGTACTACGACAAGTCCGTCACCAGCTTCGAGACCTTCGAGTTTGACCTCTCCATCTCAAACGTGGGCGCCGACACGGGCCGCATCATCGATCAGTACGACTATCTGCCGGTGAACAACGCGTCTTACGGCACCTTCTCGAGCCAGGCGAGCGCCGCCAACATCTTCACCGCCAAGTCCGACATGGCCGTGCGCGCCCTCTGGTGCGAGACGACCCTGCCCAACACGACCGTCACCTACGACGTCTACCTGCTGGATTCCGACGCCGCCGACCCCACCGACGCCGAGCACTCTCGCAAGGTCTTCTCCGCGACCGACACCTACGCCTACGCCGGCTACCACCGCTACAAGATCGACGACGCGTCGTGGATCGCCATGAGGTCCGGCCAGCGCTACTCGGTGGTGGTCACGCAGGAGCACCAGGCCGAGGACGGCTCATGGACCTACATCGTGCCCATCAACTACAACGTGGCGGTGGAGGACAAGAACGAGAGCACCGTCGATGAGCAAGGCAACGTTGTCGTCAGCGAGGAATGGAAGGCCGGTTTTGTCGCCAAGGTCAACGCCGGCGAGAGCTGGGTGACCTCGAAGGTCGAGGACTGGACCTCCGAGGAGGGCGGGACCTCGGGCACCGATTACTGGACCGACTGGTCGCTCGTCACCGCCGCCGTCACCGAGAAGAACCCGAGCGTCGTCTACGACAACCAGCCCATCAAGGCCTACGCGCAGGCGCAGAGCTGGGCGAGCGTGGAAGAGCTGGCCTCGCTTGAGGAGGCTGTCAAGGCCGCCGAGGCCGCGCTGGCTGCGGCGCAGATCAGCGCCGACGGCAGCGACGTGGCGGCGGGCACCCAGTGGATGACCCAGGCCGAGCACGACGCGCTGGCCTCCGCCGTGGCCGAGGCGCGCGCGCAGCTGGCGCTTGCGGGCGACTATCGCAACGAGGTCGAGCTTTCGACGCCCAGCTCAGACACCGTGAAGGCCGCCGTCGAGTCCGTGGGCTTCGAGGCCAAGACCGGGAGCAAGGCCGCCGACGCCCAGCCGGCCGGGGAGTCCAAGCAGGGCGGCGAGTCTAAGCAGGCCCGCTCCCACACCCCGTCGACCGGCGACGTGACCGCCGCGGCCAGCGTCCCCGCCCTTCTCGGCACCGCCCTTCTCGCTGCCCGCCGCCGCTTCAAGCGCTAGCCGGGCGCTCTCGCGCAACCCAACCCTCTTCGCTGACGGGCCGAAAAACGACAATCCTGGGGTCAAAACACCCCATAATCAACGTTTCTCGGCCCGTCAGCGCTATTTTTGACTCGAGGCGCTGAGAAGTGCTTGCCCGGGGAAGAATGAGCCTACCGTTTGCGCAGATGGGAGGCCCACTTGAAGAGGTACGTCGACGAGCAGGTCAGGATCACTTTTGAGGATTTCGAGGCTCGCGGATGGTGCCTCTATGCGTTCTCGGACACCGCGCGGGTGGAGCTAGAGACTCGTCTGGCCGCCGGCGAGCTCATCTCTCCGATGCCGCGGCTGTACGCGCGGCCGGAACACTGGGAGACGCTCAATCCGCTTGAGAAAGAGCTCGAGAAGATGCGCACTCTCTCGCGCTTTCACGGAGACTGGTGGTACACGGGCGTCTCGGCCGCCATTGCTTATGGGCTGTCGGTTTCTTACTCGGCGATCGGAAAGATCGAGGTCGCCAGTCCCCACGGTGCCAAGACGTACAACAAGGGCACCGTTATCTCGCGGCATATCGATATCGATGCTGAGGTGGGATCGATCGCTTCAGGCTTGCCGGTGCTGCCTATCAATCGTGTTTTGCTTGACTGCGCGCGCGAGCTGCGCTTTAGGGACGCGGTGGCGATCGTCGACTCCGCGTTGCGCCTGGGCCTTACCACAAAAGACGAGCTGGTCGCCTATTTCGAGGCCAAGAAGGGATACCGGTATATTCGGCGCGCCCGCGAGGTCGCGGCGTTCGCGGACCCTCGGGCCGAGAGCGGGGGAGAGTCGATTGCCCGCGCCGCTATGTGGGAACTGGGTTTCTCGGTACCTGATCTGCAGGTGCAATTCATAGATCCGGTTGACCGCAGGCCGTATTTCGTCGACTTTTGTTGGCGCTTGCCCGACGGCCGCGTTATCGTGGGCGAGCTCGACGGCGGCGAGAAGTACGTGAACCCCGCGATGACCGGCGGCAGGTCCTCCGAAGAGGTGAGAAGGGCCGAGCGCCTTCGCGAGTCGAGGCTCACCGCGTGTTGCTCGGCGATCGTTCGCTTCTCTCCGCAGATGGTGGCCGACAACTACCGCTTCAACCGCCTGCTTCTCTCTTTTGGCATCCCCAAAGACCACGATCCCGTCATCTTCGCCCGGCAGAATGGCATCTAGACGCTGACGGGCCGAAAAACGACAATCCTGGGGCTAAAACACCCCATAATCAACGTTTCTCGGCCCGTCAGCGTTTCTCGGGTGATGAGAAGACCCCTCGGTTCCAGTTGGAGCCGAGGGGTCCGTTGTTGCTATCGCGCCGGATGTGGCGAGAAGCCCTTTACTTCTTGGCCTTGCCCTGGTTGGCCACGGCGTCGATCTTGGCGGCGATGGTCTCGGGGTCGCCGATGTACTGCTTGTCGACGACGTTGAAGTCCTTGTCGAAGGTGTAGACCAGGGGCACACCGGTGGGGATGTTGACCTCGAGGATCTCCTCGGGGGTCAGCTTCTCGAACTTCA
>CAVDTK010000114.1:0-7504 GCA_963611755.1 Oscillibacter sp. ER4
TGCCGTAGAACAGGACGGTGCCGAGGGTGCCCACGGCGGCGCCGAGGGAGGCGGCGAGGCCGGCGGCCTCAGCGGAGGCGGGGTCGAGGCCCTGGGCGTTGACCGCGAGGATGGCCAGGGGGATGCCGATGTAGGAGACGGCGCGGACGTCTGCAGAAACGGTGCCGCCCGGGGTAACCAGAGCGATGTAGACGAGCTGGATCGCGGCGCCGATCAGGACGCCGGAGCGCACGTCGCCCATGATGAGGCCCACCACGAGGCCTGCGACCAAAGGACGTCCCAGGGTGTAGTTGCCGAACGAGGTGCCGCCCATGCCAGGCATAGACGCCAGGCACGCGAACAGACCGAACAGCGCGGCTTGGAACACGTTGACTGTCATTTCCTTCCTACCTTTCCTTGTATGCCTAGGCCCCGCTCCTCCCGCAGGGCCCGTTTACCGATAGAGAAGAGGGCGCCCTTAGAAGCCGAACTGGCCGCGGAACTTGGGCCACTCGCCGATGGACTTCTCCTTGATGAGGGCGAACTCGACGGTGTAGCCGGCGTTGGTGATGTCCTCGAACGCCTGCGCCTCTTCCTGGGTGATGGACTGGTTGTTGCCCAGCTTCACGGTGTTGGGACGGTCGTTGCACGGACCCACGATGACGCGGTCGATGCCCGGCTTGAAGCCCATGTCGACAAGGATCTTCTTCATGTCGAGGGGGTTCTTGGTGATGAGGAAGTAGTTGTCCTTAGAGGTGAGGACCTTCTCCTGGACGTCCTTGAAGTGATCGAGCGTCCACACGAAGGTCTTCTTGCCCGAGGCGGACTTGTAGGCCTGCTTGAGCACGGGGTTGGAGGCGGCGGCGTCGTTCACGGCGATGAGGCCGTCGCAGGGGTACTCGAGCGACCAACGGGTGACGGTCTGGCCGTGGATCATGCGGTCGTCGATGCGGATGAAGGAAATCATTTCTCACTCCTTTTGACTGGGGTGTACAGGGCTTTGTTGGGGTGCGGCGCGCAGGTGGCGCGGTCGGCGCGCAGCCCGGCGCCGCGGTAACGCTGGCAGCGAGAAGACCGGGCGACTTAGATGTCGTCCTCGTCGTCTTCGGCGGGCGCCTCGATGGCGAACTCCATGATGCCGGCGCGGCCCTCGTCGCCCAGGCTCGCCTTCAGGCTCTCGAGGTCGGCGTCCTGCAGCTCCATCGCGGCGGCCATGGCCATGGGCAGGTTCATGCCGGTGTAGGCGATGGCAGAACCCAAAAGGCCCTTCTCGCCAAGGACGTTGAGGGCGTTGGTCAAAGGCGAGCCGCCGATGATGTCGGCGAGAACCACGACCTCGTCGCCGGGGTTCACGGGAGCCAGGGTGGCCTTGAGGTTCTCGACGTAGACGTCGGCGCCCATGCCGTCCTCGAGGCTGGTGGACAAAACGTCGTCGCGCTCACCCACGAGCATCTTGAGGACGCTGTGCAGGCCCGGGGCAAAAGTTCCGTGACTGACAAGAAGCAGGTAGCGCATATCGTTTCCCTTCTCAAGGTTGCGGCGGGCGTTTGGCGCGGCGCCGGGGTTTCAGGTCGGCGTGATTGTCAGTGTTAACTACTTTTGGGACCCTGATTTTGTTGCCAGCGGCAACAAAACGCCGGTGAACGGTAGTTGATAGTAGCAATCATTTGTGAAAATGAATGAAATGTTGAACTGTCCACCACGGTCTACCTGCGGCTTTTTTCTTATTTTCAACTTGGCACGAAACTGTTTCGCTTTACCGTTGGGCGATTATCGTTTTGTTTCGATTTGCCTCGAGGCTATCTTTCTTGTTGTGTTTTCTCCCCTGCCAAGCCTCAAGCGAAAGGCCCAAGCCATGCTGCAAGACGAGCGCCAAGCACGCATCATCGCCCTTCTTAACGACAACGGCCGCGTGGAGACCTCCGATCTGGCCGCGCTCTTTGGCGTGACCGAGGTCTGCATCCGCAAGGACTTGAAGCAGCTGGCCGAGCGCGGGATCTGCAAGCGCATCTATGGCGGCGCCACGTCGGTCGAGAACACGATGGAGCTCAACGTCGTGGACCGCATCGACAGCTTCGTGCCCGAGAAACGCATCATCGCCAAAAAGGCGCTGCGCCTGATCGAGCCCGAGATGACGGTGTTTCTCGACATCTCCACCACGAGCCTGATCCTGGCGGACTTCATCGCGCAGGCCCACATCAACTGCACCGTGGTCTCCACGATGATTGGCGTCCTCAACCGGCTGGCAAAGAGCGCCGAGACGACCTCGTTGTGCCCCGGCGGGACCCTGCGCCCCTCGCTTGACGGGTTTGTGGGCGGCTCGTGCGTGAAGGCGCTCGACAACTACCGCTTTGACCTGGCCTTTATGGGCTGTTACGGCCTGGACGCGCAGACGCGCGAGATCACCACGCACGCGGCCGAGGACGGCATCGTGAAGGAGGCCGTGGTCGCACGGTCGCGCAAGAATATGCTGGTGGCCGAGTCGCGCAAGCTCAAGAACTTCGGAAGCTACCGGTATGCCAGCTTCGGCGACTTCGACGCGCTGATCTGCGACGGAGAGGACGTCGATGCCATCACGCGCGTTCGGCGGGCGGGGTTGACGGTGCTGTAGGCCCGGTTAGTGTGGAGTTTGTTAGCCTTGGCTAACTTGTAAGGGCGCGCAGGCGATGCTGGGCGTAGAGTGTGTCTCGATAAATACCTGTGATTAGGTAGGAATTGCCTACCTGGGAAAACGAGGCGATCTATGCTGGGATACCTTAAGGAACGGTTCGGCGGCGAGAAGACCGGCGGGCACGGCGGACTTGAGATCCTGCGGCACATAGGGCCGGGGCTTCTCGTCACCGTGGGGTTTATCGACCCCGGCAACTGGGCGACCAACATGGCCGCCGGTTCGACCTACGGCTACGGGTTGCTATGGGTGGTCACCCTGTCGACCGTGATGCTCATCGTGCTGCAGCACAACGCAGCTCACCTGGGCATCGTTACCGGAACCTGCCTGGCCGAGGCAACGCGGCGCTACCTTCCCGGATGGGCTTCTCGCCTGGTTTTGGGCAGCGCCTGGCTGACCTGCGCGGCGACCGCCGTGGCCGAGATCCTGGGCGCGGCCATCGCGCTGCAGATGCTGTTTTGCTTGTCGCTTCGCGTTGGCTGCTTGATCGTGGCCGCGGCGAGCGCGGCGATGCTCTTCACCAGCTCGTACAAGCGCATCGAACGCTGGATCATCGCCTTCGTGAGCATCGTGGGCTGCTCATTTCTGGCGGAGCTAGCGCTAGTCGACGTCGACTGGGGTACGGCGGCCATCTCGTGGATCGCCCCACAGACGCCCGTGGGGTCGGCCGCGATCATCGCGAGCATCCTGGGCGCGGTCGTCATGCCGCACAACCTGTTTCTCCACTCCGAGGTCATCCAGGCTTCACACTACGAGGAGCAGGGCGAGAGCGTGATCGAGGAGCGGCTGAGAAACGAGCTGCTGGACACCCTGCTGTCGATGGGAATCGGGTGGGCCATCAACTCGGCGATGATCATCTTGGCGGCCACCGCCTTCTTTGAGCAGGGCGTCATTGTGGACGACCTTGCGGCCGCGGCGGCCACGCTCTCCCCCATCCTGGGGCCTGCGAGCTCCACGATCTTCGCGGCGGCACTCCTCTTCGCGGGCCTTTCGAGCAGCGTGTGCGCAGGCATGGCCGCGGGTACCGTGAGCGCCGGCATGTTCGGCGAGGAGTATGACATCCACGACCGGCACTCATCAATAGGCGTCGGCCTGGCGCTTCTCGGCGCGTGCATCGCATGCATGGCGATCCCCGACGCCTTCCAGGGACTGGTCATGAGCCAGACGCTCTTGTCGTTGCAGCTGCCCATCACGGTGTTCGTGCTCATTGGGCTCACCAGCTCGCGCCGCGTCATGGGACGCCACGCCAACTCACGGCCTCTGAAGTGCGCTTTACTTGCGATTGCCGGGGTTGTTTGCGTGCTCGACCTTGCCATGCTCGCGGGATGAGTCGAGCCGATCCCCCGCAGTCGAGTGCGGAACTGCGCCTAAGGACACGGCCGAAGGGCTTCTCGCTGCAGAAAATCGCGAACTTTTGTATTTTGCACAAGAACACCGAATAGCCGCCCAAACGGCACCTCGCTTACCTGCGGTTTTGTCACGCCAGACCGCCTTGCTACTAAGTGATTCCGTACAAAATACAAAAGTTCATCATTTTTCGTTACCGAGAAGATCCGCGAGCTCCTTGCGTGAGTGAATGCCCAAACGTCGATACCCGCGCAAACGGTAGGAATTGACCGTTCCTTTGGCAATCGCAAGATTGTCGGCGATCTGCGCGGGCTTCTTACCTTGGGCGATCGCCAGCAGCACGGCGGCCTCAAGTTCAGATAGGCCTTGGCCCTGCAGTCGATGAAGAGACTGTTCGTCGTCTATGTCCACCTCAGGGCAATTTCCTTCTTCAACCAACAGATAGGTCGCAAGAGCCGCAGTCATCGCCGACGCGACGGCAACCCTCGCCAGGACAAAGGACCACTCCAAAGGGATACCGGCGATTGAAACGCGGGCGACTCCCGGAGACATTGGCCCCACACACAGACCAAGGACAAATAAGGGCAGGAGTGAGGAATAGCGGTGGGGAGAAGAAATTGCGAGGCTCTTGAAATCGAAGAACCCTATCAATACGCTCGCGACAATCATTGAGGTGACAGGCACGGCGAGCGCGCAGACCACGGGGATAAAACCTGCCGCGACCCCGCGGAGCAGCATTCCAAAGGTAAGAGACATGATTGCCATCGCAACGGTAACGGCGATATCGGTGTCAGCACCGCTATCGCCGGCCGGAACGAAATAGACGCATAGCACACCAGCCAGCGTCGCCATAAACAGGCAGACGCTCAAACCACCAAGGCAAGCGCACAAAGACATCGTGGCAAGCAAAATCCATGCAGCGGGTAGCCAGCGACTAGCGGATGGCCGCACATCATCGTGGGCCGCCAGCGGTTTCGGTCGCAGATCATCAAGAGAAGTCGCACCCAGCTTCTCCATCGCACGCTGCCGATAGGTGCCTACTGTCGACGGCCTAAGACCCAGCTCAGAGGCCGCCTCAGCTTGGGTTTTCCCTGAAAGGAGAAGCGTGATCACGTCTATCTCGCGTCCAGAAAGACACGAGAAGCGTCCCTCCTCTTCGCTTGCCTTTGAAGATTCAGGACGCCGCTGTTTAAGGCGGGATTGAATGTGCGGCGCGGCATAAGCCGCAACGAGCAAAACCGCCGTCATGGCGAAAGTGGGCAATCCGAATAGGGAGAGACCAACCTGTTCTCTGAACAAAACCGTTCCAAGCAAGAGCGTCGCCACAAGCCTTCTCACCCAGGCGGGAATCCGCGTCACAAGAAGAACTGCAACAGCCGCAACCATCAACCCCGCGTCAAGCACTTGGCCCTCTTTTCTCGAAACGAAATGATCCTTTTCGAGATTAGATACCCAAGTACTCCACCCAAGAACGCAAGAAGCGCCTCGTCGAAGCTTATGCGCTTTGAGCAGGATCTCATCAGCGCGTTTTCAAACACTTGGAACAGTTCTATTCCGATTGCAGTGACGGCAATAACGCAAATTCCGCGCCTTGTTGACCTGCACGAACTAAAGAGCGCCGGCAGAAGTAAGCCAAAGGGGACTAACACCGCCGTCATTTTTAGGAGCGTAAGGCCCGCGCCAAGCATATCCGTCGCATTCGATGAGGTGAGCAACTGCGCAATAAATGAGAAGGGGCATGGAAACATCCCCATGTCCTGAGACAGCATCTCGTCCTCTACGAAAGAGAACGGGAGAAACTCAACGCAAAAGAGCGCCGGTAAATACACCGCGAAAATCAACACGCCAAGCGTCTTTGCGGCAGAATATCCCTTCCATACAGCGATTCCGGCCGCAATAAGGATCGACGCAAGGGCCAGGTAGGGATATAGACTGTAATCAACAATCATTTGTGCTCCTCAAAAGAACGGCGAGAGCATCAGAACGACGCCCCCGCCACGTTGCTTTACCAGCTATACATGCCCATCGCGTCGCAGTTGACTACTTGGCCGTCATAAGCCTTATTGAAAAAGAAGTAGTAATTTCCGGCTCCGACATTCGTCCAGTCAAAATGTGAGCTTCCGTTTCTCAAAGCGGTCCTCTTGCCGCAATTAGTAGTGCCGATAGCGTTCTTGCGATAGAGGGTAATGTAGAAATAATCATTGCCCGCGATCCCCGTGCCAGAGCTGGTGTACGCCTTAAAATCACAGCCGATATTATCGAGGTCGTAATAGCGCGTGGACCCTGTCAAGGTAGTCCCAAACGAAAAGTTGCTGCCAAACCAGTTGCAGAGATCGATATCACCGGCATAGGCATTGATTGATGTCGCAAACAATCCAAGCGCCAATAGAAAACCGATCACGACTTTCAATGCAGGCATACGGGACGTTAACGCTTGCTGGGACATGGCTCCTCCTTAGATTGGGGCTTACGTTGAGAAGGATGTACACCACAAGCTGAGTACTGTCTGTAGTTTGGCCGTATGCAACTAAGAACGACACGGTTTAGCTGGGAAAACAACGATTGTTGACATGCCCTCACGCATAACGGCGACCCTGATTTTCCGCGACGTGCGGGAGGGGGCTCCGGATGGGAGGTCATGTCGGCGGGGCTTCTTGGCATCAATAACGATGAGCTTTTGTATTTTGTACAGAAATAGCGAGTAGCAAGGCGTTTTTGTGAAACAAAACCGCAGGTAGCTGAGGCGGCACCTCAGCGGCTACTCGGGATTCTTGTGCAAAATACAAAAGTTCGCGATTATCGGTGGAGAGAAGCCCTTCGGCCGTGTCCTTAGGCGCAGTTTCGCATGAGCCGAAGGCCACTTAACGTGGCCTTCGTGCGAACAGGACTGTTTGAGCACTAAGGGCACGACCGGAGGGCTTCTGGCCAGGACAGGGCAATTAGTGTACATAAATATAAGAGACGCACCGGATAAGAGACATATCCGGTGCGTCCATTGAAATCATGTACACTAAACAGCCTACGCGCGGTCGAACTCCCCGAGCGTCTCGTGACCCTCTTCGCACCCTAGGCACATGAAAGGGGCGATACCGTCGAAGCTCTTGCCCTGCGCGACGTATTCCCTCCAGTCGATGATGTTCCCGCCACCGCATGCCTTATGAATCCCGCATTGATGCTCCAGTGAATACAGGTATGCGTCAATACTCTTAAAAAACGTATCAACCTGGTCGTTTTTTCCGGCCGCGACCTTGGCAAGGTCCTCATCGCTCATCTGTGAGAACTTGTGCATCATCTCGATCTCGTCGGACATGGGAGCTCCTTTCGCGTCGAAGTTCGCGCCGCACGACGGGCGGGCGCGACAGGCTCCATCTTACACCCGCCGCGCTCGAGGTAGGGGCGGTCGAGAAGAGGCAACGTGTTGATCGCCGCGATCGCCAGGGTCGACGCGTTGTGCAGGTAGGCCGCCATGGTGATGGGCATGATCGACGCCACGCCGGCGGCGATAAGCGC
>CAVDTK010000115.1:0-7418 GCA_963611755.1 Oscillibacter sp. ER4
ACCACTATGCGCGCGAGGCCCTGCACCACCTGCTGTACCTTACGGCCAACAGCACCGCGATGATCGGATCGGCCCCCGGCGGCGTCCTTAAGTACGGCATGACGCTCATCGGCAAGATCCAGGTCGGCGTCAACGTGGTGGGCGTCGTTGGGATCGGGCTCATCGGCTTCACGGCGTGGCGCAACCACGTCAAGCGCAAGGCCGAGCGCGTGGAGTAGCGCGCGGAGCAGCGTGAAGCGCACCGGAACCGGGTCATGTCTGTGGCATTTGGGGCTTGAGGGCTCCCATTTCCACAGACATGCCCGCTCCCCGGTGCGTCCGAGGCCTTCTCGCCACCGACATGCGGCGATCCTGGTGCAGCGTTTCCCAAAATCCACCGACATGCCCCGGATCCGGTGCGTCCCCGCCGAGGGCCCGGGCCCGTCGTCGGGCTGCGCATGAGTTATGCAAGAGGTCGTGGGGCACGGCACACAAAGCAGCGCGAACCTTCCCCTTGCCCTTCCTTCCCCCTTGGGCGCGTGGCTGGAATCCCGGCCGCGCGCCTTCTTTTTGGGGTGCCCCGCCCGCAACCGGGTATACTGGTAACCCGTTGAACAAATCGCGCGCGGAGGCTCGATGGAATCCCTTTACACAAAGTATCGCCCGCAAACGTTTGAGCAGGTAGTTGGCCAAAAACACGTGGTCGAGACCCTCAAGCGCGCGGTCACAGAAGGCCGCACCAGCCACGCCTATCTTTTCTGCGGCCCCCGCGGCACGGGCAAGACCACCATGGCGCGCCTCTTGGCGAAGGCCCTCATGTGCGAGAAGGGCGCGGGCCAGCTGCCCGACGGAACTTGCGAGCAGTGCCGTCTGATCGCCGCCGGCGAGCACCCCGACGTGGCCGAGCTCGACGCGGCTTCCCGCACCGGCGTCGACAACGTGCGCGAGGAGATCCTGTCGCGCGTCAACTACGCGCCCACGATGGGCCGCTGCAAGGTCTACATCATCGACGAGGTCCACATGTTGACCCCGGCGGCGTTCAACGCCCTGCTCAAGACCCTCGAAGAGCCGCCCGAGCACGTGGTTTTCATCATGTGCACCACCGACCCTCAGAAGATCCTGGCCACTATCCTGTCGCGCGTCCAGCGCTTCGACTTCCACAGCATCGCCAACGACGAGATGCTCGAGCACCTGGCCCGCGTCTGCGAGCAGGAGGGCTTCACCTTTGACCGTCAGGCCCTTGAGCTGGTGGTTCGCCACGCCCGCGGCGGCATGCGCGACGCCCTGACCTCGCTCGAGCAGCTGAGCGTCTTTGGCAACGGCAACATCTCTGTGGCGGCGGCGCAGGACTTTCTGGGCGAGGTCTCGGGCTCGGTGCTGGGAAACGTCGGTCAGGCCCTGGCCTCCCGCGACGTGCCCGCGCTCTTTGCCGAGGTCGAGCGCCTGGTGGGGACGGGCTGCGACCTTCTGCAGTTCTCCCGCGAGCTGGCCTCGCACGTCCGTGACCTCTATGTTCTTGCGGCCGCGCCCGGCGCCAACGCCGTCGCGGCGACCGCCGACGAGCTGGCGGCACTCAAAGAAGAGGCCGCGGCCTTTGGCTCGGCGGACCGCCTGTCGTACGTCTTGACCGTCCTGGGCGACGCCTCAAACCAGATGCGCACGGCCGTTAACCAGCGGCTTGTTCTCGAGGTGGCCTTCACCAAGGTGGCACGCCCCGAGTCCGACGTGACCCTCGACTCCCTGGCCGCCCGCGTGGCCGAGCTCGAGGGGCGTCTCGCCGATCTCGAGGCCAACGGGGTGCAGGTCACGGCCCCGGCGGCTGCTCCGACGGCCCCGGCTGCCGCCCCGGCTGCTTCGGCGCCCGCGCCTGCGGCGAGCTCGCAGCCTGTCGCTCAGGCCCCCGCGCCCGTCTCGGCGCCTGCCCCGCAGCCCGCGGCGCCCGCGCAGGCCCCGGCTCCGCGCCCTGCGGCTCTCCAGCCCGCAGCTTCCGCTCCGCGACCCGCAGCCCCGCAGCCCCGCCCGGCCCAGGACGAGAAGGCCTCCGAGCCCGCCTACGCCCCGGCCAAGCCCGCCATCACCAACCCCTCTGAGCTGCAGCGCGCTTGGAAGCGCGTGGTCGACACGCTGCTTCGCGAGTCCCCGTCGCGCGGCTCTCTCGTCATGAACGCCTCCGCGGTCTCCGACGACGGCGAGAAGCTCGTGATCTCTTTGCCCAAGGGCTCGCGTTTCGCGGCCAAGATGCTCGAGCGCGCCGACGTCCGCGAGGTCGTCGAGGGCGTGGTCCGCGTGGTCTTTGGCCGCCGCCAGGTCCTCTACACCGAGTCGAGCATGGCCCAGACGGCTATCGCGGCGAGCGATCGTGCGGCGAGAAGGGCCCCGGCCCAGCGTCAACCCGCCGCAGCTCAGGCGCCCCAAGCGCCGGCCGCCCGGCCCGCCGCTCCCGATCCGTCGCAGAGCTTCGCCGCGCCCTGGGAGGCCCCGGCAGCTCCCCAGCCCCCGGCAGACGACGAGCCGCCCGCCGATGCCTACGGCGCCGTGGACGACGGCTACGCCGCGGCCCCGCCGGACTTCTCGGCACCTCAGCCGCAGGCCCCAGCGGCCTCGCAACCCGCGGTGCCCCAACCGGCCCAGGCGGCCCCGCAGCCGGTGCCCCAGCCCCTCTCGCCGCAGCCCGCGCCGGAGCGCGAGACCCCGGTCTACTCGGCCCCGCCCTCTGACCTCGCGCCCGAGTTCGCCGACATCGTCAGCATGCTCGGCGAGGTCTTCGACCAGCCGGTTAACGTTTCTGTAGAACCTGCAGCAACGCCCGGCGACCAGGACGCGGACCCCGGCCTCGCGTATGATGGCCAGGGCGCCGACGAGGCACCCCTCGACGACGCGGACGACTTCGACCCGGACGCCTTCAACGGAGAAGACCCCGACGACGAGTAACCAAGCGCCGAGAAACCCTACATGACCAGCCGCGCGTCGCCCAACGGCCGGCGCGCGCAACAGAAAGGAATCGAAATGGCTCGTGGTGGATTCAACATGGGCGGCATGAACCGCAACCAGATGATGCAGCAGGCCCGCAAGATGCAGGAGCAGCTGCTGGCTGCCCAGCAGAAGGCCTCCGAGACCGAGGTCAGCGCCAGCGCGGGCGGCGGCACCGTCAAGGTCACCGCCACCGGCGACATGCGCCTGACCTCCCTCACCATCGACCCCGAGGCCGTCGACCCCGAGGACGTCGAGATGCTCCAGGACATGATCATGGCCGCCGTCAACGACGTCCTGGCCTCCGCCGAGGCCGCCGCCAGCCAGCAGATGAGCGCCCTCACCGGCGGGCTCAACATCCCCGGCCTGTTCTAAGGCGCTTCTCGCATGGGCTTCACGCCAAACGACGGCCACGCGCTCCAGCGGCTTCTCGATGAGCTGGGAAGGCTTCCGGGCATCGGCCCCAAGTCCGCCCAGCGCATCGCCTACCACCTGCTGGAGGCAGACGCCGAGGAGGCCCGCCGCCTTGCCCACGCCATCCTGGAGGTCAAGCAGCAGGTCCACTTCTGCCCGATCTGCTTCAGCTACGCCACGCGCGACACCTGCGACGTCTGCATGGACTCGTCACGCGAGCGCGGCTCGATCTGCGTGGTCTCGGAGCCCCGCGACGTCTCGGCCATCGAGCGCACGGGCGCCTACCACGGCCTCTACCACGTGCTGGGCGGCGTCATAAGCCCTATGGACAAGATCGGCCCCGACCAGCTGCACGTCCGGGAGCTCCTCCAGCGCTTGGCGGACGGCCAGGTGCAGGAGGTCATTCTCGCCACCAACCCCGACGTCGAGGGCGAGACGACCGCGACCTACCTGTCGCGCGTGATCCGCCCCCTGGGCGTCACGGTGACCAGGCTGGCCAGCGGCCTTCCCGTGGGCGGGGACCTGGAATACGCCGATGAGGTCACCCTCGGGCGCGCGATCGAGGCGCGCCGGGAACTATAGGGCCGCGGTGCCTGCGCGGCCTAAGAAGGGATTTCTCGAATGGCAACCAATCCGTACGACGACGAGCAGGGCCCCGTCCGCCAGAGCGCGGCCCCGGCCCAGAAGATAACCACGCTCCATGCCGGGCAGGGCGCCCGTGTGACCACGCGCGAGAACGCCTCTCAGGCCGCTGAGCAGGCCCGCGTTAACGCCGAGAAGCGCTTTGCCAAGCGCCACTCGTCCGACCGCCTGACCGCCTCGGCCAACCGCGCCCGCGGCAACGCCGGCCACCGCGCGGCCGCGGCCCAGCCTGCGGGGCAGGGGCCCGAGCGCACCCGCAAGAACATCGTGATCCTGGTGGGCGCGGCCATTCTCGTGCTGGCGGTCATCTTGCTACTGGTCCGTTGCGTGGCGGGCGTCGCCGCCTCCGACACGGTCCAGGACAACCGCGGCCAGCAGACCGAGGCCCCGCAGCAAGAAGAGCAGCAGGTCACGGCCCAGGCCGACGACTCGGTGACCTTCCAGGGCCTGACCTACACCATCGAGAAGCAGGCCTCCGGCAACTACGGAGTGGTGCGCCGCGAGTCCGGCGCCTCGGGCTCGGGCACGGTCATGTTCGAGATCGAGGGCGAGCCGCAGGCGCTTATCCTTTACAACTCCGTGCTGGTCATCCCCGAGAACCGCAACGGCGGCTGGGACGTGGTGAGCTACGTCATCGTGGACGGCTCGCTGCCCGCCTACGTCACGACCTCTGACGGCGGCGAGGCCGGCGGCACGGGCTCCATCGAGTCCGCCGTGCTGCAGGGCTCGGCCGTCGTGGTCACCGATTCCAACGGCAACACCACCTCGGTTGCCCTGGAGTAGCCGGCGGATTGTCGTTTCTCGGACTTATCGGAACTTCCTACATACCGTCTTGTCGCGTTGGGGACTTATCGGAACTCAAATCTTCCGATAAGCCCCCAATTCGTCAATCGGGGGCCTTTTGCGCTTCCGACAAGTCCCAAACACGACAATCCCGGGCCGCCCGACTTCCGACAAGTCCAAAAAGCGCAGGTCACAGCCGGTGCCAAAGAAAATTTCCCCGATCTCGAAAATTTTTTCAAATTCTCGCTAGACATTCGGTTGCCGTTCATGTAATAATAACCCTCGCGCAAGGCGCACGGGGTGTTAGCTCAGCTGGTTAGAGCGCCGGCCTGTCACGTCGGAGGTCGAGGGTTCGAGTCCCTTACATCCCGCCATTGCACTTAAGAAGACCCTCCAATCGGAGGGTCTTTTTTTATCCCAAATCGCGCCCCGCGCCGATCATGTCCGCAATCAAGCCTATTGCGCCCAAGTTACCCCCGGCTGCCCCGGTCTTAGGTATCATGTCAAAGAGATTGAACGACCGCAGCCGCAATAACCCGGAAGTGCCACCTATGCCAAGCCCAGATGCCAAGAAGCGCCAAGTAGCCGTTTTCGACTTCGACGGGACCTCCGTCGACGGACAGTCGGGCACCCTTTTTACCACCTACCTGCTGCGCCATCGCATCATGAAGCTCGGCCGCGCCCTCACACTGGGCGTCTGGGGCATCCGTTACAAGTTCCATCTGCCGTGTCGCCAAAGCCAGGCCCGCGAGCTGGTCTTTGGGGCCCTCACGCAGATGGACGCCGCCGACGTGGATAAGATCATGTACCAGTTCCACGACGACGTCATGCTGCCTCGCTATCGCAAGGCCGCCCTCGCCGAGGTCGCTCGCCGTCGCGAGGAGGGCTGCGTCACCTTGCTGGTCTCGGCCACGTTCGAGCCCATTGCACAGGCAGCCGCCAACAAGCTCGGCGTCGACGCGTTTATCGCCACCAAGATGGAGAGGGACGCCCAGGGCAACTACACCGGCCAGGTCGAGGGTGAGGTTTTGGCGGGGGACGAGAAGTACCGCTCGGTCGAGATCTGGTGCGACGCCAACCTGGGCAAAGGCGCCTGGGAGCTGGCCTACGCCTACGGCGACCACCACACCGACGAGGACCTTCTCGCCCATGCGCGCGAGGCCTTTGCCGTCTGCCCCGGCAACACCTTGAAGCCGGTGGCCAAGAAAAACGGCTGGCACATCCTTGACTGGGACAAGTAAGCCGTCCGTGCCCGGCCCCGCCGCCGCGCCGCAAGACCTCACCGCCTTCAGGCGCACCGTCCTTGAGCAGGGCCGCGTTCTCTATCGCGACCTCCCGTGGCGAGAAACCCGCGACCCGTACGCCATCTGGATTTCCGAGGTCATGCTCCAGCAGACCCAGGTCGCGCGCGTCGACGGCCGCTGGCAGCGCTGGCTCGACCGCTTTCCCAACGTCGAAACCCTGGCCAACGCCCCCGCGGCAGACGTCCTTGAGGAGTGGCAGGGCCTGGGGTACAACCGCCGCGCCCTGGCCGTCCAGAAGGCCGCTCAGACCCTGGCAGGGGAGGGCGGCCGGTTCCCGCAAGATGCCAAGGCCCTCTGCGCCCTGCCGGGCATAGGGCCCGCCACAGCGGCGGGCATCCGGGCTTTCGCCTTCAACCGGCACTCCGTCTACCTCGAGACAAACGTCCGCACCGTCTTTCTCCACGAGCTTTTCCCTGGCGAGAAGAACGTGCCCGACAAGCGCCTGACGCCCCTGGTCGCCGCCGCCTGCCCCGCGGACGCCGGCGACCCCGCCGACGACCCCCGCACCTGGTACTACGCCCTTCTCGACTACGGCGCCTACCTCAAGCGGACCGTCCCCAACCCGTCAAGGCGCTCGGCCGGCCACACGCGCCAGTCCAAGTTCGAGGGCTCGCATCGCCAGAAGCGCGCCGCCCTGGTCCGCGCCCTTCTCGCCAACCGGGCGGGCCTCGCGCTCGACCAGGCCACAGCCCAGATAAGCGCGCAGGAGAAGTCCTGCGGTCGTCCCGCGCTTGCCCAAAAAGACGTCGCCGACCTTCTCGCCGAGCTCGAAAAAGAGGGCTTCTGCCACAAATTCACAATCGACGACAACGATTTTTGGGCCGTTTAGCTGCGCAAAGCCGCGCGAAACAAACGCGTTACCAAATAGAGGGTTGGCAATCACCTAGCAAGTTGCTAGGATTTCGAACCATGAAGAAGAAGCACATCTATAACGCGCTCATCTGCATGGGTCTGTTCATGCGCAAGCCCGAGGTCGCTTAGACCCGGGCGCCCCCACTCCTGCGCCAAAAGACCTCGGGCGTTAAGCCTGCTTCTGCACATTTCCCAAATTAAAAATCAAATCATTCACGCATCGTGACGTCCCTGGCGTGCGCGCCGTTCGTCTTACCCTTTAAGGAGAAAACCATGCCGTTCCAGCTTGATCCCACCTTTGCCCAGGACCCCTCCAACCACTTCGACACCCTGCAGATCCACGCGGGTCTCGCCCCCGACCCCGTCACCGGTGCCGCGGCGCTTCCCATCTACGCCTCGGCCGCCTTCCAGTTCGACTCCGCCGAGGACGGCGCCGCCAAGTTTGCCCTGGCCAAGCCCGGCAACGTCTACGGC
>CAVDTK010000116.1:0-7382 GCA_963611755.1 Oscillibacter sp. ER4
ACAAGTTCGAGACCTTCTACCTGGCCTTCGACCCGCTGCTCACGGTGAGCCAGACCATCCCCACGGTGGCCATCGCGCCGCTTTTGGTCCTGTGGTTCGGCTATGACCTGCTGCCCAAGGTGCTTCTCGTCATCCTGACCACGTTCTTCCCGGTCACGGTGGCCCTGGCCAGCGGTTTTAGGTCGGTCGATTCCGACCAGGTGGACCTCTTGCGCACGATGAACGCCACCGAGTGGCAGATCTTCCGCTACGCGAAGCTGCCCGCCGCGGCCGACCAGTTCTTCAGCGGCCTGCGCATCAGCGCGACCTACGCCATCGTGGGCGCCGTCATCAGCGAGTGGCTGGGCGGCTTCACCGGCCTGGGCGTCTACATGACGCGCGTGCGCAAAAACTTCGAGTACGACCGGATGTTCGCGGTCATCATCATCACGTCGGCGCTGTCTTTGCTGCTCATGAAGGCCGTCGACATCATCCAGAACCTGTGCATGCCTTGGAAGCGTGCCGAGAGAAACGATTAGACATGAATAAGAACCTTAACCTTTTCCAGAACGCTCGCGCCGGCCTTTCCCGCCGCGCCTTCATCGGCGGGGCCGCCGCCTCTGCCGCCACGCTCGTGCTCGCCGGCTGCGGCGGGCAACAGGGCGCGTCGGGCTCCGCGGCCAGCGGCTCCAGTAGCGCCGCTTCCGCGTCCGGCGAGAAGACCAAGCTCACCTTCTGCCTGGACTACACTCCCAACACCAACCACACGGGCGTCTATGTGGCCAAGAACCAGGGCTTCTTTGACGAGGAAGGCCTGGACGTCACCATCGTCCAGCCGGCCGACGGCACCGCCGAGGGCGCCCTGGGCACCGGCCAGGCCCAGTTCGGCATCTCCTACCAGGACTACATCGCCGCGGCCTACGACGCCGGCAACACCGGCTTCAAGGCGATCGCGGCCGTGATCCAGCACAACACGAGCGGCATCATGAGCCGCGAGGCCGACGGCATCACGCGCGCCAAGGCGATGGAGAACCACGTTTATACCACCTGGGATATGGCCGTCGAGCAGGCCACCATCAAGCAGATCATGGAGTCCGACGGCGGCGACTACTCCAAGCTCTCGATGGTGCCCTACTCCGTGGACGACGAGGTCGCGGGCCTCAAGGCCAACATGTTCGACTGCGTGTGGGTCTACGAGGGCTGGGCGGTCCAGAACGCCAAGATCCAGGACTACGCCGTCAACTACTTCAGCTTCAAGGACATGGACGACGTCTTCGACTTCTACACGCCGGTGATCGCCGCCAACACCGAGTACGCCGAGAAGAACCCCGAGGTCGCCAAGGCGTTCCTGCGCGCGGTCAAGAAGGGCTACGAGTTCGCCGTGAGCCAGCCCGACGAGGCGGCCAAGATCCTGTGCGACGAGGTTCCCGAGCTGGACTCCAAGCTCGTCTCGGCCTCTGCGACCTTCCTGGCCGGCCAGTACACCGCCGAGGCCGAGAGTTGGGGCGTCATCGATGCCACCCGCTGGAGCAACTACTTCCAGTGGCTGAACGACAACTCCCTGGTCGAGAACAAGCTCGACGTTGCCGCCGGCTACGACCTGACCTACCTCAACGCATAAGGATTTCAACTTTTATGGGTGACGAGAAGAACATGGGAGTCGCGGCGGGGGAGGGGCCTGCCGCGACGGCAGAGCCCGTCCCGGCCCTCGAGGCGCGCGGCCTCACGTGCGGCTGGAAGCCTGGCCAGGTGACCGTGAGAGACATCGACCTGCATGTGGGCCCCGGCGAGACGATCTGCATCGTGGGCAAGTCCGGCTGCGGCAAGACCACCATCCTGCACGCGCTCTCGGGACTTCTGTGTCCGCAGGCCGGCCAGGTCCTTCTCCACGGGCAGGACCTGGGAGCCAAACCGGGCAAGGTCTCCTACATGCTGCAGAAGGACCTGCTGCTGCCCAGCCGCACGATCCTCGACAACGTCTGCCTGCCGCTGGTTCTGGCCGGCAAGAAGAAAGCCGAGGCACGCGCCCAGGCGCTGCCCCTGTTCGAGCGTTTTGGCCTTTCCGGCTGCGAGAACAAGTGGCCCAGCGAGCTTTCCGGCGGCATGCGTCAGCGCGCCGCCTTCCTGCGCACCTACCTCATGGGAAACGACGTGGCCCTTCTCGACGAGCCCTTCAGCGCGCTCGACGCCCTCACGCGCACCGATATCCGCCGCTGGTACTGCGAGATGGCTGCTGACCTGGGCTTTGCCTCGGTCGTGATTACCCACGACGTCGACGAGGCCGTCTTCATGGCAAGCCGTATCTACGTCCTGGGCGGAGACCCCCGCGGCGGGGTGCCGTCGACCGTCACCGGCACGGTCGAGGTCGCGCGGCCCGGCGACGGTCGCGATTTCGCCCTGACCGAGGAGTTTCTCGCCGCCAAACGGGAGGTCTTGGCCCTTCTGGGCTAGTCTGTCCGCGGCAAACAAAACAAACCCCGCGCTTTCGGTCACTTTTGAAGCGAATTCTGACCGAAAGTGCGGGGTATACAAAACGACCCTGCACCTGGACTCATTTTCGAAGCGAATTTTGACTCCAGATGCAGGGTATTTTGATGCGGAGACCCGTGCGCCGAGAAAATCGTCCGAGATTAGGCCAGCTTCAGGAACGCGCGGTAGCCGCGGTAGGCCTCGTAGAGGTCGGCCTTGCTGGTGATCTCCCACGGCGCGTGCATGGACAGCACCGGCACGCCGCAGTCGATGACGTTCATGCCGTAAAGGGCCAGGATATAGGCGATGGTCCCGCCGCCGCCCACGTCAACGCGGCCCAGCTCGGCCGTCTGCCAGGCCACGCCGCCCTCGTCCATGATGCGGCGGATCTTGGCCACGTACTCGGCGTCGGCGTCGTTGGAGCCGGACTTGCCGCCCGAGCCGGTGAACTTGTTGAAGGTAAGGCCGCGGCCCAGGTAGCTGGCGTTTTTTGCCTCGAAGGCAAAGGCAAAGGTGGGGTCGAAGCCGGCCGAGACGTCGCTCGACAGCATGTCGGAGGCGGCCAGGCACCGGCGCAGGGCGAGAGGCCCGCTGACGCCCGCGAGCTCCAGCACCTCGGCCATGGTGTCCTCGAAGAAGCGGCTCTGCATGCCGGTTGCGCCCACGGAGCCGATCTCTTCCTTGTCGACAAGCAGGGTGACGGAGGTGCGCTCGACCTCGTCCTCGTCCAGCTGGGCGACCAGGCTGGTGTAGGCGCAGGAGCGGTCGTCCTGACCGTAGCCCAGAACCATCGAGCGGTCGAAGCCCAGGTCACGGGCGGCCCCGGCGGGCACGACCTCGAGCTCGGCGGAGAGAAGGTCCTCCTCCTCGACGCCCATGGACTCTTTCAGGATCCCCAGGACACCCTTCTTGACCAGGTCCTTCTCGGCTGCGGCTCCGGCGGCGTTACCCTCGCCGTCCGCGCCCTCACCCTCGGCCACCGTCACGGGCCGGCCGCCCACGATGACGTCGAGCATCTCGCCCTCGATGACCTTGGCGGCCTCCTTGGTCAGCTGCTCGCGCGACAGGTGGATCAGCAGGTCAGAAACGCAAAAGACCGGGTCGGCCGGGTCCTCGCCCACGTTCACCGTGACCACCGAGCCGTTCTTCTTGGCGATGACGCCGTGGATGGCCAAAGGGATCGTCACCCACTGGTACTTCTTGATGCCGCCGTAGTAGTGGGTGTCCATGGTGAGAAGGTCGTTCTTCTCCTCAAGCGGGTTCTGCTTGACGTCCATCCTGGGGGAGTCGATGTGGGCGCCCAGGATGTTGACGCCCTGCTCGAGCGGGCGCGTGCCCAGGTTCACGAGCATCAAGGCCTTGGCGCGGTTGACGGCGTAGACCTTGTCGCCGGGCTTCAAGCTAGCGCCCGCGGCGATGACCTCGGCCAGGTCGACGTAGCCCGCCTCGCGGGCCATGTCAACGGCCGCCGCGCAGCACTCGCGCTCGGTCTTGTTGTCCGAGATAAAGGACTTGTAGCCCTCGCACAGGTAGTGCAGCTCGTCAAGCTGCTCGGGCGAATAGGATTTCCAGGCGTTCTTTCGCTCCATGGTCTCCCTCTCAAAATTAGTTGACTCAAACTTTCTTGCCGCATTGATTCTAATGGCCCTGGATGGATAAAATAAGAAGGCTTGAGTGAACGGTTAGTTGTCGAAATAGGAACTTTGTTTCGTGTTGTGGGTACTTTTCCGCCGTTCGGCGGAGTAATATGTACGTGTACCGATTCGTTCTTGTGTTTCGTTTCGTTCAATGGAGGTAAAGATGCTCGTTAACGCAACCGCTATGCTCCAGAGTGCCGAGAAGGGCCACTATGGTATTGGTGCTTTCAACACCAACAACCTTGAGTGGGCCTCTTCCATCCTTGATGCCGGCGAGGAGCTCCAGTCCCCGCTGATCATCCAGTGCACCGGCGGTGCCGCCAAGTGGCAGACCAGCTACAAGCTCGTCGCCGACATGGTCAAGCAGCTCGTCGAGGACAAGGGCATCACCGTTCCTGTCGCTCTGCACCTTGATCACGGCTCCTACGACGACGCTCTCAAGTGCATCGAGGCCGGCTTCACCTCCGTTATGTACGACGGCTCCCACGAGGTCGACTTCGAGACCAACCTCAAGCGTACCGCCGAGATCGTGAAGATCGCCCACTCCAAGGGCATCTCCGTCGAGGCCGAGGTCGGCGGCATCGGTGGCGTCGAGGACGGCGTCGCCTCCAACGGCGAGCTTGCCGACCCCGAGCAGTGCAAGGCCATTGCCGACCTGGGCGTCGACTTCCTGGCCTGCGGCATCGGCAACATCCACGGCCTGTATCCCGCTGACTGGGCCGGCCTGTCCTTCGACCGCCTGGGCGAGATCAAGGCCCTTACCGGCGACCTGCCCCTCGTCCTTCACGGCGGCACCGGCATCCCCGTTGACCAGATCCAGAAGGCCATCTCCCTGGGTATCTCCAAGATCAACGTCAACACTGACCTCCAGGTTGTCTTTGCCAAGGCCACCCGCGAGTACATCGAGGCCGGCAAGGACCAGCAGGGCAAGGGTTACGACCCCCGCAAGCTCCTCAAGCCCGGTCGCGACGCCATCGTCACCCGCACCAAGGAGCTCATCTGCGAGTTCGGCTCCGACGGCAAGGGCTGGAACTAGTTTCCAACAAGCCGCATAGACGCGCATTCGGCCCGTCCGGTTTTCCGGGCGGGCCTTTCTTGTGGGGCGGGGCTCGCGGCACGGGCGGGTTTCTCGCCGCCGGGTTTCTCGGTTGTGAAATGTGCCGATGTTTGTACAAAGATCGGTGAAGATCGAGAAAACGAGGCCTTTTGGGCACAAAGATCGGCTTGTTGTGAGAAGCGACCCACAAAGATCGGTGAGTTTTAGGAAGCGAGAAGGACGAGAAGCCCGGGAGAAAGGACATCCCATGAACGTGCTGGTACTGCTGCCGGTGACCGAGGCGCACCAAAGGCTGCTCGAGGCGAGCGCGCCGGGCGCGACCTTTACCTATGCCGCGCCCGAGGCCGAGGTGGGTCGGCAGATGGGGTGCGCGCTCGGCGTGGCGGCGGCGACGGACGAGCAGGTCGCGGCGGCCGATGTCATTATCGGCAACCTGCCTGCGGCGCGCGTGCCTAAGGCCGCGTCATTGAGGCTCCTGCAGCTCAATTCGGCGGGCTACGACGACTATATCGCCGCAGGTACCGTGCCTAGCGAGGTCGCCTTGTGCTGTGCCACCGGCGCGTACGGCCAGGCCGTGAGCGAGCACCTCTTTGCCATGCTCCTGGCGCAGATCAAGCGCCTGCCCGGCTACCTTGACCTGCAGCGCTCGCACGACTGGGGCGATCTGGGCCCCGTGACCACGCTCTCGGGCGCGCGGGTCCTCGTGCTGGGGGCGGGCGACATCGGCACGCGCTTCGCAGAGCTCTGCCGTGCTATGGGCGCCCGCGTCGAGGGCGTACGGAGAAACCCGGTCGCGTGCCCGGCGGCCTTCGATGCGATGCATTCCATGGACGAGCTGCTGGATGTCCTGCCTGGCATGGACGTGGTGGCGAGCTTCCTTCCCAGCACCGAGAAGACCCGAGGGCTCGCGGGCGTCGAGTTCTTCGCCGCCTGCCGCGACGGCGCCTTCTTCGTGAACGGCGGCCGCGGCGACCTGGTTGACCAGGGCGCGCTTCTCGCCGCGTTGGAGAGCGGAAAGCTTGCGGGGGCCGCGATCGACGTCTGCTCGCCGGAGCCGCTGCCTGCCGACAGCCCCTTGTGGGACGCGCCCAACCTGCTGTTGACGCCGCACGTATCGGGCCAGTTCCACCTTAGTCAGACGCTCGACAACATCGTGTCCATCGCGGCGGAGAACCTGCGGCACCTGCAGGCGGCAGAGCCGCTGCGCAACGCTGTCGAGCACTAGGGACGGCAACGGGCGGCGAGAAGCGTTTCTTAGTTAGTGGTTCCGCTGGTTGTGCTGGTGGAAGAGCCGCTTGTGGAGCTGCTGCCCGTGCTAGAAGAGCTGCCGGATGAGCTGCTGGAGCCGCCGCTCGTGTTGCTGGTGTCGCTCTTGCTGCTTGAGGTGTCGCCGCTGCCGGTGTTCGACGTGCTCCCGCTAGACGAGCTTGAGCTGCCGCCGCTCGTCGTGTTTGAGCTGCTGGTCGACCCGGAGCCGGTTCCGCTGCTCGTGCCCGTGCTGGACCCGGTGCCCGTGCTGCTCGACGTCCCCTGAGACCCGGTGCTGCCGGTCGTGCTCGTCGTATCAGTGCTGGTAGACCCCTGGGTCGCGGCATCGGAAGTGCCCTGCGAGTCCTGGCCGGTCGTCGCGGTGACGTGCGACTCGTCAGACTTCTCGGCGTCATCGGACTCGCCGCGGCCCGCGGGCGCCTCGTGCTTGGGGGCCTCACTCTGTTGCGTACCTTCGCCCTCGGACACGGCGGGCTGGTCGTTTGTGACCTCGGCCGCGCCTCCGCCGATGCCCGCGCCCTTGGTGGCGATGGTGACCACCAGCGAGAAGATCAGGACGGCCGCGACGGCGCAGGCCGCGGCGATGATCGTGGCGCGTCGGCGCACGTCGCGGCGCTGCTTGGCGTGGGCGGCGGCTCGCACGGCCGTGGGCGCGATGGGCGTGCCGGTCTCGGCGACCTGCTCGACGGGGTAGGCGGCAGAGACCGAGACGGGGTAGACGCTCGTCTCGCCGCCGCCCATGACCTGCGTGAGGTCGGCCGCGGGGTCAGCGCCCGCCACGCCCTTCTCGCCGCCTGTGACGCCGTCTGCGGCCCCGCCAGTGCCCGCCTGGCCCTCGCCCTCGTCATCGCCGCCGGCTAGGTCCGAGAGCTTGTCGGCAGAGGCCTGCAGCAGGCTCTTGTAGATCTGCGAGGCAGCCGCGGACGCCACGCCGCCGATGGCGACGCCGATGATCGACCCGGCCAGGCCGA
>CAVDTK010000117.1:0-2247 GCA_963611755.1 Oscillibacter sp. ER4
AGGACACGCTCGCGGCCATGCGCTACAACCAGATGCACTACTTCTTTGGCGACGTTCTTCTCCGCGAGGCTTACCCCGGGTACGCCAAGCGCTACTTCGCCGACCACGGGATCGAGATCGAGTTTGGCCCGGACGACGAGCGCGCGCTGGCCGCCGGGACCGCCGATTTCTTCACCTTCTCGTACTACTACACGCGCATGATCGACGCCGAGAATTACGCGGCCGACGGCATCGGGATGATCAACCCCAAGCTCAAGGCCAACGCCTGGGGCTGGAGCGTCGACCCCATCAACCTGCGCGTTGTTCTCAACGAGTACTGGGACCGCTGGCAGAAGCCCATGTACATCACCGAGTGCGGGATGGGTTTCTATGACGAGCTGGAGGACGGGCAGGTGCACGACCCGTACCGCGAGGAGTTCTTCCGCCTGCACATCGAGCAGATGCGCGAGGCCCTGCGCGACGGCGTCGACCTGCGCGGGTTCTACGCGTGGGGGCCGCTGGACATCGTGAGTTGCTCGTCGTGCGAGATGAGCAAACGCTACGGCTTCATCTACGTTGACCTGGACGATTACGGCCAGGGCAGCGGGGCGCGCATCAAAAAGAACAGCTTCGCCTGGATGCAGCGGGTCATCGCGAGCAACGGAGAAGAACTCTAGGGTTCGCGGGTTTCTCGGCCGCTACAAAAACGCGGGGTGGGCGCTGTTGGAAGTGCGCCCACCCCGTTGTTTTGTAGCAAACCTTAGGCCGCCTTGGCCTCGGCCACGCGGGCGAGAAGGCTCAGGTACTCCGGGCCCGTGTTGCTCGTTCCCCAGGTGTAGCCGTCGATCGCGTTGAGCTCACAGAGCAGCAGGTCGCGCTGGGCACGCTCAACCGCGAGCGTCTTTTGCCCCGGCCGACGGCGAGAAAGCCCGAGCTTCTGCCTAATCACGCCGTCTACCAGGTCATCCATGTAGTTCACGCTGTTGTACTGGTCGTTCCAGATGGTGTACGGAGAAAATCCGGCGGCCATCAGCTCGTTTTGCCTCAGGTCGTCGAGCTGCGGGCGGCCGGAGGCCAGATGCGGCGAGCCGGCGTACTCGATGCAGAGGCCCGGGCGATCGCCGTCCGGCAGGCTCAGGATCAAGTCCGGCTTGCGGACCCTGCGAGAGCGGAACAGGTCGCCCAGGCGCCGGAGTTCGACGGAGCTGTTCATCGAAAGGACCGGCAGGCCGTAGCCGCCAAGGCGGCGCGGCAGGCTAAACCGCAGGTAAAGCATGCTTTCACGCGGCGAGCCGGACATCTCGCACGCCCGGTCGAGCGCGGCGCGGACCTTGCGGGCGTACATGCAGGAAGGGATGCTGTCGAGATAGGCCGCCACCCGCTCCTTGGAGGTGAGCGGGGCGCTTCTCTGCACCAGGCCGTACTCCTCGGCGTCGCTAAGGGCATACAGACCGCACAGCTCGCAGGCCAAAAGCGTGAGCTCGAGGTCTGTGGCGCGACCCGCCATTTGAACGAGCAGCAGCTCAGGGCTGGCGACGCCAATGCCGTCAGTGATCCGCAGGAACGAGCCGACCGGCGGCTCGGCGGAATAGCGGCGGGCAATTCTCGCCATGCTCCCATGCGCGCCCGACCGGGCAAGGTAGGCAACCTCGGCGGGCGTCTCGCCACTTGGGGAGAAGCCGACGCGGGAAAGCGCAGCCGCGACATCGGCGTCGCTGGGAAGGCCGGTCTCCAGGGCCATAGGCGCGCGAGCCCGGGCGACTCTGGGGCCAAAGGCCGGGTCGCGAAGGATCTCAAGAGCTGTGGTATGTGAGAAGACGACACCCATGGTGGGCATAGGGTACCCATCTTGGAAAGTTTTAAGCTTCCGAACGAAAATCAGCCGGAGGTTTTTCTCGGCGCGCTACAAAAACGCAGGGTGGGCGCTGGCCGAGGCCCGTTTCGCTAGAAAAAGCCGGGGTGGGCGCTGGCCGAGGCCCGTTTCGCTAGAAAAAGCCGGGGTGGGCGCTGTTGAAAGTGCGCCCACCCCGTTATTTTGTAGCAAAACCGCGTTTTACCTGCGCCTACCACGCGATTTTGTAGCGAGAAGCCCTTCTCGCTGCGCCCACCCCGTCATTTTGTAGCGCGGCGGCGAGAAGACCGGGCTTCTCCCCTACGCCTCGAGCAACCCCGTCTCGGCCAGGTTCTTGAACCAGTACGCGCTTGCCTTGGGATAGCGCTTCTGGGTCTCGAAGTCCACGTAGAACAGGCCGTAACGCTTGTTGTAGC
>CAVDTK010000117.1:2801-7344 GCA_963611755.1 Oscillibacter sp. ER4
AGCACCCAGCGGTTGTTGATGACGTCGGCCATGCGCGCGGCCTCGGCGTCGGCGGCGCTCGCGGGATCCAGCGGGTACTTGGGCTCGAGGTTCTGCACGATGCCGATCTCGCCCTCGAAGCCGCCCTCGTGGAAGGCGCGGACGGCGCGGGCGTGGGCGACCATCATGTTGTGCATGACCTGGAAGGCCTTGTCCAGACGGTACTTCTCGCCGTGGGGCCAGTTGCCCACGATGTACATGCCCTCGGCCGTGGCCGGGATCTCGTTGAAGGTAAACCAGTGCTTGACCTCGGTGAACTCGGCAAAGCAGAACTTGGCGTAGGCCTCGAAGGCATCAATAGTTGAACGGGTTAGGAAGCCCTCGCCGCCGTTCTCGTAGAAGGCCTCGGGCGTGTCGAAGTGGTCGAGCGTCACGTAGGGGATCACATGGCGGCGCTCGCACTCGGCAAAGAGCGCGTGGTAGAAGGCCACGCCCTCGGGGTTGAGCTCGCCCGTGCCCGCGGGGAAGATGCGGGTCCACGCTATGGAGACGCGGATGCCGTTCACGCCAAAGCGCTCGCAAAGCTCCAGGTCAACGGGGTAGCTGTTGTAGAAGTCAGAGGCCGGGTCGGGCGAGAAGCGCCCCTGGGCGGCGAGAAAATCGTCCCAGGGCACGCGGCCCTTGCCGTGCGTGCGGGTCTCGCCCTCGACCTGGTAGGCCGCGGTCGCGCCGCCGTAAACGAATCCCTTGGGGAATTGCCTGGTCATGATGGGTCCTTTCTGTGAGCAGAGCTGGAGAGAAGAGCTGTGCGTTCGCATGGCCGCCTACTCGGCCACGTTCTCGCGGAGCCACTTGACGGCGCCCTCGGGGTCGCGGGTCAAGGCGATGTACTCCTGGCCGCGCGGGGCGAGCAGCTTGATGCCCAGGCGGTCGGTGTCGGCCTTCATGTCCTCGTAGTAGGTGCGGACCTGCGGGGCCAAAACGATGACGTCGTACTGGCTCATGATGCCGGTGTGCTGGCCGTAGGCGCCGGCGGCGCTGGCGATGTTCTCGCCGGTCTTGGCCGCGCCCTCCTTGATGGCATTGGCGAGAAGGGCCGAGGTGCCCGCGCCGGCGCACAGGACCAGGACCTTAAGGCCGTCGACGGAGGCCTTGGCCGCGGGGGCCGGGGCGTCGGCGGGAGCCGGGGCCTCGACGGTCTTCTCGGCAGCCGGCGCAACGGACACCGCAGGCTCGGCGCTCTTCTCGGCAAGGGCGCCATTGTCGGCCACGGCCACAGCCGCGCCCTCGGCCGCCAGCTCGCCTGCGCGCTCGGCCTCCTGGTCGCAGAGCATCTTGTCGTACGCCTTAAGGAACGGCAGGTAGATGACCGCGTCGATGACCAGCAGCAGCGCCACGAACACGAGCGAGATCAGCTGGAAGTTGCACGAGATGAAGATGCCGATGGGGCCCGGGGTCGCCCACGGCATGACGAAGCTGAAGCCGTTCATGCCCACGACGTCGATGAAGAACTTGGCGAGGCAGACGTTGACGCAGCCGGCGACCGTGAAGGGGATGAACATGTAGGGGTTGAGCACCATCGGGGCGCCGAAGAGCAGCGGCTCGTTGACGGCGAAGGCGACCGGAACGATGGAGGCCTTGCCCACGGCCTTGAGCTGCTTGGACTTCATGAAGAGGATGAGCAGCAGCGGCACGATGAAGGTGGCGCCGGTGCCGCCGAACTCGCCGACGAGCGACAGGTTGAAGCACAGCGAGTGCGTGGGGTGGCCGCCGGCCAGCAGCACCTGGAGGTTCTCGGCCTGGTTGGCGAGGCGGATAGGGTCGATGCCCGGCTGGACGATCGAGGGGCCGTGGATGCCGATGAACCAGAAGAACGCGGTGAAGAACTGGATGATGATCAGGCCCGGGTAGGTCTCGGCCGCGGCGAAGAGCGGCGAGAGGAGCTTGATCAGGATCTCGGAGAAGGGCACGCCGGCCAGCGCGCGGATGGCTGCGTCGATGACGGCGCAGATGATGACCGAGCCCGCGAACGGGATGATGTCGCGGAAGTTCTGGGCGATGGCGCCGGGAACCTCCTTGGGCAGCTTGATGGTGAGGTCGCGCGAGACGCAGAACTTGTAGACGCCCACGGTGATGAACGCCGCGATGAAGGCGGAGTACAGGCCGCGCGTGCCCATGCTCGTGCAGTCGAAGGCGCTGACCTCGGCGCCGTCGAGGGTGGCGGTGAACTGCGTGACGGCGAGAAGCAGCATCGAGCACTGCGCCGCGATCATGGTGGAGGCGTCGTTTAGGACCTTGCCGTCCGGCATGCGGCGGTTCATGGAAGCCGTGAAGTTCTTGGCGGTGGTGCCGGCGCACATGATGCCCATGACGCCCATGGTGAAGTTGTAGAGCTTGTTGCACCAGTCGATGATGGGCTGGGGCAGCTCGATGCCCACGACGCCGGGAAGCGTGGCGATGAGCAGGAAGATCGACGAGGTCAAGACGATGGGCATACAGCCGAGGAAGCCGTCTTTGATCGCCTGGAGGTAGGGGTTTCTGCCGATCTTCTCGAAGAGCGGCTGCTGCTTCTCGAGCAGCTTGATGATTGCGTCCATATCGCTCCTTTGCGTTGGATGCGTTACAGGTCCGGCGCGGCCGCGTGGGCGGGCGCCGTGTTGCCGTGGTGCTGTGGTGCGAGGTGGTGCGGTGACGCTGTGGCGCCGCGGAGGCGCCGTCGTACGGTGACGCGCCGTCGCCTGCCCGGTGGCGGCGGCTCGCTTGGGGTTGCCCGGTTGCCCCTTGCTGGCCAAAGGTGAGCGCGGTTGTGCGTTTTTGAGAATGACAACGTTGTCATTTGGCGTGATGACAACGTACGCCATTTCCTGCGGCATCATGAGGGCGCAGCCGGTCAACCAGCTGAACGGTCGCATTCTGGCGGTGAGCGGATTTGTTCGAAGTTGTGCGAAAGGGTTCGAATGGCGAGAAGCACGAACAACGGCCCCTCGATGGTCGACGTGGCCCGCGAGGCCGGGGTGTCGCTCAAGACCGTCTCGCGCGTGATGAACGAGCCCGACGCTGTGAGGCCCGCGACGCGCGACGCCGTGCAGGCCGCCATGGATCGGCTGGGCTTTAGGACCAACTACGCCGCCCGGTCGCTCAAGCTGGGCAAATACAAGTCCATCGGCCTCGTGATCTTTGAGCTCAAGGGCGGAAACCTCAGCGTCCTGGACGGGATCGCCAGCGCCGCCGCCGAGAAGGGCTACGCGATCACGCTGCTCAAGCGCCGCGACGGAGAAGACCTGACCCTGGCCGAGGCCGCGCGCCGCATGGCCCTTCTCCCCGTCGACGGCATGGTGTTCAACCTGGGGCGGATGGTCGCGGACTTCGACGAGTTCCGTTCGCCGGCCGGTTTGACCACCGTGATCGTGACGCCATTCGAGCACGCGAGCTGCCCCACGATCTCGGACGACCAGGTGGGGGCCGCGCGCACGGCGACCGAGCGGATGATCGAGCTGGGGCACCGGGAAATCCGCTTTATCGCGGGCCCGGAGGAGTCGTTGGCCGGGCGAAACCGCGAGCGCGGCTGGCGAGAAGCGATGACCGCCGCGGGGCTTGAGGCCGCGGAACCGCTGCGCGGCGACTGGGGCGCCGACTCGGGCTACGAGGCCGGGGCGCGTCTCGCCGCCGACGCAGGGTGCACGGCCATTCTCGCCGGCAACGACAACATGGCTTACGGCGCGGTGTGCGCCCTGCGCGACGCCGGGCGCGATGTGCCGGGCGACGTGAGCGTCGTGGGCTTCGACGACTCGCTGGGCGAGTCGGTACCCCGGGTGCAACTGACATCGATGCGCTTCAACCACCATGAGCTGGGCATTCGCGCCTTCGAGGAAGTGCTGGCCGGCGGCGCGGGCAGCGAGAATGGCGCGACGGGCGCGGGCGACGTGCCGCGCCACGTCCTGGTCCCCGCCACCCTCATCGAGCGCGCGAGCCTGGGCCCACGGCACTCCTAGGCGCTACAAAAAGCCAGGGCAGGCGCTGCGCGAGGCCCGTCTCGCTACAAAAAGCCGGGGTGGGCGCTGTCAAAAGTGCGCCCACCCCGCAGTTTTGTAGCAAAACCCCGTTTTTCCTGCGCCCACCCCGCGTTTTTGTAGCAAAATGCCCTTCCAACAGCGCCCACCCCGCAATTTTGTAGCAAGGCAAAAAGAACGGCGAGACACGCGCCGCGTCACGCTCCACCTCGCCAAAGCCCGCCAACGTGCCCCCGGTTCCGGTGCATCCCTGCCAAGGGCCCGGCCCTCGGAAAACGAAAGTCGCGTTTGTGTGGCATTTAATGCGGCCAAGGTAAGTAGACCTTGGTTTATCGCCGACGTTTATGCAGGTAAACGAGTTGACGACTTTCCGGCTACTCGGCAAGTTCAATTTAAATACCACACAAACGCGACTTTGCGTCCGACGGTAAACCAATCTCGTTTGTGGGTCCCAACTGAGTTATGCAAGATGCTATAGCCAAGAACGCATGAGAGACTTTTACATATGATAGTATGTAAAAACAATTCCAGGATTCCTGCGCCCACCTAAGGAG
>CAVDTK010000118.1:0-7296 GCA_963611755.1 Oscillibacter sp. ER4
GCAAGAACTTCGCCAAGACCATGTGCATGCTCAGCGACAAGGTGGCCGCGGGCGAGCTGGAGAAGGTCACCGTGGTCGACGACCAGCTAGGCCGCCTCACCTTCACCGACCAGATGGCCAAGGCGATCTTCCACGTGCTGGACACGAAGGCCCCCTACGGCACTTACGACATGACCGGCTCCGGCGCGGTCAAGTCCTGGGCCGACATCGCTAAGGCGTGCTTCGAAGCCGCCAACGGCAACGGCGACAAGGTCGTGCCCGTCTCGACGGCCGCCTACTACGCCAGTGCCGAGGGCCCCATCGCCCCGCGCCCGCACTACTCCGCGCTCGACCTGACCAAGCTCAAGGCCACCGGCTTCTTCCCCCGCGACTGGGAGGACGAGTTGGCCGACTACCTGGAGACTCTTAAATAAACCCCAGGTAGCGGGCCTGCACCCAATTGATTAACGCTTAAGGTGGAGCCTTCGCAAGAGGGCTCCACTTACTTTGCGGTTCCAATCCGCCTGCGCGTCGCGCGGGAAGTCGAGCTGGGGGTAGCCGGTCTCGAACATAAGGGCGGGGTTGCCCAGGACCTCAGGGAGCTTGGCCTCGTAATCGCTGTTGAGCGGCGTGCCGCTCGGAACCACGCCCACCAGGTTGACGGCGCTGACCAGGGGAGAGACGCAGATCGCCGCGCCGCCCTCGCGGACCTTCTCGCATAATGCGAACATCGCGTCGTTGGCAGTCTTGAAGCCCGTGACCTGGGCGGCATATGCGGCGAGAAGCTCCGTCCGCACGGCAAAGCAGTCGGGCAGCACGGCCGAGTAGTCGCACTCGCACTCGGCGAATCCCATATAGCCGCCGCCCATCTTGTCGCTAAATCCCTGGTTGAGGGCGAGAAAATCACCCCGCGCGTTCACACAGACCCCGGCATGCTCAACCAGCCCGTCAGCAAAGAAGAGCTTGGCGCCCGCGATCCCCACCTCAGGCCGCTCGAAGACGGAGCAAAGACGCCCGTAGAAGTCCTCGCCATCCAACTCAACGGTATTGCGGACAAACGCGACGTACGGGGTCTCAACCTTTCCGCCTTCAATAAGCGCCTGGTCAAACCCCTTGTCGTCTGCCCAATCAAGTACCGTGATCTTCTCGGCAGGAACAGTCGCGTACTCAACGTTGTAGACGCAGTTGATGTAGCTCGATGCGCTGACCTGACAGTCGATGCCCTTGCGCCCAAAGTGATCCTCGAGCGCGCGACGGCCGGCTTCGATACAGTACGGCTTGCTGTCCATGACGCCGCCGTTGGTCGAGCCGGCGTGGCATCTCCAGTGGTAGAGGGTCTTCTCGACGTGGCAAACGGACCGCGCGACCTCATAGGCCTTGAGGGTCATGTCGTAATCCTGGGCGCCGCTGAGGTAATCGGGCGACAGCTCGACGCGCTCAAGCACGTAACGGCTCACGGTAAGCAGGTGGACCACGTAGTTGTGCGAGTAAAGAAGCCCCAGGTTAAGCGCGGGTTTGAAGCGCGGCGCATAGGAGCGCGACAGCTCTTCCTCAAAGTTATCCTCGTCGCAGTAGAGAAGGTCGATCTGGGGGTCCCGGTCGACGGCGATCGCGTACTCGAGCAGGCAGTTCTTGTCCAAGACGTCGTCGTGGTCGAAGAAGCTCACATAGTCGCCCGTAGCAGCGCGTACACCCACGTTGGTGTTGCCGGCGATCCCCAGGTTTTCCGGGACCTCAATAACCTTGACGCGCGGGTCGCCGCAGGCCGCAAGCACCTCGTTCATCTGCGCGTTATTGGGGCTCGCGTTAACCAACACTAGCTCAAAGTGGGTATAGGTCTGCGCAAGTACCGAATCCAGCATTTCCTTGAGGTAGGCAATCGGAGTGTTGAACAGCGGCACGACGACGCTGAACAGCGGCCGAGAAGAAAGCTCGTCCTCGGTCTTCGACGGCGTTACCGGATGTCCATCTCGCCACGGCGCGAAACCGCCGTCGATGTCGGGGTTCACCATGGCGTAGTTGCGCATCCAGACAAGCTTCTGGTAGCGGTAATTGGAGAGGCGCGCGATTGCGCGGCCGTTATACGTCACGCGGTAGTCGCGCGCGCCCCGGGGAAGCCTGAGCGACAGGCAGCGGGACAAGGGTGCCACGTCCTTCTCGGCATCTAAAAAGACGGCTCGCTTGAGAATCGATGCGCCGCCGGCGTCCACAACGTCGATCTTCGCGACGTCAAGGGCGGGGCTGTTCGAGACGTACAGGCGATGGATCTCGTCCTCGTCGATATCAAAGATTTGAAAGACCTTGCCCCTGGGTATGCTCATGACCTCGCCTTTGTTCGCATAAAAAACGGCTGGGAGCCGGTGACGTGCACGGCTCCCAGCCAACAATATCACATACGGTGTCGCGCCGGTTTTCCTACCAGCCGGCGGAGACCTGAGCGGTGGGCGTGGTGCGCACCGTGAGCTCGCTCGTGGCCTCGGGCGAGGTGGTCACCGTGTAGGTGATGACCGCCTCGTGCTGCGGCGCGATCTGGATCTGGGTGCCGGTGCGCCAGGTCTGCAGGCTCGAGTACGTGCCCTGGGTGAAGGTGTTGCCCAGGTCGCAGTCGATGTTGCTGATGGTGCCGCCGGCCGGCGCGTACAGCATGACCTCCTCGATCATGTTGCCAACGCCGGTGAGATCGGGGTTGTAGCCCGTGATGTAGGTGGGGACAGAGGCCGCCTCGTCGGCGGTGATGTTGTTGCGGATGACGGTGGTCACCTGGTAGGTGCGGGTGCCGTCGGCCGAGAGAAGCGGGGTGCCCACGGTGGTGTTCACGCTCATGTACCAGGTCATCTTTGCCCAGGTGTTGTCGTTGATGTAGACGCCGATCTCAGGCGTGGTAGGATCCTCGGCCACGTCGCCGGCCAGGTTGAAGGTCACGACGGCGGCCTGCTCGTCGGCGTCCTGCATCCAGGCAAGGATGCGGTTCTCCTTGGCGTAGCCGTCCAGCAGGGTCAGCAGGCTGTCGAGGTCGGCGTCGCCCAGGTTGTTCATGACCTGCTTGAAGGCAAGGCCGGCCACCGCGGAGAAGTACTCGTCCTGCGCCGTGCCGTCGTTGCCGAACTTCTTATAGGTGCCGTTGAGAAGGACCTGTGCGGCGTTGGTGCCGTCCACGACCTCGCCGTCAGGCGCGGTCACCGCGCCCACCAGGCCGAGAAGGCCCTGCAGCACGGTGGGGTCAAGCGCGATCACGCCGTCGGGCATGGTACCCATGCGCTGGTTCCACAGGTGCGCGAGGTGCTTGGCCGAGACCGGGAAGTCGGGGTTGCAGGTGATGATCTGGGGCGTGACGTCGTTCTCGTGGCTGAACATCGCGGCTTCTTTGGGGTCCTGGTCCTCGGCATAGTCATCGCCGCCGAGCTTGCCGATGGCCTGGAAGTCGCCCATGGAGATCTTGCCGTCGGTCACGCTGACGATGCCGGTGGCGCCGGGGAAGCCGCCGGTCGCGCGGATCTCGGCGTTGTTCTGGGCCACGACCAGGTAGTTCTTGGTCTGGCCGTCGGCGCCCAGCATCTGGGGCAGGACCTTGAGGATAGGCTCTGCCTGCTCAAGGGCGGTGCCCGCCTGGCTCAAAGGGTCCTTCACCTTGTCGAGGATGGACTTGAGCTGCGAGATGTGCGCCTCGGGCAGCGAGTTGATGGTCTCGGCGGAGGTCTGGACAACGGGCGAGGCCTGCTCAAGTGCCGAGATGAGCTTCTCGAGGATGCTCACGTTCACGGCGCCGTCCTGCAGAAGCTCGGAGAGCTTGAGGCCGGACAGCCCGTCCGCCACCGGGATCAGCGCGTCCTCGACCAGGTTGGAGGCGGTGGCGCCCAGCTTCTGGATGCTCTTCACGTCCTGGCCGTAGACCGGCACCATCGCCGCGACGTTCCAGGCGGTGGTGTTGACCTCTTTATTGATGTTGTTGGTCTTGGTGCGGATGGTCTGGACCGAGGTATTGAGCGCGTCCGAGTCGCCCTTCTTGACGGCGTCCTTGACGGTCGTGACCTGCGCCATGATGGCCGAGGCCTCGCTTTTCACGGTCTTGGCAGAGTTGATAAGCGCGAAGGCCTCCACGCCGCCCAAAACGCCCAGCAAAACCACGACGATGGCGCAGACGATGGCGATGTTTCTGCCGGTGTGCTTCTTCTTTTTGTGCTTGTGGCGCACGAGGCCGTCGTCGTTTGCGGGGAATGCGCCAAAATCGAAGGAGTCGTCCTGGTAGGAGAACTGGTCGCCCGCGCCATTGTTGCCGTAGGCGGCGTAGTCGTCCTGGTAGTAGTCGTTGCTCGCAAAGGGATCCGGCTCGGCGTAGCCGCCCTGCTGGCCGTATGAGCCCTGCTCGCCATAAGCGCCCTGCTGGCCGTAGCCGTTCTGTGCGCCCGAGCCTTGCTGGGGGGTGTAGCGGTTGGGCTTTTTGCCATCTTGCGCAAAGTGTGAAGCCAAAGCGAACCTCAATTCAACGTGTGTCAAATGAAAACGTCTTGAATTAACCTTGTTAATACTACCGTACCAACCTTGCACGGTTCGCTTTTGCTCAATTACTTCATGGGAGGGGCCCACGTGTCAAACGAGAACACCCTTGTCTCCGTCATCGTTCCTATCTACAACGTCGAGAAGTACCTGCCCCAGGCCCTGGAGTCGATCCTTGGCCAGACGCACAAGAACCTCGAGCTTATCTGCATAAACGACGGCAGCAAGGACGGGTCTCTCTCCATCATCCAGCGTTTTGCCGCCAAAGACTCCCGCGTGGTGGTGGTCGACAAGAAGAACGAGGGCTACGGCGTGGGCTGCAACCTGGGCATCTCCATGGCGCGCGGCCAGTGGGTCTCCATCATCGAGCCGGACGACTGGATCGAGCCTACGATGTACGAGGACATGCTCGCCTTGGCCTCCAAGTTCGCCGAGCCCATCGACATCGTGAAGACCCCCTGGACAGACATCCGCGACTGGAACGACCCCGCCAAGCAGAGGGCCTGCCACTGCCTGCTTGAGGGCCGCATCAAGACCTCGGCCAAGCCCTTCACGGTGGCCGAGAACCCTATTTTGCTTGAGCTTCACCCCGCCATCTGGTCTGCCATCTACAGCACCGATTTCCTGCGCCGCAACAACATCCGCCTGCCGGAGTACCCCGGCGCCGGCTGGGCCGACAACCCCTTCCTGGTAGATACCATGTGCCAGGCCAAGAACATCGTCTACCTGGACAAACCCTACTACAACTACCGCTGCGACCTGCCCGGCTCCACCTTGAACCACGCCACCGACGAGGCCGTTGCCCGCCCCTTCGACCGCTGGATGGACATGCTGGACATCATCGAGCGCCTGGGCGTCACCGACAAGCGCATCATCGCCGCCCACTACGTCCGCGGCTTTAACTACACCTACGGCGCCATCTACGACGACGGCTGGGACAACCCCGTGGTCAAGGCCAAGACCCGCGAGGTCTTCTCGCGCATGGACCCGCAGATCGTCAAGGAGAACTGCGTGATGCCGCCGCACCGCAAGAAGTTCTTCTGCGAGGTCATGGGCCTGCCGTACGAGCGCGTGCTGCCGCTGTCTTGGATCGGCCGCCTGGCGTCCGAGACCCTGTGCACCGTGAAGGTCGAGGGCCCGGCCCGCGTCCTGCAGCGCGCAAGGAACGTCCTGGTCAAAAACGAGCGTGACGATGCTTAATCGCGGGCTTGGCGGGGCGGCCGCGGTCGGCGAGAAGGGCACTTCTCGCCGCGGGGGTCGCTCTTTCATACGAACCTTGGGCTTTTGGGCGCTGAGCTTCTCGGCGCCCATCGCCATCTTGTGCGTGGTGGCGGCCGCGGCCGGCGTCTACCCCTTTGGCGAGCAGTCCTTCTTGACCGAGGACCTCAAGTACCAGTACATCGACTTCTTTGCCTGGTATCGGCGCGTCCTGTCCGGCCAGGAGTCCATCTTCTATTCCACGGCGTGCGGCTTGGGCGCCAACACGTGGGGCCTCTACAGCTACTACCTGGCGAGCCCCTTCAACTTCCTGGAGCTGCTCTTCGACGAGCACCACCTCACGTTGTTCGTCTTTGTGGTAGATGCCCTGAAGCTCGGCTGCATGCAGCTTGCCGCCGAGTTCTACCTGCGGCGTCGCTTTGGCCTGTCGCGCGGCTGGACCTTTGTGCTGGGACTGGGCTACACGTGGTCCCTGTGGGCGGCCACCAACCTAAGAAACCCCATGTGGATGGACGCGCTTATCCTGTTGCCGCTCATCATGTGGGCCGTCTGGCTTCTGGTGTCGCGTGGCCGCTGGCTGCCGTTGGCGCTTTTGACCGCGGCCAACGTTATCGTCTGCTGGTACACGGCTTACATGACGGTCATCTTCTGCGTGATGCTCACGATCTTCGAGTGGGCCGTCGCGGGCGGCGTCTGCGGGCTGCGGGTTGCGGGCGGGGAGAAGGACGCGGGCGCTGCCCCGACGACCCCGGCCGCCCCGGCGACCGAGCGCTATCCCATCTGGCGCCTGGCCCTGCGCTTTGCTCGCCCCATGGTCGTGGCGTTGGTGCTGTGCGCCTGGACCTTTGTGCCCACGGTGGTGGCCATGCTGGGGTCCGGCGGCTCGGAGGAGATGAGCGTCTTTGACATCGTGGCCGGTATCTTTACCGCAGACGGCGTCATGGGGGTCATCCGCCAGATCTTCACCACGCAGCCCGTCTACATGTTGCGAGGCCTTATACCTGCGCTTTATAGCCCGTGGCACCGCATCCCGCAGTTCTATTGCGGCTTGCTTCTTATGCTGTCGTTCGTTGCGTTCTTTATGTCGCGCCGCGTCGACGGGCGCACCAAGATGGCCGCGGCTGCGCTTGTGGCAACGATCCTGGCCTGCGTGATCTTCCGCCCGCTCCAGGCCATCTGGTGCGGCTTCCGCGAGCCGTCCGGGTTCTACTCGCGCGTGTGCCTCTTCGTGGCGCCTACCGCGATGTGGCTCGCAGGCGCATGGTGGGCCGCCTGCTTGGGGGAGGGCGACGTCGCCGAAGCGACTGCTCCGGCCGTCGGCCTCGGCGCCCGCCTGGACGCCCTGGCCCGCCGCGCGGGCAACAGCCGTGCCGGTCTTCTCTGCGTCGCCGCCGTCGTTGTGGTCGACCTCACCGTGGGCGGGTATTTTGCCTGGAAGGCCCTCTACACCGGCTTTACCCAAGAGGCCAACGATACCTACTGCGTGGAATCCGCCGAGCAGATCGCCTGGCTTGAGGAGACCGACACCGGCACCTGGCGCTTCGAGCGCACCTATACCCGCGCCGGTTCCGCCTCTTTGAACGAGGCCATGGGCCGTGGTTACAC
>CAVDTK010000119.1:0-7247 GCA_963611755.1 Oscillibacter sp. ER4
CGTTCACGCTCTCGTTCTTTGAGCCGGGCGAGCATCGCCGCGAGCTCGGCTATCTGGGGCGGGTTTCGGGACGCGACGAGGACAAGGTCGCGGCGTCGGGGCTTACGCTGGTCGCCCTTGACGGGGAGATGGCGTTTGCCGAGGCGAGCCTCGTCCTCGTTTGCCGAAAGAGGTACGCCGCGTTCCTCGGGCCGGAAGGGTTTATGGACACGTGCGACTTTGACGCCAAGCACTACGCCGACCACGACTACCACACCATGTACATCGCCGCCGTTGAGCGCGCGTACCTGGCCGAGTAGCCGGGCGCAGACCTGGGCGGCGGCTTAGGGGTTGCGCGCATACAGCAGCCGGGGGGGCGGGGCCCAGTTGAGCCCTGCCCCCGGTCGCGGATGGCAAGCGGATAATTTGCGTAACGGCGCCTAGCGCACGGCGTAGACGACGGCGCCGTAAGGCTCGAGGGCCACGGTGCGCGAAAGCTTGCCGGCTGCCGTGTCCTCGTTCGAGATCACGAGCTCGCTCGTCTCCCATTCGACGCTGTCCGGCAGCTCGAAGCACACGGCCTCGCCCGTGAAGTTGCAGAGCACCACAAGCGTCTCGTCCTCGGCGCGGCGCAGGTAGGCCCATACCTTCTCGTCGGCGGGCGCCAGGTCGACGTAGCGGCCGTCGGTCACGCTCGCGCGCTCGTGGCGCAGCTCAATGAGCCGCTGGTAGAAGTAGTAGACCGAGTCCTTATCAGCCTGTGCGGCCTCGACGTTGATAAAGGCGCAGTTCGGGTTCGCCCCGATCCACGGATCGCCCTCGGTAAAGCCTGCCGCGTGGCCGTCCGTCCACTGCATCGGCGTGCGCGAGTTGTCGCGCGACTTCAGGCGCAGCAGCTCCAGCGTGGCCTCAGGTGAGAAGCCCTTGCGCTCGGTGAAGTCTCGGTAGGTGTCCAGCGCCTCGACGTCGCGGTACTGGTCGATCGAGGTAAACCCGGCGTTCGTCATGCCGAGCTCCTCGCCCTCGTACACGTACGGGGTGCCTTGCAGCAGGTGGAGCGCCACGCCGAGCATCTTCGCGGACTTGACGCGCCACTGCTCGGAGTCGTTGCCAAAGCGGCTGACCGCGCGGGCCTGGTCGTGGTTCGACCAGTAAAGGCTGTTCCAGCCCTTGCAGGCGGCCATCTTGTCCTGCCACTCCCCCATCACGCGCTTGAGGTCGGGCAGGTAGACGCGGGTCGTCGCGTACTTGCCGTTCTCGTCGTAGTCCAGGTGCATGTGGTCAAAGTGGAAGACCATGTCAAGCTCGCCGCGATCCGCGCCCACGTAATCCATGGCCTGGTCGGCGCTGGTATGCGGGGCCTCGCCCACGGTCATGATGGCGTCGTAGTGCGACAAGACCTCGCGGTTCATCTCCTGCAGGTACTCGTGCACGTGGGGCCCGGTGGCGCAGCCCGCGTAGTAGCTGCCGTAGGCCTTGTTCTGGATCACGGGGCCGTCGGGCAGGGCCGGGTCCTTGGAGATCAGGGTGATGACGTCCATGCGGAAGCCGTCGATGCCCTTGTCCAGCCAAAAGCGCATCTCGTCGTAGACATCGGCGCGCACGGCCGGGTTGTCCCAGTTAAGGTCGCACTGGCCTTCGGCGAAGCAGTGCAGGTAGTACTGGCCCACGCTCTCCACGTACTTCCACGCCGGGCCACCAAAGCTGGAACCCCAGTTGTTGGGCACCTCGTCGCGCCAGATGTAGTAGTCGTGGTAGGGGTTCTCGCGGCTCTTGCAGGCCTCCTGGAACCAGCGGTGCTGGTCGGAGGTGTGGTTGACCACCAGGTCAAGGATGATCTTGAGGCCCAGGGCGTGCGCCTCGGCGAGAAGCGCGTCGAAATCCTCCATGGTGCCCAGCGTGGGCTCGATGGCGCGGTAGTCGGCGATGTCATAGCCGTTGTCTACCTGCGGAGAAGCGAAGATCGGGTTCAGCCAGATGACGTCGACGCCCAGGTCTGCCAGATAGCCCAGCTTGGAGCGGATGCCGTTGAGGTCGCCCACGCCGTCGCCGTTGGAATCGCAGAAGCTCTTGGGGTAGACCTGGTAGACAACGGCCTGCTTCCACCACTCGGGGTTACTCGTCGTCATCGTCCGCCTCCTGGGCCAGGTCGTTGGCGTACTTGATCTCGGACTGGGCATCGGCCACGATCTCGCGCACGCGATCGGCGCTCAGGTAGTCGTCGGCGGGCTCCAGGGCAAAGACCAGGGCCAGGGGCAGGTTCATGCCGCTCACCACGTGGGTGTGGGGACGGCCGAGGTAGCGGAAGAACTGCTGGTTAACGCTGCCGGCGGCAAGGTCGGTCAAGATAACGGCCTCGGTGTCGGGCTCCAGGCCCTCCATCACGGCGCCCACCGCGTGGTCGCAGGGCTCGTTGTCCATGTAGGCGGCCAGGGCCACGCACTCCGCGGCGCCGCCGGAGATAAAGTCCAGGGTGTCCTTGAGGCCTTCGGCCATGGTGTGGTGCGAGGCCAGGATAAGGGTTCTCTTCATTGCAAACACTCCAAAAAGAGGGTGGGGTTCGTACAGCTTAGACGGCCAAAATGCCAAAGAACGAGCAGACCAGGGAGATCGCGATGATCAACAGGATGAGCTTGGTGGGGGTCCACTTCTTGTTGCCCAAGAGCTTGTAGACAAGCACGGTGAGAAGAACGGGCAGCAACGACGGCATGATCTTGTCGATGACGTCGGTCTGGAGGTTGAGCGCGACCTCGCCCACCTGGAACTGCAGCGCCGTCTGGACCTTGACGGAGGTGGCGATAAGCGCGCCCACGACCGAAAGGCCCATGATCGAGGCCGCCTCGGTGAAGACCGAGAGCTTCTCGCCCAGCTCGGTCACGAGCTTGGTGCCCGAGGTGTAGCCCACCTCAAAGAGCTTGCGCTTGACAAACCAGAAGGCCACGTTGCAGATGAACCACACGATGGCGCCCAGGGGGTTGCCCTGCTGGGCCATGTAGCCCGCGATGGAGCCCATGATGGTGGGCCACAGGACCCAGACGATGGTGTCGCCCACGCCGGAGAAGGGGCCCATGAGGGAGGTCTTCAAGGACTGGACGGCCTCCTTGGCGGCGATGCCGTCGCGCTCCTCGGTGGCGGTGGTGGCGCCCAGGATCATCGAGGCCATGCAGGTGGTGGCGTTGAAGTAGTTGAAGTGGTTGTTGAGGGCGGCCTTGTACTCCTCGTCGTCTGCGTAGACCTTGCGAAGGACCGGGGCCAGCGCCCACGCCACGGCCGCGCCCATCTGGGACTCGTAGTTGAAGATGTTGCAGGCCATGAAGTTGTAGCGGTCGGCCGCGCGCTTGAGGTCGGCCTTGGTGACCTGGTAGGAGCCGGTGATGTTCTCGTTACTCATCGAAGTCATCCCCCATCTCGGAGTCGGCGGCGGCCACGGCGACGGCGGCCTCGCCCTTGTTGATCTCGGTCGTGAAATACCAGAAGGCGGCGGCGAAGCCCACGATGGCGATGCCCAGGACGGGAACGCCCAGGTAAGCGGACAAAACGAAGCCGATAAGGATCATGGGCAGGAACTTCTTGACAGGCATGTAGCGCATGAGCATGCCCACGCCCACGACGGGCAGCATGCCGGCCGCGATGGACAGGCCGTTGGTGACCCACTCGGGGATGAACTCGAGCACGAAGTTGACCACGGTGGAGCCAAAGAGGATCACCAGCAGGGTCGGGACCAGGGTCTGCAGCGAGCAGATGATGGGCCCCAGCCAGGCGATGCGGTTCATCTTGTCCCACTCGCCGGCGTTGTTGTAGTCCTGCATCTTGTGCGCCACGAAGTTGTTGACGATGCGCACCAGGACCTCGAGCTGGATGGCGAGAAGACCCACGGGCAGGCCGACGGCGATGGCGGCGTCGGTGCCGGTGCCGGTGCGGACGGCGATGAAGGTGCCCACGATGGTGGCCAGGCCGTAGTTGGGGGCCGAGGCGCCGCCCAGGGCCGCGACGCCCAGGCTCATGAGCTGGAAGGTACCGCCAATGACCAGGCCGGTATTGACGTCGCCCATGATGAGGCCGGTGATGAGGCCCACAATGACGCCGAACCAGCTCATGACCACGGGGCCGTTCTGGTCGACGGTCATGTACCCGGCGACGATGAGCACGAGCACGTCTTGCAAGATTTCCATGCGCGTTCCTACCTTTCTTTCGCGCGTTTATGCGTGAGACGGGTGGCGAGAAGGGCCGTGAGGGCCCGAGGCGCCGCGGGCTTCTCGCCGTCAAACGAGCCGCAGCTTAAAAGGGCTGCTCCTCGTCGGTGGGCACGTACTGGATGACCACGGGCACGCCGCGGGACTTGATGGCCTCCAGGTCGTCGCGCTCCTTCTGGTTCAGGGCGACGAACTTGGTCACAGGCTCGCGGTCCTCCTCGTTGAAGATGATGCCGAGGTCGACCTTGGGGATCTCGACGCCGCCGTCGATCAGGCGGATGAGGGTCTCGGGCTCCTTGACCAGCACCAGGACGTTCTGGCCGTCGTACTTGCCCGCGGCGAAGTTGGCCACGGCGGTCTCCACGCTGATGACCGAGACGCCGGTGCCGGCGGGCTTGGCCATGCGCATGGAGGCCTTGATGGCCTCGTTGTCGCAGAGAAGGTCGTCGACCACCATGAAGCGCTTGACCTTGAAGGCCGGCGCGACCTGGTTGACCACGATGCCGTGGATGAGGCGCTGGTCGATGCGTGCGAGAACTACCATGGGGGATCTCCTTCCCTCGTGCGCCTCTCGGCGCGTTTTTTGACAAGCGTGACCGCAAATTGGTATCGATACCAATCTGTTGCGAAAAGAAAGGCCGGATGAGCGGCCTGTATGAAAGGGGTGGGGCGCCGGGCGCCGGGGAAATGCCAGGGCTACGTGGACGAGCGGACTATCAGGTCGAGGTTGAGCTCGTGCCTCACGGGCTCGGTGGGCTCTTCTGCGGAAAGCTGGCGCAGGACCTCTTGCGCCACCAGGGTGCCCATCTCCTCGATGGGCTGGCGGATGGTCGAGATGGGAACCGGCGCGATACCTGCGATGGGCTGGTCGTCGACACCAAAGATGGCCAGCTCATCGGGCACTTTGAAGCGGCAGTGCATGGCCTCGAGCTCGATGCCCACGGCCACCTCGTCCGATCCGGCGAGAATGGCGTCGGGGCGCTCGGGCAAAGACAGGATGCGGCGAAAGACGTTGCGGCCGTCCTCCAGGGTGTTCACGCCCTCGAAGTACCACTCGGGGCGCTCGGATAGGCCGCGGCTCTTAAGGGCGTCGGCGTAGCCCAGGTAACGGTCGGAGTCCAGGTCAGAGCCCTTGGGAAGGGGCTTCAGCCCGGTGAAGCCGGTGCAGTAGGCGATCTTTTTGTAGCCGCGCGCGATGAGGTACTGCGTGGCCCCGTAGAAGCCGTCGTACTGGCGGCCCAGGACCTGCGAGATCGCGTTGGAGTCGCGGTACTCGTCGCAAATGGCCAGGGCGCCGTACTTAGCGTACGAGGTGATGACGTCCCACTTGTTCTCGATCGAGCACAGGATCAGGCCGTCGGCGTGCTGCATCTTGAGCAGGTCCATGGCCTCGACCTCGCCCTCGCAGGTGCCCTGCGTCTGGGAGATGAGGCTGCGGTAGCCGCCGGCGCGGCAGGTCTTCTCGATGGCGTCTACCAGGTGCGCAAAGAAGTTGTTCTTGATGCCGGGGATGGCAACGGCGATGTTTCCCGAGCCCGAGCCGCGCATCTGGCGGGCGGCCTGCAAGGGGGCGTAGCCCAGCGCGTCCATGGCGGCGAGAACCGCCTCGCGCTTCTCTGCCGAGACGTGCGGCTTGTTGTTGATCACGCGGGACACGGTGGTGACGGACATGCCGGAAAGCTTTGCCACGTCTGAAATCGTTGCCATGTCCATCTCCCCTCGTACATCGTCCGTTTGACAGTTATTAGGATAACCTGATTGAAAATGACGTCAAATGAAAATTGGTATCGTTTTCAATTTTCACGCCAATCGACCGCTTACCGGTGTTTTCCGACCGCTTACGGTCAGGCAACGGCAGCGGGAGTACTATTGAGAGGTCTTGAGGGCACGCCCTCCCCCACCCAACATATGAAAGGCCTGCCATGAGCAATTCCAACCTTTCCCGCCGCGCGTTTCTCGCCAGCGCAGGCACCGTCCTGACGAGCCTCACCGTCTCGTTGGCCTCGGGCCCCGCCGCCGCCTTTGCCGCAGATGGCGAGACGGACGCCGCCGCAGGTGCCGCCGCAAACGACGCAGCCGCAGGTGCCGCCGTCGACGACGACTCCAAGATCGTCATCGTGCACACCAACGACGTCCACTGCGCCCTTATCAACAAGAAGACCGAGCTGGGCTACGCCAAGCTCAAGGACTACGTGGCAGACCAGAAGGCCAAGCACGGCGACTCCCGCGTGACCCTGGTCGACGCCGGTGACAACCTGCAGGGCGACGTCGTGGGCTCGCTTACCCAGGGCGACTCGCCCGCCAAGGTCATCGCCGCCTGCAAGTACGACCTCATGACCTGCGGAAACCACGAGTTCGACTACGGCATGACCACCTTCTTCGCCAACCGCGCGACCGAGAACACGCCGTATGTGTGCTGCAACTTCGTCGACGTCAACGGCAACCGCGTCTTTGACGCCTACCGCGTGATCGAGTACCAGGTGGGCGAGCAGACCGTGCGCGTGGCCTACGTGGGCGCCACGACCCCCTCGACCATCACCAGCTCCACGCCCGCAAGCTTCAAGGACAAGGACGGCAACCTGATCTACGGCTTCTGCGGCGACGCGTCGGGCGACGGGCTGGTCAACGCCATCCAAACAGCCGTCGACGAGGCCCGCTCCACCGGCGACGCCGACTACGTGGTTCTTCTCGCCCACCTTGGCAAGACCGGCGTGGTCGAGCGCTGGAGAAGCGATACCGTGGTTTCCAAGACCTCCGGCATCGACCTGGTGCTCGACGGCCACTCGCACGAGATGTACACCGAGCCGGCCAAGAACAAGAACGGCCAGGATGTGCCCATCGTGCAGACCGGCACCAAGTTCGCCTCCTTTAGCCGCACCGAGATCGACCCGGTTACGGGCACCGTGACCATCGCCCTGGACGCGACCGGTGTCACGGCCGAGCTCATCAAGAGCTGGGACGGCTCCGACCCCGAGGTCGCAGAGCTGGTGGCCCAGCTGCAGGCCGAGCTCGAGAAGCAGACCAAGACCGTGATCGGCACGTCCTCGGTCGACCTCTACTCCTACGAGAGCGACC
>CAVDTK010000120.1:0-3948 GCA_963611755.1 Oscillibacter sp. ER4
GAGAAGACGCGCATCAGGCACATGACGCCGATCATGTCGCCGAGAAGGGCGAACAGCACCATGCACAGCGCCACGCCGCGGGTGAACAGCGGCGGCACGAGGTAGGTGTCGTGGTGGGCGTGGTGGCGCTCCGAGATGCGGAAGCTCGAGAAAAAGTGCTCGCACAGCAGCGCTACCAGGGCGGGGATGGTCGAGATGAGCATAAAGACGATGGTCACGGCGGGGGCTCCTAGGCGACTTCGGTCGAATCGACGTCGGCAAACTTTGCCACCAGCCTGGTGAGAAGGTCGACCGTGATCTCCAGGCTCTTGACCGGGATAAACTCGCGCACCGAGTGGGCGTTGTAGCCGCCGGTCGCGATGTTGGGGCACGGCAGGCCGCGGAAGGTGAGCTGGGCGCCGTCGGTGCCGCCACGCGCGGGAACGAGCTTGGGCTCGATGCCCACCTCGCGGTTTGCCTCAACCGCAAAGTCAATCAAGCGCTGGTCAGAGGCCGTGAACTTCTCGGCCATATTGCGGTACTGCTCGCGGATCTTGACCGTGACGGTCCCCTCGCCGTAGCGCTCGTTCATGAAGCGGGCAATACTGCGCAGGGTCTCTTCGCGGCGGGCGAAGTCGGCGGCGTCGAAGTCGCGCACGATGTAGTGCAGGCGCACCTCGTCGGCCGTGCCGGAGATCTCCATGGGGTGATAGAAGCCCTCGCGGCCCTCGGTGTGCTCGGGGCGCTCGGCGGCGGGCACCATCTGCTGGAACTCGGCGGCCAGCGTGATGGCGTTGACCATGATGTTCTTGGCGCTGCCGGGGTGAACCGTCACGCCCTTGATCACCACGTCGGCGGCCGAGGCGCTAAAGCACTCGTAGTTGAACTCGCCCAGGGCCTCGCCGTCCACGGTGTAGCCCCACGCGGCGCCGAGTTTCTCCAGGTCGAGAAGGGCGGCGCCGTGGCCGATCTCCTCGTCCGGGACAAAGGCGATCTTCAAGGTGGGGTGCGGCAGCGAGGAGTCGGCCACCAGGCGGGCGAGAAGCGCGCAGATCTCGGCGACGCCGGCCTTGTCGTCGGCGGAAAGAAGCGTCGAGCCGTCCGAGCACACGATGTCCTGGCCCACGAATCCGGCCAGGTCAGGCACCTTGTCCGGGGTCGTCTCGATGCGGACGCCGTCCACGATGCCGTGCAGCAGCGCCCCGCCCTCGTAGTGGACGACGTGCGGCTTCACGCCGGCGGCCGGGGCGTCCTCTGCCGTGTCGATGTGGGAGCAGAGCATGAGGGCCGGGGCCTTTTCCGCGCCGGCCGACGCCGGCAGGGTCGCCGTCACGTAGGCGTGGTCGTCCACGGCCACGTCAACACAGCCGATCTGCGAAAGCTCGTCGGCCAGAAGGCGCGCCATGTCGTGCTGCACGGGCGTCGAGGGCGTGACCTGCTCGTTATTTGAATCGGACTGGGAATCTACCTGCACGTAGCGCATGAAGCGCTCAAGAACGTCGCTCATTTAGGCCTCTTTCTGGGTTTTCTCGATCTCTAAGAATAGCGGGTCGAGGTAAGCCGCGACCCCGGATTCGTCGTTGGATTTTGTAACGTGATCGGCCGCGGCCAGGGCGCAGGGCAGGGAGCTTGCCATGGCCACGCCGTCGCCCGCGACCTCGAGCATCGTGAGGTCGTTTTCCGCGTCGCCAAAGGCCACGGTGTCGGCGGTATCGACGCCCAAATGGTCGGCCAGCCAGGTAAGGGCCGCACCTTTGTGGGCGTCGGAGTGGGTGATCTCGATGTTCGTGGGCAGCGACGTGGTGCGGCGCAGGCACCCCGCGGCATCGACCGCGTCCCAGACCTGCTGTTTTGTCTCTTGCGAGAGGAAGAAGACGTTCACGCGGCAGACGGGGCCGCAGGTGGCGAGAAGCTCGTCGAAGGTGCCAAAGTAGCGCGTGCGCATCTCTTTGATCTGGGCGCGCGTGGGCTCGTCGATGGGCATCTCCTCGATGTAGCGCCAACGGTCGTCGAAGGTGTAGACCTTACCATCCGCAAAGATGTCGAAGGTCACGGGCAGGTCTTTGACCTGGGCATACAGGGCGCGGACCACGGATTTGTCGATGGTGACCTCGCGCAGGACCTCCATGGTGTTGGCGTCGCAGACCAGCGCGCCGTTGCAACAGATGGCGTAGTGCACGCAGGGGTGGGCGAGCATCTGGGCGGGGACGCCGTTGACGTTTCTGCCGGTACAGGGCACAAACTGGACGCCGGTCGCGTCCGCGCGGGCAAGGGCCCGCTCGTTTTGGGCGCAGATGGCCTTGGAGGAGTCCAAGAAGGTGCCGTCCATATCAACAAAGACCAGCTTAAGCATGGTGAGAGCCTTCCGAGGGTGGTGTGCGAGGCAACGGCTTCCTATTTTAGCGCGATGCAAGGTTTTGACTGGTTGCGGAGGGTGAGGAAAGGCTCGATGAGGGCGGTTGAGCCGCAATGCGCAGTGTTTCGCACTTTAAATGCGGGGTCGCCGAGTAGCCAAGGCGTGGCAATTTTAGTTTGCCCAGGTGGCGCGGGGTGTTGGTATCTTGGCTACTTTGAGGTCCCATGTTTAAAGTGCGAAATGGGCGCAATTGTAAAGAAACACCCGCCGCTGAGAAGGGCGAGACGAGAAAAAGGGACCCGGCGATACGCCGGGTCCCTTTTCATGCGATTAGCTGTTGTTAGTAGTAGCCGGTCCAGACGCCTTCGTCGCCGTCTGACGAGTTGCCACTGGACGAGCCACCGTCGGATTTGTCGGAATCACTGGATCCACCGGAGCTGTCGGAAGAACCGCCACCGGAATTACCACCGGATGACCCACCGTCCGTGGACGAATCCGGCACGGGGATGAAGCTGTTGTCGGCAATATTGTCGGCTTTGCTCTCGTTCTCAGCAGCATCAACGCTGCCCCCATTGCCAGAGGCCGATGTTGCGCCCGAGCTCGAAGACTGAGACTTGCTATCTTCGCCGCCCTTTAAACCAGAGTCGCCGGACTTAGCGGCATTCGACTGAGCGCTGGTCGTCGCAGTGTCCTGCGTTAACGAAGTGCCGTTGTTACTTGTCGACTGCTCTGAGACGTCGCCCTCGCTAACCGCCTCTGAAGTAGAGGGGCCATTGGAGCCCGCATGAAAGAGAATCACCCCGCCGACAATAAGCGCAAGAACCGCAAACAACGCCGCAGCGATAATCGCGTAGCGCTTTATGTTGGCTTCGCGACCACCGGCGTCAAAATGCTGCGGGCAATTGCTCCCCTTTTCCAACTGCATCTCCTATCCCAAAATAGTCGGGGCCCTCGTTTTGGCGAGGGCCCCTTTCGTTAGTTAACGTCTAGATAGACATTAATCAAGCGGGTTAACGCCCGTGTGATCGCCAGGCAGATCAGTAGCATCAGAAGTCGTGACGACATCGTTGTCGACCTCAACCAGATTGAGCTCAGGCTCCACATACTTATTTTTCATTTAAAGTCCTTTCCTACCTCTAGTCAGTGCAAGCAGCCAGGATTTTCTCCGCGTATTCCCGATCTGCCTTAGTGGCCATTGAATTCGACTTGATCTTCGTCGCCACATCTTTTACGGAGTAATCATGGGCCGTGGCCTCTTCAGCCGTGACCTCTGTGCCATCTACGGTCGTATAAGTGAGGTGCGCCTTGGCATAAACCTTTTTCTGGTATTGGGTGTTAAGAACCTTCGGAATCACCAAGTTCGACATGGACACGCCGTCTTCGTAGAGAAGATTGTTGCTCGCCTCAAGAGAAAACACCTTATCGGCATTGGCATAGTATTTCCAGCCGTTGCCCGAATAAGTTGCTCCGGCGGGCACCGTAAAGAAGTATCCAAAGCGCAGATAAGTCATCTCAGAGGCATCGGTGAGATCCATACGCAGAGAACCGCCCCTGAACTTGATCAGCTCGCTGATGTCAACGAACTTGGCGAAGGCGGTGCCCGACTTGTCGTT
>CAVDTK010000120.1:4605-7206 GCA_963611755.1 Oscillibacter sp. ER4
CGCGTCGCCGTTCTCCACCGCGACGCCGGAAGCCGTAGCAGAGCCGGCAGTCTTGCCGTCCTCAGACTTGTTCTCGGCCTTAGAAGCGATGGTGTACAGCTCGCTGTCGTGGAGCACGGTGTAGCCATCGGCGAGATACTTAGAAGGATCGTTCGTGAACGTGCCGCCGGTGACCTCGATCGACATGAGGTTGGTATCGGAATCCGTAAGCTCCGCCTTGTCCTGGATGCAGGAACCCTTGTAGATGCCCAGCTCACCAGTAACGGTGCCGCCCTTGATGCTCACCTTGGCGCTCTTGGTGGCGGTGCCCTTGTGGTTCATCGCGTAGACATCGCCGTTGATCTGTGCGTCGTCCTTGATCACGAGCTCAGAATCAAACTTGCTGCCGTTGTAGGCCCAAGAAGAAGCAACACCATTGATGGTGCCGCCGCTGATAACGGTGTCCCTGTAGTTCTTGACGGCCTCGTCGTTGGTGCAGGTGACGGTTCCGCCCTTGATGTTCAGGGTACCGCAGTCGTTCTTGAGAACAACAAAGTTGTCCTGCGTAAAGGTGCCGCCCTCGATGGTGAGGGTCGGATTGTACTGCGGGTTGTCGTCGTTGCCGACGCGAATGACAGAGGCGCCCGTACGCTTATCAGCGCTCTCAAGCTTGCCGCTGCCGTTCGTGAACTTGCCGCTCTTGATGGTGACGTTGGCGTCGTTCTGGATGTCGATGACGTAGTGAGAAGAAACGCCGGTGTTCTCCTCGGTGTCGGTGCGCTTGATGGTGCCGTTCCCATTAGTCGAGTCCAGGATCGTCACATTGCCGCTCGTGACGGTCAGCGCCGCCTTACCAGCGACCTGCTCGCCGCTCAGGGTGTAGTTGTTGAGGTCAAGGGTGAGGCTCTTGTTCACCGTGACGTTCTCATAGGTGTTCCAAGTGAGCTGGACCGTATCGCCCTCGTTGGCCTTGTCGATGGCGGTCTGGAGGGTGGTGTACTCCGTATCGCCAACCTTGGCGTGGCCGACGAACGTGCCCGCGACGTAGTTGCCGTCGGCGTCGCGCGCGATGGCGTAGTTCGCAGCGAGCCACTCGGAGGGGTCGCCGCTGAACGTGCCACCGTAGATAGTGGCCGTGCCCTTGTTGTTGTCGTCGTAGTAGTTGCGGAGCACCGGCAGGCTACCACCAACGGAGCCGAACGTGCCGCCCTTGATCTCGAGCTTGTTCTCGACACCGCTGTAGGACGAGTTGAACAGGACCGCCTTGGCGTCCGCGCCGACGGTGAAGGTGCCGCCGTTGATGGTCGCGATCGACCAGTTCTGGAGAGCGTACTGGACGGTGTTCGTGAACTGTCCACCATTGATGGTGAGGGTGGGCTTCTTGCTATCCTCGGCGTCGTTGTCGTTCTTGAACGCGTTGACGCCGCCATCGAAGAGACCGCCCTCGACGGTCAGGGTAGCGCCATGGTTGTTGATGACGTTGCTTGAGTAGCCGCCCTTGTTGAGGATCTTCGCGCCGTCATTGACGGTCATGGTGGCGGAGGAGCCGTCGTTCATGATGGTGTAGTAGCTATTGCCGCCATTGCTATAAGGCTCGTAGGTACCGGCCTCCTGGCTGCGCTCGAACGTTCCGCCGTTGAGGTACGCGGTGCCCTTGTTGACCAGAGCCGCCTTGCCGTGCGTCACGTTGTCGACGGTGCCGGTCTTAGCCTCGCTGGAGTCAGTGATGGTCAGCGTGCCGTTGTTGGTAATGGTGTGACCGGAGGCATTGGTGATCTTGTGGCCGTTGAGGTCGATCGTGAGGGTCATGCTTTCCGGGACAGTAATGTCCTCGGTGACGTCTGCCACAAGCTGAACCTTACGTGCGGAAGTACCCGCATTAAGCGAATTGATAAGGCTCTGCAGCTTGGCCATGCCCGAAACGAAGCTGCCATCATCCCTGATCTCCCACGCGACAGCGCTAGAGGTCGCAGGGCTGCTCTGCGTCGTCTCCGTGCTGGTGCCGGCGCCGCCGGTGGTATCGCCGTCCGTCGCGAAGGCGGGCGCGGGGACCAGCATGGCGCACATCGTCAGGCTCAGCAGGAGCGAGAGCGCCCTGTTTGTCTTGCTTGCTTTCATAGATCTCTCCTTTCTTTCTTTGTGTAGATGAACGTGCTATGTCATAACCCGCCTCGCCGTTACGGCCCCAGCGAGATGGATCCGGGTGGTATACGCATGGCAAAGCCCAGGCGGTGGCCTGGGACGTTGGCGTTAGGTTGTGATTCGTGGAGCGAAAAAGCTGGAGGGGCTTTTTGCTTAGAAGGTGTACCCCCCCGCGGCTATCTGCGCGCGGCGGCGGGCGGCGTTGCCGGAAAGGGCCGGCGGCCGGGGCATGGCGACGCGCGGCCCGCGGGATTCGCTCGCCTTCTTGTTTGCCATGCAGCCACCCCCTTGGTTCCGTAACCTAGCCTGAAATACAGATGAAGCAAGGTTAGCAGAGTTGCGGTACCCCGGGGCAGGCAACACGTGTAAAAGGTCGACAATTACGTTAAATGGCCAATACGTTTTGAGTACGGAGCGGCGGCGCAGGGGCGGGCTTATGTAGCAATGCACTGCGTTTCGCACTTTAAACGTCGGATGGCC
>CAVDTK010000121.1:0-7157 GCA_963611755.1 Oscillibacter sp. ER4
ATCAGACAACCACGTTTTTTGCAATGGGCTCGGGCGGTGAGGGGGGCAAAGGGTCAACATGCCTGTTCTGCCTCGCGACCTTTCGTATAACAGCCGCGCGCGGCGTCCTCCGGAGCAAAAAGTCGACAAGTATGCCATCAAAATCAAGATGGCTTGGTAGTCAAGAAAACTGCAAGCCCCTGACCTGCGGTTTTCCTTGTTTATCTTAGCGGGCTACTTGCCCTTTCCGGTTTTGATGGCATACTTGCGCGATTTTTCCTGTGCCGCCCGGTTCGGGAAACGAAAAATCGAACATCTTGGCCGACTAAACGCGGCTCGGCCAGTAAACGAGAAAACCGCAAGCCTGTGACCTGCGGTTTTCTCTCATGTTATGGGGCGGCTACTTGGCAAAACCGATTTAGTCGGCCAAGATGTCGCGTTTTTGGTTCTGGGGCGGCGGGACCAGCTGTCCTACTTCCCGGCGGCCGCGAGTTTGGCGTCGAGCTTGGCCTGCTTGCGCTTGCTGCGGCGGTACAGCTCGGGGTGCCGGCGCTCGGCCCTGGTGCGGCGCACGATCAAGACGACACCACCTACGACCAGCAACGCGATGACCGCCTCGACCGCCGCGATGACATAGACCCAGCTCGGCGTGGACAGCGAGAAGGTCGACCCGGGCACCGCGCCCTGCATGGCGTTGGAGTTCACCACGGTGTAGGCGATGTTGTGGACTGCCTCGCGCATGACCGAGTGGGCCGTCGCGCTGTCGTAGTCCTGGATGCTCCACATGGCGGGTACCGCCATGCACAGGTAGGTGTCGCAGCCGGTGCGCAGGCACAGGTCGCGCATGTTGTCGTTGCCCCAGACCCAGTAGTCCGAGATGACCATGCCCGCGAAGCCCCACTCGCCGCGCAGGACGTCCTTGAGCGTGGCGTCGTTGTTGTGGCCGATGCGCATCCCGATGCAGGTCTGTGTGCTCATGACCGCGGTGCCGGCGCGCATGACCTTCTCCTTGACCTCGCCGGTCTGCGCGTCGGAGTACTTGACGGTCATGCGGGCCTCTTCAAGCGCGATCTCAAAGGGGCGCAGGTAGAGCTCGCGCATGGTCTGCTCGTCGGCCCAGGTGGCGACCAGGCTCGAGCGGCCCGTCTCGGTCTCGTTCAGGGCGAAATGCTTGACGTAGCAGTACATGCCCTGGTCGCCGGCGCCCGAGATGGCGGCCGCGGCCAGCTTGCCGGACAGCAGCGGGTCCTCGGAGAAGTACTCGAAGACGCGGCCCGAGAACATCGAGCGGTGCAGGTTGATGGCCGGCGCGTACCAGCCGCTGATGCCGTTTGCCAGGGATTCCTGGCCAAACGCGGCGCCCACCTGGTAGAGAAGGTCGACGTTCCAGGTGCTGGCCATGAGCGGCGCGAAGCCGAACGACGAGCTCTTCTCCATGCCGTAGAAGTGGTCGTTGCCCTGGACCTTGAGGCCGTTGGCGCCGTCCTCGTCGGTGGTCTGGGGCAGGCCGATCGAGTCGATGGCCCCGGTGGTATAGGCGTCGCCCGCGAAGTTGCGGATCAGGCCGTCGCGGTCGCCGCCCCAGTTGAGCTGGTCGAGCAGCTGGTCCCAGCGCGGGTCGTCGTAGTCGGCGCCGCGCAGGTCAGAGAGGGTAAGGCCGTTGTCAGCCCCGGAGGTCACGTCCTCGGCGGCGTAGACCTTGCTGCCGGGCACGTTGCCGTAGGTCTCGTCGGTCTGCGGGTCGAAGGTGACAAAGAGGTCCGAGCCCTCCTTGTACTGCTCGCTGATCTCCTTTGTGGCCTGGTAGCTGGGCTGCGTTGCCGCCCAGTCGGCGCGCGAGAGGATCTGCGAGTCGCTGTTCATGTAGTCGGAGCTCTGCTGGAAGCGGTTTGTGGCCGCGGTGAACTCGGCGGTCTCGTCGACCACGGCCTCGCCGGTCTGGTCGTCGAGCTTGGACTGGGCGGTCTTCTCGGCGTCGCGCACGTGGGCGGCGTCGGAGCCGTCGAACCAGATGGTCTCTGCCTGGGAAACGGTGGCTGTGGCCACGACGTCGTGGCTGTTGTTGCGCAGGCTCACGGTGTAGTCGCCGGCCTCAAGCACGTAGCAGCCCGTGGTGCCGTCTGGGTTGGCGTGCGTGTAGCAGTACGAGGCCATGTCTTGCTTGGAGAAGCTCATGACCAGCGTCTGGGACTCGCCGGGCTCAAGGAGCTTGGTCTTGGAGAAGGCGGCCAGCACGCAGACGGGCTTCTCGATACCGGATGCCTGGTCAAGCTCGGTGTAAGGTGCGGAGAAGTACGCCTGGGCCACGTCCTTGCCGGCGCGCGAGCCCGTGTTGGTGACCGTGGCGGTCACGACGACCTGGCCGTCCTTCTCGGTCACGGAATCAAGCGTCTGCGAGAAGGTCGTGTAGGACAGGCCGTAGCCAAACGGGAAGACCACGGAGTCGGCGTAGGAATAGGCGTCGTCCACGGCGTCGGCGGTCTCATGGTAGCGGTAGCCCATGTAGACGCCCTCCTGGTACTCGTTGTAGGGGCGGGCGATCTCGCCGCCGTCGGTGTAGCTCGAGGACGTGACCGTGAGGTTGGAGTAGGCCGACGTGCCGGCGCGGGCGATGTTCTCGTCGCGCAGGAAGTCGGAGGCCCAGATGTCGACGGTGCGGCCGGACGGGTTGACGTCGCCGTCGAGAATGGCGGCCAGCTGAGAGAAGCCGCGCTCGCCGGGGTGGCCGTACTGGATCACGGCGTCGACGGCCAGGTCGCCGTCGACGAGGTCGGCCACCTCGAGCGGCGCCGAGCTCACCAGGATCACGACCACGCGGCCGCACTTCTCCTTGGCGGCCTGGATGGTGCCGCGCTCGTTGGCAGAAAGCGCCAGGTAGTGACGGGTGCCGTCTTCATAGGCGTCGGATTTTTGGTCCTGGCCCTCCTGGCCGGAGCGGCTGATGAAGACCAGGCCGCAGGCGTCCTTGTTCTGGGCGATGCCGTCATAGATGGAGGGGTCGTACTCGTAGATCTTGCAGTCGCCGCCCAGAAGCGAGCCGGCGGCGCCCGCGGATGTGGTGCCCTCAGCCTCGACCAGGGGCGTGGGGTCGCCGGCCGCCTTCATGGCGTCGACGGCGGCGTTGTCGATGGTCAGGCCGTCGAGCCCCTGCTCGGGCGTCACGGGGTCGTAGACCCACTTGGCCGAGCCGCCCCATGTGTTCTGGCCGTAGATGGGGCTCAGGTACGCGTAGCCAAAGGGCATGACCTGGGCTCCCTTGGCAAGGGGCAGGGTATCTGCGTCGTTCTTGAGAAGGACGGTGCCTTCGTCTTGGACCTGGGCGGCCACGGTGTAGGCGGCCTCGGTCGCGGCTTCGGCCGAGGCGGGCTCGTCGTAGTAGTTGCCGTCCCAGTTGGCCTTGTCGGCGGGGACGTTGACCGAGGTGGTGCCGCGGTCGACGTAGGTCTCGAGGGCGCCGCCCGCCACGTTGGCGGCGATGCCCACGATGGCGCCTACCAGCAGTAGGAGCACCATGGGGATTATCAGCAGCACCCTGAACCTGCGGTTGGACATCTTGAGCTTGGGGGTCGGGGCGGTTGCCGGGGTGGCGGCCGGGGCGGTTGCCGGGATCGCCGCGCCCTTCTCGCCGACGTCGGGGCCGGCGTTTGGTTTGCTTCTCATCTGTCGAAAGCCTCCTTATGGTTATGGGGTTGACGGGTCCGGGTCCTTGGCCTGAAAAGTAGCTGAGCCAAGGCCTGCGTGCGCGAAGCGGCGAAATCGGGCGGCGGGGTGGCAAAACCGGTTGCCCGTTCGCCGAGAGCGCGCCGGTGAGCGGCGCCCGTTGCGTACCATGTCTTTAGAAGGGGAGGGGGAGACATGCACAAGGTTTTGATCGTCGAGGACGACGACGCGGCAGCTCAGGCGCTTGCCCGCGCCATCGATCGTTATGCGGCGGAGCACGACTGCAAGTTCCAGGTCGCCCGGTGCGTGAGCGCCATGGGACTGGACGACCTGCCCGACGTGGACCTTCTCTTCATGGACATCGACCTGCCGGGGCAAAACGGGCTGGATGCCGCCATTGAGCTGCGGGAACACAACCACACGACGGTCCTCATCTTTGTGACCAACCTGGCGCAGTACGCGGTTCGCGGCTATGCGGCCGAGGCCCTGGACTTCATCGTCAAGCCCTTCTCGTACGGGGATTTCTCGCTGAGGATGGACCGCGCGATGCACGCCCTGGCGCAAAAGCGCCAACGGGCCGTGAAGGTTCAGTCGCGCGGCGAGGCACGCATCTTTACCACCTCTGAGCTGGTCTTTGTTGAGGTGTCTGGGCACAACCTGGTGTATCACCTGGAGGGTGGCCAGACGGTGGAGGCGCGCTCGAGCCTGGCCTCGGCGGTCGCCGAGCTTGCCGACGCGGGCTTTCTCAAGATCTCGTCGGGTTGCATCATCAACATGGCGCACGTGTGCGGTGTGGCCGACGCCCAGGTCACACTCTCGGACGGCAGCTCGGTGTGGATCAGCCGCGCCAACAAGCGCCGCTGCCTGGAGGAGATCTCGCGCTACCTGGGCGGGACGGCGTAGATGGGCGCGGCGGACGCGGCGGCCGTGGCGGGCGCGGCCGCGGCGGCGGTCGACCTGCCCACGTCCGTCACGCCGATGATGGTCCTGGGTATCTTGATGTGCTTGTCTCAGCCCTTCGAGCTGACGCTTCCCACGCTGGTCATCGGCAACATGATGCCCCGGCAGCAGGGGTTTCGCCGCCGCGCGGCGGTCGCGCTGACCGTCTGGTGCGTGGCATCCATGGCCATCGCGCCGCTGCTGTATCTCTACGTGCTGAATGACGCCGACCAGCTGTTCATGAGCACGTACTCGTTCTTTAGCAGCCTGCTTATGCTGCTGTGCGCGATCCCCACGGTTATGTATCTCTTTGAGGCTTCGGTGTGGAAGGCACTGTTTTGCGTGAGCGCGGGCTACACCATACAAAACATCGGCAGCGGCCTGGCCGAGCTCATTTGCCTGCTGGCGCGCCGGCTGACCGGGTTGAACCTGACGGCGAACGACATCAGCTCGCTCAACGGCACGGCGCCCCTGGTGTGGGCCATCTCGGCAGCGGCCTACCTGGGCGTGTTCCTCGTCTCGTACCTGGTGTTCATTAGACGCGTGCGGCGCGGGCGCCTGAACGAGGTCGAGGACCGTAAGATGATGGCGGTCCTTTTGCTGGTCATTTTGGCCGTCATCGCCTTCGACGTGGTCAATAAGAACCTGGACAAGCAGGGCGTGGGCCTTGGCACCCTTGTTATCCTGCGGTTTGTTCACTTTGCCGTGTGCCTGTTCTTGCTCTTTGTGCAGTTCGAGATGCTCTATAGCCGCACGCTGGAGCAGCAGATGCGCGCCGAGCGCCAGCTGGCCGCCGAGCGCGAGCGCCAGTACCAGCTAAGCCGGCAGAACATCGACGCTATCAACATCAAGTGTCACGACATCAAGCACCAGATCCGCGCACTGGCAGACGGCGACGCGCGGCTGGACGAGGGCGCGCTGCGCGATCTTGCGGCCGAGGTCAGCATCTACGACTCGATCGTGCGGACGGGAAACGAGGCCCTCGACACGATCCTGACCGAGAAGGGCCTGCTGTGCGGCAAGGAGGGCATCTCGCTCAGTTGCATCGCGGATGGGCAGGCGCTGGCGTGCCTGAGCCCCGCGGAGATCTACTCGCTGTTTGGAAATGCGCTGGATAACGCTATCGCCGCGGTGGGCAAGGTGCCCGATGCGGAGCAGCGCAGCATCTCGCTGGTCGTGCGGCGCGTGGGCGCGCTCGCGAGCATCCACGTGGAGAACTACTTCGATGCCGCGGCCGGGCCGACCTTTGTCGACGGCTTGCCCCAGACCAGCCAGGACGACAAGTCCGCGCACGGTTTTGGGGCGCTGAGCATGCGCCGGACTGTCGAGGCCCACGGCGGTACGTTGACCTTTGGCACCCGCGGCGACGTCTTTCTTCTCGACGCGATGCTCCCGGTGGGGTAGGCGGGGCGGCTTCCCTTTCAATTCCAGGGGTTGTCTGATGGCGGCGTCGTCTGGACCTTTCAATTCTCGGGGTTGTCTGATGGTCGCGGCTTCCGCTCCTTTCACTTTGAGGGGTTGTCTGATAGTTCGAGGGTCTTCTCCTTTCAATTTGAGGGGTTGTCTGATGCTTGGGAATCAGACAACCCCTGGTTTTGAAAGGAGAAGGGCTTCTCGCTATCAGATAACCCTCGAAATTGAAAGCCGGACGGGCTCGGTGCATCAGACAATCCTCGGAATTGAAAGCAAGACGGGCTCGGGGTATCAGATAACCCCGGTTTTTGCTGTCTGACCGGCGGTTTTATGTCGAGCAGGGCGGCGCAGAGTGGGGCGGCCCCGTTCCTTCTGTCGAAATACCGCGCCTAGTGGCGAGACGCGCGGATCGCCTCCGCAGCCGCCCTGCCGCGCCGTACCCTTCTTCTCGAACGCAAACGCAAAAGCAAGCACAGGGAGGCTTACATGACATCGGCGGCAGCGCTTGAGGAATACCGCAACTGGCAGGGCAAGATCGAGGTCGTCAACCGCGTGGAGATCGACTCGGCGGCCACGCTCGCCAAGGTCTACACCCCCGGCGTCGCCGCGCCCTGCAAGGAGATCGCCCGCGACACGGACCTGAGCTTCGACTACACGCGCCGCGGCAACCTGGTGGCCGTGGTGACCGACGGCTCGGCGGTTCTGGGCCTGGGCGACATCGGCCCCGAGGCGGGCATGCCCGTGATGGAGGGCAAGGCCGCCCTGCTCAAGAGCCAGGCCAACGTCGACGGCTTCCCGCTGTGCATCAAGACTGAGGACCCCGACGAGATCGTGCGCACCGTTGAGCTGCTGTCCGGCACCTTTGGGGCCATCCACCTGGAGGACATCGCGGCGCCGCGCTGCTTTGAGATCGAGGCCCGCCTGCGCGAGGCCCTCGACATCCCCGTCTACCACGACGACCAGCACGGCACGGCGGTGGCTACGGCAGCGGCGCTCATCGGGGCCTGTCGCGTGACGGGCCGCGAGCTGCCCAACGCGCGCGTCGTTATTGTGGGTGCGGGGGCGTCCGGCATCTCGATCGCCGACCTGCTCTTCTCGCTTGGGGTGTCTGACCTGGTGCTCGTTGACCGAGAAGGGATCGTGGACGAGAAGTCCTCGCGCTGCAC
>CAVDTK010000122.1:0-7137 GCA_963611755.1 Oscillibacter sp. ER4
TCACCTGCAGGATGGCCACGAACTTGCCGCCGCCGCAGGGCGCGGCGTGGACGTTGACCAGCCGGCCCGGGATGGCGCGCTCCACCATCTGGTAGATCGAGGCCTCGGTGGGGATGCCCGCCATGGAGACGTGCTCGTGCGAGGGGCCGATGCAGCTCTGCATGATGGGGTGCTCGCGCGTGGTCACGGCCGTGACGCGGATGACGGGGCAGACCTTGGCGCCGCCCGTGTAGCCGGGGAACTCCGGCATGGCAAAGCCGAGGCCGCGCACGTCCTCGTTCATCTCCTCGTCGTGGCAGAGGTAGCCCTCGATGACGTACTCCGCGTTGGCGATGCACTTCTGCGGGACGCTCGTGCAGTCGGCGAGCTCCACGGGGCGGCCGCGCAGGGCGCCCGCGATCTGCAGCTCGTTGAAGCCGAGCGGCGTGGTGGGCGCCTCGAAGCCGCAGCACATGTAGACGGCCGGGTCCAGCCCGATCGAGATGGAGATGGGCATGTCTTCTCCGCGCCGGCGGTACATGTCGAAGAAGGCGCCCAGGTGGCGGCTGCCGGGAGTGATGAACATCGTCAGGCGGTCGGGCCCCACGCAGCTAAAACGGTGGATGGTGACGTCGCTCATCGAGCCGTCGGGGCTTGTGCCGTATGCCAGGCCCATGGTGATGTAGGGGCCGCCGTCCACGGGCGTGTTGGTGGGCGCGGGGACAATGCGCCGCAGGTCAAAGCCCGGGTCGGTCGCGCGGTAGACGTGCTCTTGGCAGTCGACGCGGGCGCCCGCGGCAATCTGGGCGGGCGGGATAAGGCTGTCGAAGCGGCGGCCGATCTCGATCCCTAAGCGCTTCTCGTCAAGGCCAAGGAGGGCGGCCGTCCTGGCGCGGCTGGAGAGAAGACCGATGGCCACGCTGGTGTCCGGGTAGCCGACCACGTTGTTGAAAACCATCGCCGGGCCCTCCTTGGTCGGGCGCATGACGGTGCCGCCCGCGCCCACGTGGCGGTAGACGCCGGAGACCTCGGCGTCGGGATCGACCGGGATATCGGTCTCGAGCAGCTGGCCCGGGCGCTCGCGCAAGAAGTCGAGGGCCGAGCGCAGGTCGTGGATCTGGTCAGCGGTGATGGACATGGTTTCTCCCGTCTATTCGTATGTGCCAAGAAGGTCCGCGACCTTCTCTTCCAGGGCTTTGATGAGGGCTTTTGTGTTGTTGAGCAGGACCGCGATGTCTTCTGGCGAGGCATCGTCGACGTGCAGGCCCGCCGTGGCGGCGCAGGGGACGCCAAAGCGTGTGGCCAGGGCCGCGGCGATGTCGCGCGCGGGGGCCTCGTCGCGGTGGCAGGGCACGGCCAGGATGCTCACGGTGGCGGTGCGGCCCGGTTCTGGGCGCGGGATGGCCTGCGCGGTGGCGCCCACGTGCGCGTGGTCCGGCGAGAACGCAAAGGCCACGATGCCGCCGCGCGCGGCGCAAACGTGGGCCGTAAGGGCGAACTTACCCTCCCCTACCTGGACTTTCTCGAATTGTGGCTGCACGCGCCGCTCCCTTCTCGCTTCTGGCTTGGAAAGGAGTCTGGGCTATATAGCAGCTATACAGTCAACGGTGTTTTTTGGAATGAGGGGAGATTTCGCACGGGCGGCGAGAATTACCTACCGCAACAGAGGTAGGTAACTGGCGAGAAGAACCGGTCTTCTCGCTGCCCAACTGGGGTTTTGTGGATGGTTAAAGAAATTACCTACCCCTTTCGAGGTAGGTAATTCGAAGTCAATCTGATTGTCTGCCGAGAAGTGCCGAGAAACCCGCGGCGCGGCCCCTTACCCCAGGAACCGGACCTCCGGCTCCAGCCGCACGCCGAACTGCCGCTCGACCTCGTCCTGGACGTGGCCGATGACCGCGCGCACGTCGGCCGCGGTGGCGCCCCCGGCGTTGACCACGAACCCGGCGTGCTTCTTGCTCACCATGGCGCCTCCCACCTGGTAACCCTTGAGGCCCGCGTCGGAGATCAGCTTGCCGGCGAAGTGACCCTCGGGCCGCTTGAAGGTCGAGCCGGCCGACGCCATGTCGAGCGGCTGCTTCTCTTCGCGCTGGTGCGTGAGGTCGTCCATCGTGGCGCGGATCTTCTCGGGGTCGGCCTTGTCCAGGTCAAACGTCGCGGAGAGAACCACCAGACCCTCATCGGCCACGCGGCTCTTGCGGTAGCCCATCTCAAGCTCATCGGCCGCCAGGTCGCAGACCGAGCCGTCCGGCGTCAGGACCCGCACCTCGTGAAGGACGTCGGCCACGCAGCCGCCGTAGGCCCCGGCGTTCATGAAGCACGCGCCGCCCACCGAGCCCGGGATCCCGCAGGCGAACTCCAGGCCAGAAAGCCCCAGCTCACAGGCCATCTCGGACGCCTCGCGCAGGCCCACGCCCGCCTGACAGGTGATCTGGTCGCCCTCGACGCTCACGCCCACCAGGCCATCGGCCAAAGAGATCACGACGCCGCGATAGCCCTCGTCGGAAACCAGCAGGTCAGAGCCGCAGCCCAGGATAAAGTAATCGACGCCCGCATCCTTGCAGGCAGAAACGACGCCACGGACCTCGTCGAAGTCCTCCGGAATGACGTAGAAGTCGGCGGGGCCGCCTACCTCGAAGGTCGTGTGCTCGCTCATTGGCTCGTCTACCAGCAGGTTATCCTCGCCAACAAGGGCACGCAGCTTCCATTCGAGGGGACTGTCGCTGTCGGACATCGTTTCCTTTCGGTCGTCCATCAGGGGTATCCGCGCAGGCACGCGGCCCAGTGAGTATAGCAGGGCCGTTAACGCTCTAACCGTTTCGTAGCAAACCCCTTACGAAAGTGATATAGTCGCTCCGACAGTTTCAGGGCGGGGCGAAATTCCCCACTGGCGGTAACCGGGCGTGTCGCCCGCGAAGTCCGCGACCCGCGAATACGTGGCTGACCTGGTGAGATTCCAGGACCAACGGTTACAGTCCGGATGGAAGAAACGGAGGGGCCCTATGGCCGCATCTACGCATTTCTCCTATGACAAGCACTCTACCACCGCAGGCGGCGCCTGGTCCAACAAGCGCATCGCCGTCACCGCGCTGCTCTGCGCGATGGCGCTTATCTGCAGCTTTATCGAGATCCCCATCTTCCCGCCGGCGCCGTGGCTCGAGTACGACCCGTCCGGCGTGGTGGCGCTGGTGGCCGGGCTGGTCTTTGGTCCCGTGACCGGCGTTCTGGTGGCCGTGCTCTCTTGGCTGCTTCACCTGCTGTTCGCGTTCAACCCGTGGGGCGTCCTTATGGCCATCGCGGCCAACGTCGCGCTGATCCTGCCTTGCTCGCTGGTCTACGCCAAGCTCCCCAGCACCAAGGGGATGCTCGCGGGCATGGCGGCGGGCGCCGTTATCTCGCTGGTGACCTGCATCGTCATGAACATCATCGTGACGCCGCTCTACACCGCCGTCTCGATGGGGGCCGTGGTGGCCATGATCGTCCCCATCCTCGTGCCGTTCAACGTCTTGAAGATCCTGCTCAACTGCGTGCTGTGCGCGCTTGTGGTGAAGCCCGTCTCCAAGGCGTTGGGCAAGTAGGGTCAGCGGCAAGTTGGCTTTAGGCGTGATGAGAGAAGACGGCGAGAAGGTCGCGGGCGCGGCCGCCCACGCGGAGAAGACCGGCGAGGTCCTGGCGCGGCTTTCCGGCGTGACCCTGCGCTACGGCGCGAACACGGCCCTCGATGCCCTTGACCTCGAGATCCATGCCGGCGAGCGCCTGTGCGTGCTGGGCGGCAACGGCAGCGGAAAGTCGACCCTCGCCTCGGTCATCTGCGGGCTTCTCGCCCCGGACGAGGGCGACGTCGACCTGCTGGGAGAAGCGGTCTGCCGCGCCGGCGAGCCCGACCTGGACGCCTACCGCACGGCTCGCCGCGGCCTGGGCCTCGTGTTCCAGAACCCCGACGACCAGATTGTGACCAGCGTCGTGGCCGACGACGTGGCCTTTGGCCCCGAGAACCTGGGCCTTCCCCGCGCTCAGATTGCCGCGCGCGTCGAGCGCGAGCTCAAACGGGTCGCGCTTCTCGACAATGCCGAGAAGGACCCGTCGCGCCTCTCGGGCGGGCAGCGGCAGCGCGTCTGCATCGCCGGGGCCCTGGCCATGGAGCCGCAGCTTCTGGTCCTGGACGAGCCGTCAGCCTCACTCGACGTGCGCGGGCGCGGCTCGATCCTGCGCGTGATGGGGCGACTGCACGAGGCCGGGACGACCCTCGTCCACGTGACGCACTTCATGGAAGAGGCGCTTCTCGCCGACCGCGTCATCGTGATGAGCCACGGCAAGATCGCCCTTTCCGGCACGCCCGACCAGGTCTTTTGCGAGAAGAACACCCAGCTTATAGAAGAGCTGGGGCTCGAGCTTCCCTTTGAGATGCGGCTTGCCGAGGCCGTGGAGGAGCTGCGGGGGAAGGGGCCGGGGGCGACCACGGCTACCGTCGCGGATTCAAACGAATCCCAGTTCACGGCGGCGGACGAGAAACCCGGCGCCGACGCCCCGGCCTGCGCCTTCGACCACGTGAGCTTCTCCTATGCCCCCGACGAGGTGGCCGTCAACAACGCGAGCTTTACCGTGGCCCAGGGCGCGACCTGCGCCATCGTGGGCCAGACGGGATCCGGCAAGTCGACCGCCCTGCGCCTGTTGTGTGGGCTGGAGACACCAGATGCGGGCAGCATTTCCGTCATGGGCGTCACGGCCAAAACCAAGAAGGAGCGCCGCGCCGCCCGCCGGAGCGTGGGCTACGTCATGCAGCATCCTGAGCGGCAGCTCTTTGCGCCAACCGTTGCCCAAGACGTCGCCTTTGGCCCCACCAACCTTGGGCTTTCTGCCAGCGAGGTAAGCTCGCGGGTCGAGGCGGCCTTGGACTTCGTGGGGCTTTCCGGCAAGCGCGACGCCGCGCCCTACGAGCTTTCCGGCGGGCAGCGCCGCCTGGCGGCCATCGCGGGCGTCCTGGTCATGCGCCCCTCCATCCTTGTTCTTGACGAGCCGCTGGCGGGCCTTGACCCGCGCGGCCGTGCCCTGGTGCGCGGCGTGCTCGAGCGCCTGCGCGCCGAGGGGGCGACCGTCATCCAGGTGACCCATTCCATGGAAGCCGCCGCTCGCGCGGACCAGGTGGTCGTCTTCGACGGCGGCCGCGTTGTCTTTGACGCCGCGCCCGCGCAGGTCTTCTCCAAATCAAACGCGCCGCAGCTCAAAGCCATAGGGCTTGGCGTTCCGGAGTCGTTGGAATACGCCTGGGAACATGCAGAGAAGACCGACCGCGACCTTGGAGACCCCTTGACCCTCGAGGCCCTGGCGCAGGCGCTTGCCACCGAGGGCGCGAACTTTTCGCCAGCCGATGCCCCAACCGAGGAGGCGACCCGCCATGGCCTTTAAGCTCAACCTGGGCCAGTACTACCGCGCGGCCTCCCCGATCCACGCCCTGGACGCGCGCGCCAAGATCTGCTGCTCGCTGGCCGCGATGATCACCGCGTTCACCTCGTCCAGCCCGGCACAGCTCGCCGTGAGCATCCTCTTTGCCGTGGCCGTCGTGGCCGCGAGCCGCGTCCCCGTACAGCGCGTCTATGCCTCGATCCGCCCGGTCGTCGTCTTTATGGGGGTCCTCTCCCTCTTTAACCTGCTGTTCGTTCAAAGCGGAGACGTGCTTCTCGCCGCCGGGCCCCTGTGCATAACCACCGGCGGCGCCTGGGCGGCCGTCCTTTACACCGCTCGCTTTGCCGCGGCGCTGCTGCTGGGCTCGATCATCCTTTTGACCTCGACGCCCACCCAGCTGGCAGATGCCTTCGACTCGCTGCTGGCGCCGCTCGCCCGGCTCGGCATCCCTGCCCACGAGCTGGCCATGGTTCTCTCGCTGGTGCTGCGCTTCATCCCCACGCTGGCAGACGAGACCGCCGCGGTCATCGACGCCCAGACCATGCGCGGCGGCGGCCTTGACGAGGGCGGCCTTATCCAGCGCGTGAGGGCAACGGTCGCGGTCCTGACCTCGGTCTTGACGAACGGCCTGCGCCACGCCGACGGCCTATCGCGCGCCCTGGACGCCCGCTGCTACGAGGGCGCCGAGGGACGCACCCACCTGCATGAGCAGCGCCTGGGCGCGGCGGACGCGCGGGCGGCCGCGATCTGCGTCGCCTTCATCGTCGTCCACGCGCTGCTTCGATAAGGTCTTCTCGCCGTTATTCGCCCATCGGCCAGCGGTTAAATATTTCCTGCGATGTGGCCTGCCGGTCGGCGAACGGTAGCGTTTTGCCGTAGAATGGCTAAATCCCAAACGTTGCGGCCTGGAGGTATAAACGCATGGTTTCTCGCATCTTTGTAGAGAAAAAGCCCGGGTTTGACGGAGAGGCCAAGGCCCTTGAGCGCGAGCTCAAGACGCTGCTTGAGATCTCCGCCATCTCCAACCTGCGAATCATCAATCGCTATGACGTCGAGGGTATCGACGACGCCCTGTTCGAGCAGTGCGTGCCCACCGTCTTCTCCGAGCCGCAGACCGACAACGCCACCCGTAACATGCCCGCCGTGGCAGACGGCGCCCAGGTCTTTGCCGTCGAGTTCTTGCCCGGCCAGTTCGACCAGCGCGCCGACTCCGCGGCCGAGTGCGTGCAGCTCATCAGCCAGGGCGAGCGCCCGCTGGTTCGCTCCGCCAAGGTCTACGTGCTGGAGGGCGACCTTTCCGCCGCAGACGTCGAGGCCGTCAAGCACTACGTGATCAACCCGGTCGAGGCCCGCGAGGCCTCCCTCGAGGCGCGCGAGACCCTGCGCCAGAGCTACCCGGAGCCCGCGATGGTCGAGTCCCTTGAGGGCTTCTGCGACCTGGGCGAGGACGAGCTTTCCGCCTTCATCGCCGACCGCGGCCTGGCCATGGACCTGGCCGACATCAAGTTCTGCCAGCAGTACTTTGCCGGCGAGGGCCGCGTCCCCACGATCACCGAGATCAAGATGATCGACACCTACTGGTCCGACCACTGCCGTCACACCACCTTTGGCACCGTGCTCAAGAACATGCAGATCGACGACCAGATCACCCGCGTCGCCTTCGAGCGCTACCTCGAGATGCGCCACGAGCTTGGCCGCGACGAGAAGCCCGTCTGCCTCATGGACATGGGCACCATCGGCGCCAAGTACCTCAAG
>CAVDTK010000123.1:0-7104 GCA_963611755.1 Oscillibacter sp. ER4
TGGTTTATGAAGAGGAGAGGCGCGGGCTGCGTATGGGAGTTCGAATTCCTTAGGCTGAGTGGCGAAGGGCGATCGCGCGGGCCTCGACTTCCTTGATTGCCCTGGCGATCCGGGTGCTGGCCAGGCATTTCTTTGTTTGACGCTATGGGGCGGCGGGCGTACGATCTAAGACCAAGGTCGCGACCCGCAATGTGGCCCCCAAGCAATCGAAGCTTGGCCCGCGTATCGGGGTCGCGGCCTTACATTCTGGCCCGACGCTCGTGAGCCGCGCCGTGCGCTCAATTTCGAGTGCATATTGGTAGTTTCTCCGGTGAATCGGGTGGTTTGAGAATGGGCCGATTTTTAAAACCGCAGGTAGATGGATTGTAGAGAAAACAGGGGACACCGCGTAAGGCCGCAAACCTACCAATATCCCAGTCAAATTGAGCGCCCCTTTCGCCAAACCTACCAATATGCACTCGAAATTGAGCGCGCCGCCCGGCTCCCGCCCGGCGCCCGGTCGGCACTCCTTCGGTACGGCCCTGAATTTATGTCCGGTCGCTTGGCTACCCTTTGGCCAAAGCTTCTACCAGGAGGTTGTTTGGGTCGTTAGGGGGTAGCAATGTGCACCTACTTCGTTGACTATGAGAACATGAACGGCAAGAATCTCGCTACGCTTGAGCCCGCCAAGAAGGTGATTGCGTCATTGCGTTTTACGGGCGCGGCCAGAAAAAGCCGTGCGGCGACAAGGTGCTGAATACCTTCCTGGGCGGCGCGTCCAGGCACGTGAGCTATGTGCCCACGCTGGTATGCGAGAAAAACGCCCTCGACTTCCAATTGGTCTCTGAGCTGGGGCTTTATGCGGAGACAAACCCCTTTGAGGCCATCCACATAGTTTCAAACGACAGGGGCTTTGATGCTGCCGCCGCGTTCATGTGCAAGAAGGGGTTCTCCATCGACCGCTTGGGAACGGATTCGTCCCAGCTGGCCTGCGAGTTGTCGAAGATCCTTTCGAAGGCGGATAAGCCCGCAGAGGTTAGCAAGATCCTTGAAGCCCATGGGAGGCCGACCGCGGTGAGCTCAGCGCTGAACAGCTTGTATCGCGACAGCAAGCACGCCGGTGAGGTCTACAGGAAAATCAAGCCGTTTATCGGCAAGAAGAAGGAGGTACAGAGCGTGACTCGTACAGTTTGGGACGCCAAGAGGATGGCGGTCGAGGACCTGCCCACGCTGGGCGACGTGCTGCGGGCGGCCGACGCCGAGCTGCTGGCCAAGGAGGTCGTGCGCATCGTCGACCCCAAGGCCAAGGGCAAGGAGCGCGCCAAGGCGCGTCGGCGCGTGATCGAAACCATCGAAGAGATGCACGCGATCGAGCCCGCCGCGAGCGATCCGGCCGACGAATGGGTCCTTATCCCCTTGCTGAACTGCGATTACTTGGGCGGGCGCTCGGGCGGGAAGCTCGAGCTCCGGATGTCCGCGGAGCTCATCCCCGTGAACGAGCTGTGGATGGCCGGCGCCGAGTTGTGCGGGCTTGCGAGCGAGAAGGGCGACGGCTCGCTCGCGTGCCTCACCGGCTACGGCTATGAGTGGACGCCTTGGAAAGAGATGCTGGGTTGTCGCGTTTGGATGGGCGGCTTCGCGGCCGCGGATAAAGGCGCGGGTGTCGCGCGGCTCGGCGGCGACGGGGCGGATGCCCCCGGCGAGAAGGCCTTGCTGCCGCGGCTCGCGCGGGCTTCTCAGCGCCAGGTGATGAGCCGCCGCGACCGCTACCAGTTCTTGGCGGACATCGTATGCGACATGACGTTTTGCGGTTGGACCCAGAAGAGGCAGGAACGCCGCGCGGAGAAGTTCGTGGCCAAGATCCAGAAGTCTTGCGAGGCGTGCCTGGACGAGTGCTGCACGGGCGAGGTCTTCTTTTCTCAGATGGGGTGGCTCGACGCGGCGAACGTGGGGCTCGAGGTCTCGACCGACGACTACAAGGATGAGCACGAGCGCGTTGCGGAGGCGCGCTCCGACCTTTTGGGCGAGTGGCTGCGCCTGGACTTTTTGCGGCGCGCGAACGAGCTGCACAACCTGCTGAAACGCGGCTACTCCAAGGACGAGGGGAGCGATGAATAGAGATGAGCCTGCTGTTTTGGAACACGTCGTCCGCGCGTTATGAGGACATCCCCACGCTGGGGCTGCTGCTGAGGCTTGTCGATCCTGACCTGCTGTTGCGGGAGATCGTCGATGTGGCTACGGCGCCGCCTCGGATCTTTGGGGGTGCGGCAAAAGGCGATGGCCGTGAGCTGCGGGCCGTATATGAGGATGCGCTAAAGCGAATGCGCGCGATTGAACCCGGGAGCTCGGTCGATGCCGGGGAGCAGATCGTGCTGTTCCCCCGCTACACCTATATGTCCAACCCCGATCGCGGCGTGGTTATGCCGCATGTGGACGCCGCCGCGATTCGCGTGGATGACTTTGCCGCTGCCTGCGAGGCTCTACGGGCTGAGTGCCCGGCCGGGTCTGGCGGGGTAGGCTCGCCTGGCAGGGCCGTGGGCGAGGCGTTCCATTGGGCGCCCTGGCAGGAGGTTCTGGGATATCGCGTGTGGTTGGCCGGGGATTTTAGCCGCCGCGAGCGGTATCGCGCGCTCGCCGACGTGGTGCGGTTCATGACGTTTTTGGGAATGGACCCGGGCAAGCATGACGAGGCGGCTGGGGTCGATCAGAGCGAGATCGACGAAGCTTACGATGAGGTCTTCGGCGACCTCGAACTTCACTGGACCGAGTACCCGTCGACCCATTTTTGCAGGCCAGACGCCGCGTCTTTGGGCCTTGAGGCCTCGACCGACGATTACGACGCGGAATACCAGGCGCACTTCGAAGAGCAGGTCCGCGTTCTTATGGACCGCGCCGACCGCGACCTGGCGGATAGGATCGAGCATCTGTCCCGCGTGCTAAAGGGGTAGGTTTTCCCTGCTTAATGCCGCGGCTGGCGCCCGCTACTCATCCAGCGGTCGACGGCGCAACTGCTTGGTCTGGGCGCGAAAGCGCTTGTCCGAAAGGCGGCGTTCTTTGGAGGCGCGCGTGGGCTTGGTCTTGTGGCGCACCTTGGGCGGCCTCGCGCGGCGCACCAGCTCGTCGCGGATTTTCTGCAGGCAGAGCTGCCGATTGCGGTACTGGCTTCTGGACTCGCGGCTCACCACGGTGATCCCGGTGGGCGCGTGCGTCGTGCGCACGGCCGAGTCCGTGGTGTTCACGCCCTGGCCGCCGGGCCCCGTGGCGCGAAAAACCTGCACGTCGCACTGCTCGGCCAGCTCGTTCAAGGGCAGGCGCGCGAACGCGGCGTAATCGCTGTATGTGAGGTCGCTGGTATCCATGCTTTCATGGTAACAGCCCGGGTGGGGTGAAGGCGGCGTCTTGTTCCTCGAAAATCGAGCGTGAAAATCCTCGAAAACATAGTATGCGCAGGTAGATGAGGTGAAATGGGAGGCGTTATGGCGCAGTGTCGCGGTGGTCGCGTCTGCCTGCTATTCGTTGATGACGCCCAGGAACTTCTCGCCATAGGCCTCGGCTTTGCGGGCGCCCACGCCGGACACGCCGAGAAAACCTTCGATGTCGTTCGGTCGCTTGGCGCACATGTCTACCAGGGTCGCGTTGCTGAAGATCATGAACGCGGGGACCTGCTGCTCGCGGGCCAGCTCGGTCCGCAGCGCGGCGAGGCGGCGATAAAGGTCCTGATCCTCGGGGGAGAGATCCGCCGTTGCGGTCGCCGCGGCAGCCGTGCGCCCGCGGCCCGACCTTCTCGCCGCGTCGCCCTTCTCGTCCCTCTCGCCCTGCTCCCGCTGCGCCCGCGGCTTTTCCTTGGCTACCTTGACCACAAGGGGCTGGCCGTCGACCAGCCGCGTGCGAATAAAGGCCCAGCCAGCGGCGGTCAGCGAGAGCGTGGGGAACTTGCCGCTTTCCCGCGCAAGAAGGCCGCGGAACACCAGCTCGTCGATAAGCGAGCGAATGCGCCCCACGGGCACGTCGGACATAATGCCGTAGGTGCTGAGCTGGTCGTATTTGGCCTCAAGGATCTTCTCGGCGCGCGACCCGCGCAGGATGTCGCAGATGGTCGAGGCGCCTACGCTGCGGCCCCGCTCCCGGTCGAGCCTGGCCACGCAGCTCGCGATCTTGAGGGCATCGGTCGTGGCGTCGACCTCCTCGAACTCAGAAAGGCAGTTTCCGCAGTTGCCGCAATAGGTCGGGGCCTTCTCGCCAAAGTAGCGCAGGATGAAGGCGCGCAGGCAGTCGTTGGTCGTGGCGTAAAAGACCATCTGGGCCAGGCGCTTCTCATCACGTTTGCGCAGCTCATCGAGCTCTTCTGGGCTCAGATCGTCGCGCGAGCCCTGCGAGATCAAAAACTCCTGCGTGTGGACGTCGCCGGGGGAGTAGAACAAGACGCACTCCGCCGCGGTGCCGTCGCGCCCGGCGCGGCCCGCCTCCTGGTAGTAGTTCTCCAGGCAGCTGGGGAGGTTGTAGTGGGCGACGTAGCTCACGTTGGACTTGTCGATGCCCATGCCAAAGGCGTTGGTGGCCACCATGACCCGCGCGCGGTCGAAGAGGAAGTCGTCCTGGTTGCGGCCGCGTTCCTCGGCCGAGAGCCCCGCGTGGTATCTGGTGGTGAGAAGCCCCTGTTCGCGCAGGTAGTCGCAGGTTTCCTCGACGGCGCGGCGGCTCGAGCAGTAGACGATGCCGCAAAGCTCTTCTCGCTCGCGGCAGAAGGCGGCGAGCTGGCGGTTTTTCTCGACGGCCGACTTGGGGCGCGCCACGCTGAGCTTGAGGTTGGGACGGTCGAAGCTGGCGACCACGCGCAAGGGGTCGCGCAGCGCGAGGGCGCCCTCGATGTCCTCACGCACGACGCGGGTCGCCGTGGCGGTGAGCGCCATTACGGGCGGCCGGGCGGGCAGCGCCTGGATGAAGTCAATGATGCGCTGGTAGGAGGGTCTAAAGTCGTTGCCCCACTGACTGATGCAGTGGGCCTCGTCCACGGCGAGAAGGGCCACGCCGCGCGCCGTCGCCACCTCAAGGAAACGCGGGTCGTCCAAGCGCTCAGGCGCCACATAAACCAACGTCAGGTGCCGCAGCGCGATGTCTTGCAACACGTCGTTTTGCTCGGCGGCGGAAAGCGACGAGTTGAGGCAGCTTGCGGCCACGCCGTTCTGGCGCAGGGCCCCCACCTGGTCTGCCATGAGGGAGATCAGGGGCGAGACGACCACGGTCAGGCCTCCGACCTGCTGCGCGAGGGCGATGGCGGGCACCTGGTAGCAGATCGACTTTCCGGCCGACGTGGGCATGACGGCCAAAACGTCGCGGCCGGCGAGCGCGGCGTCGACGATCTCGGCCTGGTGGGGGCGAAAGGCCTCGTACCCAAAGACCCGGCGAAGTATGTCCAGCGGCATGTTGTCCATGTGCCTTAGCGTACACCCAGCGGGGGCACAAATTCCAAAGTCGCGTTTGTGTGGCATTTAATTTGTACTCGCCGGATAGCCCAAATTTGGCCAAGGCAACTACCTGGGAAAATGTAAATCGAAATTACCTGTCTACCCGCTCATCCCAAATTAAATGCCACACAAACGAGAGTTTGAAAATCCTGGCCTCCCACGCGGCTCCAAATGATAACGTCGATCCATGGAAACAGTCATTTGCGGAGCTTCCGCCTTTCAATATTGGCGAACGCCACCTATCGTGTCGCTTCTGGCCGGTGGCCCGAGTGACTATCCCGGTCTGTCGGGGCTCATTTCCGAGGACGAGTTAATCGCCATGCGTCAGGAACTCGCTGTCTCTTCACCCCTTACTCAGGTATGCCAGAATGGCCCCGCTTGGCGTCACGCCGGTCCCATGCAAAACACAATCCGCGAGTGGCAGATGCTCCTTAGCCCCGGCGTGAAACCGCCAATCGACGTACTGGTGAGCGATCCCAAGGATCGTCGGTCGACGGGGTTTGTGAAGACGACGCTTTGGAGAGCTGACCTGCCTTTTGGGTCGACTCAGCAGATCGCCGAGGACCTGTCGGTCACAAGCCCCGCTTTCACCATGCTCCAAATTGCGCGACGCTCGAGCTTGCCCAAGACCGTGATTCTCGCCTCCGAGCTGTGTGGGGGCTACGCCGTCTTCCGCACGCCGCTTCCCATCGCAAAGCAGCTCCAGCGCATGATAAGACGAGATGAGCTGCCTTGTTTAGGCGGCTGGCGCCCCTGCCTGACTGTGGCCGGTATGCTTACCGACCTGTGGGCGCGGCCTGCGTTGATCGGTCCCGATGACCTGGTCGATATCGCGGAGCGCTCGGACTCGCGCAACGGGAGGGCGAATCTGCTCAAAGCCGCCGAGCTTGTGAGGCCCGGCTCGGCTTCCCCGTTCGAGACGCAGGCCGGTATATTGCTCGGCTTTCCAAGGCGGCTGGGCGGGGAAGGTCTTGGCGGCTTCACGTATAACGAGAAAGCTGTGCTTTCGGCTGATGCGCGCCTGCTGGCGCAGCGGGAGTGCTGCTACTGCGACCTGTATTGGCCTGAAGGCGTTGACGTCGAGTGCCAAAGCGCCCTCTACCACAAGGAGAAGGCAGAAAACCTTTGGGACTCCGACCGGACGGCCGCGCTGCAGCTGATGGGCATCGAGGTGCTTCCGTTGACGTTTGCCCAGCTTAAGGATGAGCGGCGCTTCGAGGCGTTTACCCTTGTCGTTGAGCGGGCGCTCGGCCGAGCCCATAGGGCAAAGACGGCAAATCAGGCCGCGGCCTCCCTTGCTCTTCGCGAAGAGGTGCTTGCGCGGCCGCTTACCCTCCCGGATTCGCTCTAATCCGGGCGCCAGAACTCAAAGTCGCGTTTGTGTGGCATTTAATTCGGGATTGGCGAGTATCCACTCGTTTTTGATTTCCATTTGCCCAGGTAGATGAGTTGGGCTATTGATGGCTACTTGGCGAGTTCGAATTAAATGCCACACAAACGCGACTTTGGTTTGAAGGGGCTGCTGCGGGCGCCGAGAAGCCTTTGCCCCCGCCCCCCGCCCGACACCCGTTGGCCATTTTGGGCCCGAAACGGCACTTGGCAGCCCCGTAGCCTGAAAGCAGAATGAAGGGGCCCTATACCCCCTCGGATAAAGGAATCC
>CAVDTK010000124.1:0-6973 GCA_963611755.1 Oscillibacter sp. ER4
TCCCCCGCGGCACCGTCGTGATCCGCGAGACCAAGGCCCCCGAGGGCTACAAGGTCAACTCGGGTTTCGTCAGCTTCCAGAAGATCCAGGAGAACGTGGCGAACTCGGCCGTGGTCACCTTCAACGCCCCCGAGGTCGCCGAGGAGGTCGTCTCCGGCGGCAACACGAAAACCGTCGGCCACATAGAGCGCGATCGTAGCTTTCTGCGACGGCGACCACGCCGCCCTGGGGCCGATCTCGAGCCTGATGATGTCAAGCATGCCGACTGACTCGTATGAGCGGGATAGCCGAAGTAGACGGTCTCCTCCTCTCCACAGCGCCGCGTCATTGAAAACCCGTGCACCCCGCACCCGAACACAAGGTAAAAGCCCGGCGGCTAAAGCCATCGGGCAAGGGCCCATGCCCCTGCTATAGGTACCCGACACGGTATGATGGGACATCAAGAAAAGAAGCAACCAGAAGGGTGCGCGCATGGCAGACGAGGGCGTCCGAGAAGCCGCGGAGAAATACAGGCCCCTGCTCCACATCGATGAGCAGCTCGACCACCTCGCAGGCAAGGGCATCTCCTTCGACCTCTGCTCGCGTGAAGCCGCCGCCAAGTACCTCCGCACCGGCAACAACCTGTTCAGGACGTCTGCCTACAGGAAGCTCTTCCCCTTGCAGGACCAAGGCAAGAGGACCGGGGAATACCTAGGGCTCGACTTCGAGCACCTGCGGGCCTTGTCCTCGCTCGACAGAAAGCTCAGGCAATGCTTCCTGTCGATCACGATAGACGTCGAGCACTTCGCGCGCATCAAACTGCTCAACGCCTGCGAGGAGCATGGCGAGGACGGCCACGCCGTGGTCGAGGAGTATCTGTCCGCGATGAACCACAAGCTGCGCAACCATGTCACGGGGAACATGGAGGGCCGCAGCAAGAAGGGCGAGAAGTTCGACGAGTACTCCGGCGACCTCATCGCCCATTACCTCAACAAGGGGATGCCCGTATGGGTCTTCCTCGAGATCGTCGAGTTCGGCGTCTTCAACTCGTTCTACCTCTTCTGCGCCGACCGGTGGGAGGATAAGGACATGCGCCAAGAGCACTACGTTTTACGCAGCTGCCAGGCGCTCAGGAATGCTTGCGCTCACAACAGTTGCGTCCTGAACGGCGTCTCGCGCGCCGGCGAGGAAACAGGCACGGACATCAACGAGCTCATAACCGACTCGCTCAACGAACATGGGCTGAAAAGAACCAAGACGAGGCGCGCGAGGCTCAACAACCTTCGCACGGTACAGATGGCATCGGCCCTCTACGCCTCGGAGAGGCTCTGCACGCGCGAGGAGACCAGGGCTCGCCATGCCGCGATGCTCGCAGACCTGCGCGAAGCATGGCGGGATGTGGAGGGCCTGTTCAAGAAGAACAACGTGATAACGTCCTTCTTCGATTTCTTCTTCAAGATCGTTGACATCTGGGTGCCCGAGCAAGCATAATGCGCTCATACGTAAAACCTTCGGGTTTGTAGGGGCGGAGCTGCTGAGCGGTTTCGCTCCAGTTTTTTATGGCGGCATTTCCACAGCGGGCGCTCAACCTGCTAAACTAACCCTGCATCGTAAAACCTACGGGTTTTAGGGACGGATTCACGAAAGTGCTTCTGTCCTATTTTTTTGCCTAAATTCAGGAGTGCAGACCATTTCGACCAGTCGACACACGGCGCCGGGCACAGCTTGCCCGTGACGTCATAGTGTCGGATCACATTGTCGTCGGTGACCCCACAACGCCCGCGGATATCAACAAACAGCTCGGTCAACTCGTAAATTTGAGCCTCGGTGAAGTCAGTGCCGCCGGAAACGACCTCGATACCCACCAAGCAAAGGTTGGTCCCCCACTCCCCGGCATGCCAGCTGGCATCCCCCTCGCCCACCCACGTTCTCCTTGCCGAGTGCTGTGAGCGCCTGCGCGAAGGTGCAAGTTATGGACGAGCAGTCGAGCAGGCCCCGGTTCGCGCGGTCTTTGAGCCCTATGTCGTACGGGACGTACTCGTACTTCTTATACGGCCCGCTGCTGACGTATGAGATCTTCGCGGGCATCGGCGTGTCGAGTCCGAGCGCGTTGCCGACGTTTCGGGGGCTGGCCACATCGGAGAAGTCCACGGCCTAACCCGCGACATGCAAAACTCCAGAACACGATATTGGGCGGCTAACTTGCGAGCACTCGAAAAGAGGATGGATCCAGACCAAAGCCAACTGGCCTTTTAACGGCCCGCGAGCTCGTCTTGCGACCAAAAAACGGTTTTAGCCGCCCAATATCGTGTTTTATCTCCCGCGGACCCATGAGCAACGCCAACACGTCGCCCACATGCCGCCCGCCACACAAAAAAGCCCCGCCGTGAAGCTCGACGGGGCGTTGCGTTATATGCAGAAAACCCTAGACGCGGAACAAATACCCGACGCCGCGGATGGTGACGACGTGGCTTGCCACCTGCGGGCCCACCTTGGAGCGCACGCGACGGATGTGGACGTCGACGGTGCGGGTGCCGCCGCAGTACTCGAAGCCCCACACGCGGTGCAGCAAGGTCTCGCGCGAGTAGGCGCGGGACGGGTGCGTAGCCAAGAAGCTCAGCAGCGAGTACTCCATCAGGGTGAGATCAACCGGCTTGTCGTCAATGTAGACCTGGTAGGTGGCCAGGTTGATGGTCATGTTGTCCACCGTGACGATGTCTGCCGGGGCGCTCTCCTCCCCCGGCCACAGCAGCAGCGTGGCGCGCATCTCAAGCTCGGCCGCGCCGGCGCTCGACAGGATGAAGTCGTTCTTGCCCTGCATCGGCATGTGCAGAGAAGAGAGCTTATCGGCATCCTGGACAAACAGCATAGGGATAAAGCCGTTCTCGGCCACGTATGCGTCGACGGCGTTGTGGGTATCCTGGCTCATACCCTCCCCGTCGAAGATGATGAGGTCGAACTCGTGGCCAGAAGAGGCAGCCTGGGAGAAGGTCGCCTCGTTGGCAAGGGCGATCGAGACGTCGATCGAGTGAGAGAGCTCCCGCATGCGGTCGTGCAGGCGCGTGGTTGCCGATATGAGCAGGATGTTTTTGTGATGCACCCCAGTGCCCCCTGAATTTAGACAAATATTTGCTTGAAGATTACCATATGACCTGCGCAGCATTAACGTGAGTTTAAAAAAACAGACGACATACGCGCCTCGCCAGGCGTTGCGCGACAGATGTCGGCAGCCTAACAGAGAAACCCCGCGGCACACAAAAGCACCCCGTGAGCCAAAACACGGCCCCGGGGTGCTCTCATTGCAAATTCCGCTAAAACCCTAGTCAATAGACCCCAGGAACTCGGCGGTTCGAGAGTTCTTGGGATGGTCGAAGACGTCGGCCGGGACGCCCTGCTCCACAATGACGCCGCCCTCCATGAAGACCACGCGGTCGGCCACGTCGCGCGCGAAGCCCATCTCGTGGGTCACGACGATCATCGTCATGCCGGAGTTCTCGGCCAGGTCGCGCATGACGTCCAGGACGCCGCGCACCAGCTCGGGGTCGAGAGCGCTCGTGGGCTCGTCGAAGAGCAGCACGTTGGGGTGCATGGCCACGGCGCGCGCGATCGCCACGCGCTGCTGCTGGCCGCCGGAAAGCTGCGTGGGCTTGAAGTCGGCGCGGTCGGCCAGGCCAACGGCCGCCAGCTGCTTCATGGCCTCGGCCGCGGCCTCTTCCTTGGACTTCTTGAGCACCTTGATCTGGCCGATCATCACGTTCTCTTTAGCCGTGAGGTGCGGGAAGAGGTTGAACGACTGGAAGACCATGCCCACGTCGCGGCGCAGCTTGTTGACGTCGGCCGTGGACTTTCCGGTGATCTCGTCGTCCTCGATCAAGATGTGGCCCGCCGTGGGCGTCTCAAGCAGGTTGATGCAGCGCAGCATCGTGGACTTGCCCGAACCCGAAGGCCCCAGCACGACCACGACCTCGCCCGGCCAGACGTTAAGGTTGACGTCCTTCAGGACAAGCGTGTCTCCAAAGCTCTTGTTAAGGTGCTCGATGCGCACGATGGGGTGCTCGCCGGCCGTGAAGTGGTGGTTCGTGAGGCCCTGGTCGGCCTCGAAGGCGGTGGCGGCGGCCTCGTCGGCGGGAAGCGGAGCCGGGCCCTCGGCCGCCGCGTTGTGGAACCCGATCTTCTTAGCAGCCATCGGAAACTCCCTTCTTCAGGTTGCGCTCGCGAGTCTTGCGGGTCTTGCGCACCAGCCTGCTCTCGGAGGCGGCCAGGCGCGCCTCAACGATGCCCACGACCTTGATCAGCGGCAGCGTGACGATGAGGTAGAAGATGCCGGCCGCAACGTAGGGCGTGATGTTGCCGGTGACCGTGGTGAGGTTCTTGGAGAACATCATGAGCTCCATGACGCCCACCGAGGACAACAGCGACGTGTCCTTGAACGCGGTGATGAAGTCGCTGGTCACGGTGGGGATCACGCGGCGCACGGTCTGCGGCAGGATGATCGAGAACATGGTCTGGAAGTAGTTCATGCCCAAAGAGCTGGCGGCCTCGTACTGGCCGCGCGGGATGGACTGGATGCCCGCGCGGAAGATCTCGGCCAGGTAGGCCGACGAGTTCACGGCCATGACGATGATGCCCAAGAGGTTGTTCTCGATGTTGATGCCAACCATGGGCAGGCCAAAGAACATGATGTAGATCTGCAGGAACAGCGGCGTTCCTCGAAGCACGTTGATGTAGACCACGGCGATGGCGCGGCACAGGCGGTGCTTGGAGATCTTAAGCAGCGAGAAGACCAGGCCCAAGATGATGGCAAAGGGGTAGCTCGCGATAACGATACCCAGGCACAAGAGCCAGCCGGGCGCCAGCGACGAGAAGGACGTGACCAGAAGCTGCGGCTTTAGGAACATCCCCAGAAACTGGTTGGAGTTCCAGGCGGCCACCCAGGGCTGCTCGTCCAGCCAGTTCACGATCTTCTGCAGCGTGGTGTTGGCGATGATCGTGATGGCAGGCGACGCTGGAAGCTGGCCCGTCTCGCCGCCCTCCTTGGTGTAGGAGCCAGTTACCTGGTAGTCTCCGCCCTCGGCTGGGAACTGCATGTTGGTGATCTCCAGGCGCACGAGCGAGCCCGCGGGGATCGACTGTGAGAAGTCCAGGGTGATCGTGTTGCCGGACGGCTTGGCCTCACCGTCGACCGAGACGCGCGTCAGGCCCTCGAGCACCGTGATGCGCGAGGTTGACGCGTCGAAGGAGGCGCCCTCGGGAAGCTCGAGGGTGACCGAGGTCACGGCCTCCCCTTCCTCGACCGTGCCTTCCCAGGTCAGGCGCGTGTCCATGGCGCCGATGACGCCCGACCCGCCGTCCTCGTTGGGCTTGGCCGTGGCCTTGTCGCAGGTCATGGCCATGGCCTGGCCCGGCATGGCGAGAAGGACGGCCAGCATCGCGGCAAAGACCAGGCCTGCGGCCCGCAGCCTCCCGCGCATCATTTGGCGCCTCATAGGCAGCTCCTTACTTCTTTACGCGCGCGGGGCCCTTGTCGACGCAAAGGCCCCGCGCAGGACAAACATCAAATCAACCGCAGCTCAAAGGGTCAAATCGGGCGGCACCGGCCGCGCGGCCGCACCCGCAAGGCCCAACTAGATCTCAGAGCCAAACCACTTGGTCTTGATCGTCTTCATGGTGCCGTCGTCCTGCAGCTCCTGGAGCGCGGTGCTCAGAGCCATGGTCAGGCCGCCGTTGTCCTTGGAGACGGCGATGCCGTACTGCTCGCCCGTGGGGATCTCCTTGGCGATCTCAAGGTCGGAGAAGGACTGGGTGAGCATGTAGGACGCCACGGGCAGGTCGACGACCATGGCCTGGTAGAGGCCGGTTGAGACGCCGGTCAGGGCCACGGTCACGTCATCCAGCGGCACGCGCTCGGCGGCGGGCAGGTTCTCCTGGATCCAGGCGTCGCCGGTGGTGGCGGACTGGCAGGCGACCTTCTTGTCGGCCACGTTCAGGCTGGCCTCGGTCTCGCCGGAGTCCTTCTTGACGATGATGGCCTGGTTGGAGTCCAGGTAGGCGTCGGTGAAGTCGACCTCCTTCAGGCGGTCGTCGGTGATGGTGATGGCAGCGATGGCCACGTCGCACTTGCCGCCCTGCTTGACCAGGGGCACCAGGGTGTCGAACTTCTGGTTGGGCAGATAGTTGGCGGTGAGGCCCATCTTCTCGGCCACGGCGGTGATGAGGTCGACATCGAAGCCCACGGGATCGCCGGTCTTCTCGTCCATGTACTCGAAGGGGGCAAAGCCCAGCTCGGCGGCGATGGTCAGCTTGCCGTCCTCGACCAGGGTGTAGCCATCGGTGCTGGAAACGATGTCGGTCACGGTCTTGGTCGCGCCGGTGGACAGGGTGTCGGAGCTGTAGGCGCCGTTCTTGCTGGTGTTGCAGCCCGCGAGGGCCGCGCCGGAAGCCACGGTTGCGGCGGCGGCGAGAAAATCACGACGGCTCAGGTTCATAAATGGTCACTCCTTAGGTTTGACAACCTTAAATAAACCCCGTCATTCTAAAACGAAAGACGCCCAGCTACGGGCGTCTTAACGTGCTTGTTAAATAGTGGTGCCAAACCACTTGATCTCAAGATCGTCCATCTTGCCCTCGGACTCAAGCTCGCTTAATGCCTTGTTGATGGCCTTGGTGAGGGCCGGGTTATCCTTGGAGACCACGATGGCGTATTGCTCGCCCGTGGGGATCTCGACCGAGACCTCGCAGTCCTTGAAGGAGTTGTTGCAGAGGTAGCTCATGACGGGCAGGTCGGCCACGCAGGCGTCGTAGAGGCCGGTGGAGACGCCGGTCACCGAGGTCACGGGGTCGTCGAGCGGGACGATCGTGGCCTTGGAGAGGTTCTCGCGCGCCCACGCCTCGCCGGTCGTCGCGGTCTGGCAGGTGACCTGGACGCCCTCTGCGTTCAGGGCCTCGATGGTGGTCTTCTCGGCGCCGGATTTGACGACGATGCCCTGGTTGGAGT
>CAVDTK010000125.1:0-6903 GCA_963611755.1 Oscillibacter sp. ER4
CGGCCAGGGCATCGGCCTCTCCGCGCACCGCTTGCGCGAAGAGCTCGATCTCGCAGGCCATGTCGCGGGCCGGCGCCTCCTCGCACTCAACCGGCGTGGCCTCGCCCTCCTGCATCCTGAAGACCATGCCCTTGTCCTCGTGCCAGAAGACACGGGGCTTGGCCGGGCAGGAGACCTGGTCGAACACGAGCGTCCCGTTCTGGCCCGCGATCTCGCACGCCAGCTTGTCGTCGGCGGTCTTTCCCCAAAACAGGGTCACGACCTTGTCGTCGTAGCCCAAAAGCATGCTGCCGGACAAATCGATCACGGAGTGCGGCTCGCCCGCGGCCATGCCCGGCACCTGGACCGTGCGGCCCATCGCCTTGACCTCGCGCGGCACGCCGAAAAGCGCCACGGCCGGCGCCACGGTGTAGACGCCCATGTCCATAAGGGCGCCCGCCGACATCGCGGGGTCGAAGATGTTCACCCGCTCGCCGGCGTTCAGCTTGGCGATCCTCGAGGTCACCTTGGCAAACGAGAAGGACGCGAAGCTCACGGGCCCAAGCTGGGGCAGCGTGGCCGCGATGGCCTTGGTCGTGGGCACGAAGAGGTTGCGCATAGCCTCAAGCGCCACGACCCCGGCCCCGCGTGCGGCCTCAAAGACGCCCGCGGCCTCGCGCTCGTTGGACGCGAAGGCCTTCTCGACAAGGACGTGCTTGCCAGCGGCCATCAGGGCCTTGGCCTGCTCGGCATGAAGCGCGTTGGGAGAAGCGATATAGACTGCATCGACCTGCTCGCAAGCCGCAATCTCATCCAAAGACGAGAAGGCCAGCGGCGCCCCGTGGGCATCCGCGAACTCACGCGCGCGCTCGGCGTTTCTCGAGTAGCAGCCCACAAGCTCGACGCCCGCCACGTCTTTTGCCGCCAAGATGAACTGCTCGCAGATCATGCTTGTGCCGATAGTTGCAAATCTTATGTTCTCCATGAGCCATCCAATGTTTGAAGACATTTCCCTGATCCCATTCTATCGACCCCAAATCACGGCGCAAGCTGCTAAGGTCAAAGGGTTAGAAAGGTTTGGTGCAACATGTACTCATTCGATAGCCGCGTGCGCTACAGCGAGGTGGACGAGAACGGCCGCCTGTCGCTCGTCTCGATGATCGATTACCTGCAGGACTGCTCGACCTTCCAGTGCGAGGACGTCTGCGAAGGCATCACGTGCCTCAAGGGCAAGGGATACGGCTGGATCCTCGCCTCCTGGCGCATCGAGATCTCGCGCCTTCCCAAGTTCAACGAGAAGATCACCACGTCTACCTGGTGCTACGAGATGAAGCGCCTGCACGCCATGCGCAACTTCCAGATCTGCGACGCGGCCGGCAACGCCCTGGTCACGGCAGACTCCCAGTGGTATCTCTTTGACTTCAACCAGCACAAGGTCGCGCGCATCCCCGACGACCAGCTGGTCTACCTGGAAGACACCCCGCGCGCCGAGATGGGCAAGATGGAGCGCAAGATCGCCGTCGAGGGCGAGGGCCGCGATGCCTCCCCCATCACCGTGGGCGTCCAGCACCTGGACACCAACAACCACGTGAACAACGCCCAGTACGTCCTCATGGCCGTGGGAGCCCTGCGAGAGCTCGGCCTTACCGTCCCGACGGACGTCTTGAGCATCCAGTACCGCAGCATGGCTCTTCTCGGCGACGTCATCCAGCCGTGCGTCCGCGACTGCGAGGGCGGCCACGTGGTCGTTCTGGCCTCGCCTGCGGGCGACGTGTTCGCAACCGTCAAACTCCAAGGAAAGTAGGTTCCCATGCAGACTATCCGCGTGGCCGCAGCGGCCATCGAGCGCGACAAGCACCTTCTGGCCGCCAAGCGCGCCGACGTCGAGGGCGAGGCCGCCTGGGAGTTTCCCGGCGGCAAGATCGAGGAGGGAGAAGGCGCCGAGGAGGCCCTTCGCCGCGAGATCGCCGAGGAGCTGGGCTGCCAGCTGCAGGTGATCCTGCCCTTCGACACGATCGAGCACGACTACCCCGACTTCCATCTCTCGATGGAGCTCTTCGTGTGCACCCTGGCCCCCGGCGCAGAGCCCGCCGCCCTTGAGCACGCCGACCTCAAGTGGCTCTCTAAGGACGAGCTGCTGAGCGTCGAGTGGCTCGCCGCCGACCACGAGACGGCCATGCGCCTGGGCCTTTTCTGGGACCAGTTCTTCGAAGAAGAGCATCTGTAGGAAAGGGGGCGCCACACAATGAGTCGAGCCGACGACATCTTCTGCGCCATGTGCCAGGACATCATCGACAACGGGACCACGACCGAGGGCCAGAAAGTCCGCCCGCGCTGGGAAGACGGCGCGCCCGCCTACACGATCAAGCGCTTTGGCGTATGCAACCGCTACAACTTGAAAGAGGAGTTCCCGGCCCTCACCCTGCGCCGCACGGCTCTGAAGTCGGCCATGGACGAGATCTTGTGGATCTACCAGAAGAAGTCCAACAACATCGCCGATCTCCATTCCCACATCTGGGACGAGTGGGCGGATAAGACGGGCTCCATCGGCAAGGCCTACGGCTACCAGATCGGCGTCAAGAGCCACTATCCGCAAGGCGATTTCGACCAGATGGACAAGGTCCTCTATGACCTGCGAGAGACCCCGTATTCTCGCCGCATCATGACCAACACCTACGTCTTCTCGGACTTAAGCGAGATGAACCTCTACCCCTGTGCCTACTCGGTCACGTACAACGTCACGCAGGAGCCGGGTGACGACCGCCCCACGCTCAACATGCTCTTGAACCAGCGCAGCCAGGACATCCTGGCTGCCAACAACTGGAACGTCTGCCAGTACGCGATCCTGCTCATGATGGTCGCGCAGACCGCAGGAATGCACGCCGGCGAGCTGGTCCACATGATCGCCGACGCCCACATCTACGACCGCCACGTCGACATCGTGCGCGAGCTCATCTCGCGCCCGCGTCTGGCCGCGCCCAAAGTGAGCCTGAACCCCGAGATCCGCGACTTCTACGCCTTCACCACGGCAGACCTTATCGTGGAGAACTACGAGCACGGCCCGCAGGTCACCGACATCCCCATCGCCGTCTAGGAACCCGCCCGAATCCACAGGAACCCGATCCCCAGGAGCGCACATGAGCAACAACGCCGAGGTCACGGCCGAGAAGACCCTCTCCCCCATACCCAACCTGTACGCCATCGTCGCCGTCTGCGACGACTGGGGCATCGGCCTTGACGGAGACATGCTGGTGCGAAACCGCGAGGACATGCGCTCGTTCGTGCGCCACACCAAGGGCCACACGGTGATCATGGGGAGAAAGACCCTCGAGAGCTTCCCGGACGCGAAGCCCCTGGTAGAGCGCAGAAACATCGTGATCTCACGCGACGCCGCCTACGCTCCGGAAGGCGTCGAGATGGCCCGGAGCTTGGACGAGGCGCTGGACCTTGCCCGGGATGACGACGAGGCCTGGGTCATCGGCGGCGGCCAGATCTACCAGGCGCTTCTCCCCTTATGCTCCCGCGCCGTGGTGACACGCAACCACTGCGTCCGCCCCGCGGACACCTTCTTCCCCAACCTTGACGCCGACCCCACATGGAAAGCCGCCGAGGTCACCCCCGGCGGCACTACCAAATCTGGCATCGAGTTCGATTTCGTGACCTACGTGCGGGCGTAGGGAGCCAGGCCGAGAAGCCTACTCCGTCGCAGTCGCGGTCGTATCCGCAGAAGTCGCCGTCGTGGTCGCGGTGGCCGCGGCCCCCAGCCCGTCCACGATGTCCGACCCGCCGTAGAGCGCGCTGAAGAACGCCGAGTTGCCGGTGGGGTCGAACGTCCAGTTGCCGGAATCGTCCTTGGTGACGGTCACGCTCACGGTGGTGGTCACCAGGTCGTCGGAGTCGAGGTGCTGGTAAAGATAGTCGACCAGCTTGGCAAACAGCGGCGTCCTGCCGCCGTCGGCAAATGTCGTCTGGTAGTCGTCCGTCTCGGAATAGGCCGTGAAATCTGCCGCGGCATTGTTGGCGGCGGTGGCCAGGCTCACGTTGGTGATCGTGATCTGCACCTGGGCGCTCTTCTTGTCGTCAGCCACCACGGGCTCGCCCATCGAGTAGCTAAAGCGCGAGAAGGCGTGCTTGTGGAAGTCGTCCATGTTGACGTCCAGGCTCGACAGGATCGAGGCGGTCGCTTCGTCGCCGTAGTTGGGGTCCACGGCCTCGACCTCGCTCTTCTTGGAGTCGTCGCTCGACTCGTCGCCGTCGCCGTCCTCGGAAGGCAAGACGTAGCCCGCCATCACGGCCTCGACCACCTCGCCCGCGGCCTTGGACTGGTTCTTGCAGCCCACGAGCGCCACGCACAGAACAAGCGCGACCACGCAGGCGATATAGGGAAGAGAAGATCTCTTAGACATAGACAACCTCATCACAGACATAAAAACGGCCCCCTGAACAGTACCACGTTCAGGGGGCCGCGCCAAAGACGGATTAAGCCAACTCAGCGCTTATTCGTAATCGTTGGCGGCGTCGACGAAGCTCTTGAGCATCTCCTCGGCGTCCTTGCGGCCGCGGGCAAGCTCGGCGGCGGCCACGACGGGCACCCAGTACATGATCTTCTGCTTGGGCATGTCGGCCTTCTTGGAGTACAGATCGAGATAGGCCTCGGCTTGGTCGGCGTGGTACATCTTGAACAGGATGTACGAAAGCGCCGCGTCGGCCTCGGGCAGGCCGCGGGTGACGTGGGCCCAGTCGCAGACATAGGCCTTGCCGTCGTCGCCGATAATGACGTTGGACGGGTTGAAGTCGCCGTGGCAGATGTACTTGTGGCCGTGCATGCGGTCCGCGCGCATCTCAAGGTCGTAGCGCTGCGTGGGATCGATGTCGGACACGGAGGAGATCATGTTCTTGAACTTCGCGCGCTGGGAGTTGAGAAGGGCGGGAGCCTGGGTGTTCTGGATCTCGACCTGCAGGTCGACGAACTTCTCCAGAAGCTCAGCCTTCTTGGCCTCGTCGGCCTCGTCCATGAGCTTGCGAAGGGTGGTGCCGGGAACGAACTCGGTCGCCAGAGCCCAGCCGCCGTCGGCGGTCTGGGAAACCTCTAAAACCTTGGGAACACAGACGCCGGCCTCGGCCACGCGGGCAAGGTTGACGGCCTCGTTAAACACGTCGGATGCGGGCTTGGAAGGGACAAAGGCCTTGACGAGCTTGTTGCCGTCCTGGTAGACGACCTTGCCCTTGCGCTCGACGATGACGTTCTTCTCGCTAGAAAGTTCCATGGTCCGTGCCTCCTTAGTTGGCATTGCATAAGACCAGTTTAGAGTTGTATGGGAGAAGTAAAGAAGCCGGGACGGCGAGCGTGCCCGTCCCGGCTTTAAGCGGAACGACTAGTCCTCGTAAGAGGAGGCCTCACGGCCGTAGTAGGCGTCCAGGTAGAGCTCCTTGATCTCGGAGATCAGGGGGTAACGCGGGTTGGCGCCGGTGCACTGGTCGTTGAAGGCGTTCTCGGACATCTCGTCGAGAGTGTCCAGGAAGTACTTCTCGTCCACGCCGAAGTCGGCGATGGTCTTCTTGACGCCCACGTGCTCCTTGAGCTCCTCGATCTTGGCGACGAACTTGTCGAAGATCTCCTGGTCGGTCTTGCCGGTCACGCCGCAGAACTTGGCGCACTCGACATAGCGGCCCAGGGTCTTGGGGTGGTCGTACTGCGGGAAGGTGCCCATCTTGGAGGGACGCTCGGCCGCGTTGTAGCGCATGACGCGGGTGAGGATGACGGCGTTGGCCCAGCCGTGCGGGATGTGGTGGTAAGCGCCCAGCTTGTGAGCCATCGAGTGGTTGACGCCCAGGAAGGCGTTGGCGAAGGCGATGCCGGCCATGCAGGAGGCGTTGGCCATGTGGTCGCGGGCCTCGACGTCGTTGGGGTTGTCGTAGGCGCGGGGCAGGTACTCGAAGACGAGCTTCATGGCGCGAAGGGCAAGGCCGTCGGTGTAGTCGGAGGCCATGACCGAGACGTAGGCCTCAAGGGCGTGGGTGAGCACGTCGACGCCGGAGGCGGAGGTCAGGCCCTTGGGCTGGGTCATCATGTTGTCGGTGTCGACGATGGCCATGTTGGGCATGAGCTGGTAGTCGGCGAGCGGCCACTTGGTGCCGGTCTCGGCGTCGGTGATGATGGAGAACGGGGTGACCTCGGAACCGGTGCCGGAGGAGGTGGGGATGGCCACGAAGAAGGCCTTCACGCCGCTCTGAGGATAGGTGTAGACGCGCTTGCGGATATCCATGAAGTCCATGGCCATATCCTCAAACTTCTCCTCGGGGTGCTCATACATGGTCCACATGATCTTGCCGGCGTCCATGGCCGAGCCGCCGCCGATGGCGATGATGCAGTCGGGCTCGAAGGCGCGAAGCTGCTCCAGGCCCTTCAGGCAGTCCTGCAGCTTGGGGTCGGGCGAGATGGACCAGAAGGAGGTGTGGACGATGCCCTGCTCGTCGAGGGAGGCCTCGATCTTCTTGGTGAAGCCGGAGGTGTAGAGGAAGGAGTCGGTCACGATGAACGCGCGCTTCTTGCCGTAGACCTCGCCGAGCTCCTTGAGGGCGACGGGCATGCAGCCCTTCTTGAAGAAGATCTTCTCGGGGGTACGGAACCAGAGCATGTTCTCACGCCTCTCTGCGACAGACTTGTAGTTGAGCAGGTGCTGGGGGCCGACGTTGCCGGAGACGGAGTTGCCGCCCCAGGAGCCGCAGCCCAGCGTGAGGGAGGGAGCCATCTTGAAGTTGTAAAGGTCGCCGATGCCACCCTGCGAAGACGGGGTGTTGATGAGCACGCGGCAGGTCTTCATGGCCTCGTAGTGCTTCTGGATCTTCTCCTTCTCGTTGACGTTGACGTAGAGGGAGGAGGTGTGGCCGTAGCCGCCGTCGGCGACCAGGCGCTCGGCCTTG
>CAVDTK010000126.1:0-6771 GCA_963611755.1 Oscillibacter sp. ER4
CCGATGAACTGGTTGACGTGCGAGTTCACGAACGACGAGCAGAGCATGGCGATCGAGCTGCCCAGCACCACGTACCAGGTGCCGCCGATCGTCGAGTTGAGCGCGGCGTTGACCTCCAGGGACTCGGTGGTGTAGTAGGCGCTCCACATGCCGGGCGTGAGGCAGACGAGCCAGAACAGGATGCTCACGGCGAGGTTGATGCCCAAAGCCAGGATCGAGATCTTGACGGAGGCCTTAGGCCCAAAGCGCTTGCAGATCATGTCCATGCACAGGAACGACACCCAGCTCAGGGTAAAGCCGCAGTCGAGCGCCAGCCACGGCAGGCTGATCAGCTCTTTGTTGGCGAGCAGGTTCATCAAGATGACGCTCACGATGAATACGGTCACGGTCGAAGCAGGGATGCTTCGCAGGAGGATCTTGTAGTCCTCCATGATGTTTTTCAACATAACTATCCTTTTCTCCTTTGGTTTTAGCTTCTAACGCGCTGGATATCGGACCCGAACAGCGCGGGCTGCGACGGGGATGCGCCCGTTGCAGCCAACAGGGAATTGTATCACGGACCTGGGCTTCTCCATGCGGCCTGCACGGAGGACGCGGCGGCCTGCTACGAAAGGCGCGCCGGTGAGAAGTTCGTGTAACGTGCCTGGAAAGTCTGCGGTGGCGTGTTTGAGGGCGGCGCAGGTTGGGGTAGGTTAAATAAATCCCTGGTACCCGAAGAGAAAGGCACCGGCCTATGATCAAAAAACCAACCAACTCCGTTTTCAACTACGTGATGCTCGCCGTGGGCGCGGCCATCGCGGCCTTTGCCATCGAGGAGTTTCTCGTCCCCAACACGATCCTGGACGGCGGCGTCATCGGCGTGGGCATCATGCTCGAGCATGCCTTCGGCCTACCGTTGTCCCTGCTCACGGTCTTGCTCAACGCTCCCTTCGTGATCTTCGGCGGGCTTCGCCTGGGCAAGAGCTTCACCGTTAAGGCGGTTTTCTCCATGGCGGTCTTCTCGGTGTGCGTGGAGCTCTTCTCGGGCTGGGCAAACGCCACGTCAGAGACCTTGCTGGCCGTCTGCTTCGGCGGCGTGCTGCTGGGCCTGGGCGTGGGCATCGTCATCCGCAACGGCGGCTGCCTTGACGGCACCGAGGCCGTGGCCATCGTCTTGTCTCGCCGCACCGACCTGGCCGTGGGCGAGATGGTCCTGTGCATGAACATCGTGATCTACGGCGTCGCGGGCCTTTTGTTTGGTCTGGACCGCGCGATGTATTCGCTGCTCACGTACTTCATCACGTCGAAGGTCCTGGACATGGTGGAGAGCTCGATGAACCAGACCAAGGCGGCGCTCATCGTGACCGACGACGCCGACGAGATCTGCCGGCGCATCTACGAGGGCATGGGCCGCACGGTCACCATCATGGACGGCGAGGGCATGGTCAGCGGCCACAAGAAGGTCCTCTACTGCGTGATCACGCAGTTCGAGATGAGGCAGCTGCGCGAGGTCGTGGGCTCGGTCGACGCGTCGGCCTTCGTGAGCATCCTCGACGTGTCCGAGATCATCGGCAACCACATCAAGTCCGTCGAGGGGTAGGGGCACGGCCGGTAAGAGAAGCGCGCGGTCAGGCGGCGAGAAGGACCCCCGGGCGGCGAGAAGGGCGAGGGCCTTTCTCGCCGCTTGCCTTTTAGGTGGACGGGGCGAGAAGGACCCCGGGCCAGGTCGGGTACAATTGGGCGAATCTTGGTTTTTCTCGCCTTTCCCGTCGAAAGGATCTCCCATGTCTTCTCGCAACGTTATCGCCGCGACGGCCCTGGCCACGACCCTCGTGACCGGCACCGCCGCGCTTGCCGTTCCCGCCGCGACCGCCCAGGCCGCCGAGGCCGCGGGCGTCGACGCCGCCTCGGTCGCCCAGGCCGTGGGCGCCGACTTCACCTACAAGGATGTCCTGGGCGAGGCCGTGATCACGGGCTACACCGGCGCCGGCGGCAAGGTCGAGATCCCCTCGACCCTGGGGCTTCTCCCCGTCACCGGCATCGCCGAGGGCGCCTTCAGCCAAAACCACGCCGTGACCGAGGTCGTGGTGCCCGAGGGCGTCACCTCCATCGGCGACTACGCGTTCAACGACTGCACGTCGCTCACCAGCGTGAGCCTGCCCTCGACCCTCAAGACCATCGGCAAGAGCACCTTCTATACCTGCGGCGCATTGACCAAGGTCGACCTGCCCGTGGGCCTCACGTCCATCGGCGACTACGCCTTCTTCGGTTGCATATCGCTTACGTCGGTGAGCATCCCCGGTACCGTGCAGGAGTGGGGCGCGGCGTCCTTTGCCTACAACTACAAGCTGGAGAAGGTCACGATCGGCGCCGGCGTGGCCGAGGTGCCCGAGCGCGCCTTCCGCGACTGCCGCGACCTTTCCGCGGTCGAGATGCCCGCGAGCGTGAAGACCGTCGGTCGCCGCGCCTTCCAGGGCTGCATCGCCCTTGCCACCTGCGATCTTTCCCACCTTGAGACCGTGGGGTACGCGGCGTTCGCGGGCAACGCGTCGGGCAACCTGACCACGCTGAACCTTGCCAGCGCCAAGAAGATCGAGGGCAAGGCCTTCGCGAGCCAGTCCCAGGTCACGGAGCTCTTGCTGCCGAGCGTCGAGTACATCGGCGCCGACGCGTTCTCCGGCGCCCTGTCCTCAGGCGCCTCGATCGAGCTGACCCTGCCCGCGAGCCTTGCCACGTTGGAGGACGGCGCCCTTGCCAAGACCTCCGACGGGCTCAAGCGCGTGAACGTGGCCGAGGGGTGCTCTACGTACAAGAGCGTCGACGGCGTGGTCTACAGCGCCGACGGCACCGAGCTGGTCTGTGTGCCGGCCGGCCACACCACCGTCGATAAGGTCCTCTCGGTGCCTGAGCAGGTCACCAAGATCGCGGCCTCCGCGTTCAGTGGCGTCAAGGGCCTCGAGAAGGTCGTCATGGGCAACGGCGTGACCGAGCTGGGCGAGGGCGCCTTTTCCAACTGCGACGCCAAGAGCGTCGTTTTGTCCCAAGGCCTCGCCGAGCTGCCCGCCCGCGCGTTCGAGGGCTCCGGCGTTCAGTCGATCGACGTCCCCGCGTCCGTGAAGAGCATCGGCGAGAGCGCCTTCGCGAGCTGCAAGAGCCTCACGAGCCTCACCCTGCATGAGGGTCTGGAGTTCGTGGGCGCGCTGGCCTTCTCCACGATCGACGAGCTGCCGACCCTCAAGCTCCCGTCCACGTTGACCTCTATCGACCCGTCCGCCTTCAACTACCTCAGGTCGTGCGAGGTGAGCCTTGCCGAGGGCGGCGCCTACTCGATGAAGGACGGCATGCTCTTTGCCGACGACGGCTCCAAGCTGGTCATGGTCTTCTCCGCCGCTGTGAAGGACGGCTGCGTGACCATCCCCGACGGCGTGACGACCATCGGCTCCCTGGCCTTTGGCGAGGTGTCCGGCACCTGCGACGTGCGCGTGCCCGACAGCGTGGCCACGATCGAGGAGAAGGGCCTCGCCTGCAGCTTTGGCGACGGCTCCAACAAGGTCTGCCGTGACCGCGTGCTGTACGGCACCGCCGATAACCAGGCGCTTATTGACTACGCCAACGAGAACTGCCTGCCGGTCTTCTCGCAGGACACTCCCGTGCTGTCCGCGACGTCGCTTGAGCTTGCGGCCGGGCAGACGGCCGACCTTGCCGCGACGGGGATCCTCTCGCGCGTGGCATGGGTGAGCTCTGACAACTCGGTGGCGAGCGTCGACTCTGCCGGGCACATCACCGCCAAGGCCGGCGGCGAGGCCGATATCTTTGCCGTGGCCGGCGAGAAGTACTTCTCGGCCCACGTCAAGGTGTCCGGCGACGCCGCGACCGACCCCTACGCGGGCTATGCGCGCGTGACCAGCTCCACAGACGCCACGAGCTGGTTTGCCGCCGACGCGGAGTACAACAAGCCGCTGACCTCGTCTTCTTCCGAGCTTTCCGGCATCTACCTCTACAGCTCCGAGAACTACTCCGGCGTGAACGCCTTCCTGGAGCCGTTGGGCTTCAAGGCCATGGCCGACGAGCAGTACGGCGAGGGCGAGTACGGCGAGTTCGAGGGCGTGGGGCAAAACGCAGCCTCCGAGCTGGGGCAATTCAAGATTCACGAGAACGTGGTGGTCTACAGCGGCCTGGAGGACGCCGAGTTCATCGAGGGATCCGGGGTCGACGTGGCCGACGTCGCCGCGATGGCGGGCAAAGAGATCACGGTGAAGCCCGTCTTGAGCACGTCGCTTCTCCCCGGCGTGGCCGACCGCTTCCGCAAGGTGACGGCCGAGAAGATCATGCTCGAGATCTACCTGCCCAAGGACTCGACGCAGGGCGCCTGCCTGGGCGGGGCCTCGGTCGTGGTGGACGAGCAGGAGGTCACCTTCGCGCCCGGCACCAGGTTCTACGTACTGGACGCCGGCGTGCGCTATGCGGACAGCTACGGCTTCGAGCCCGACCAGGTGGTGGGAACGGCGCCGCAGCGCTTCTTGAAGCTCGTGCCGGTGGTCGACGACGATGACCCGACGCCCACGCCGGACCCCGAGCCTACGCCCGATCCCACACCGCAGCCCGGCGAGGACGGCGCTGACCAGGGCGGCAATACCGATCAGGGATCCGGTGCCAACCAGGCCGGCGAGACCGGGACCAAGGCCAAGCCCAAGTCCGGTAAGGGTTCCACGCCCTCGACCGGCGACGTCTCGACGGGTTATGTCGCCGGGGCGGCAGCTGGCCTTGTGGCCCTCGTGGCGGCCCTTCTCAAGCGGGCCGGGGTTTCTCGCTAGGTCACGCTCGCCCGCAGGTCGGCTTGGGCGATAATGGAGCCTTACTTTTCACGTGACCGTAAGGAGCCTCGCCGTGCCTGCACGAAGCTTTGCCGAGAAGACCTTTGCCCGTAGCGTCGTCACCGCCTCCGTCGCCCTGGCGGCGGTGGCGGCCGGCTTGGGCACCGTGCCCGCCGTGGCCGTCGCGGCCGAGGCGTCGGGGGTCGATGCCGCCGCGGTCGCCCAGGCCGTGGGCGCCGAGTTCACCTACAAGGACGTCCTGGGCGAGGCCGTGATCACGGGCTACACGGGCGCGGGCGGCAAGGTCGAGATCCCCTCGACCCTGGGGCTTCTCCCCGTCACGGGCATCGCCGAGGGGGCCTTCAGCCGCAACCACACGGTGACCGAGGTCGTGGTGCCCGAGGGAGTGACCTCGATCGGCGACTACGCGTTCAACGACTGCACGTCGCTCACCAGCGTGAGCCTGCCCTCGACCCTCAAGACCATCGGCAAGAGCGCGTTCTATACCTGCGGTTCGTTGACCAAGATCGACCTGCCGGCCGGCCTCGTCTCCATCGGCGACTATGCCTTTTTCGGCTGCCAGAACATGACCTCGGCGAGCATCCCCGGCACCGTGCAGGAGTGGGGCCAGGCGAGCTTCGCCTACAGCTACAACCTCGAGAAGGTCACCATCGGCGCGGGCGTGGCGTCCGTGCCCGAGCGCACCTTCAAGTGGTGCCGCTCGCTCGTCTCGGTCGAGATACCTGCGAGCGTGAAGATCGTCGAGCGCCGCGCCTTCGAGTGTTGCGACAAGCTCTCTACCTGCGATCTTTCGCACATCGAGACCTTTGGCTACCGCTCTTTCGCCTGCGCCAACGGTGTTTTGCCGGCCCTCAACCTTACCAGCGCGAAGACGATCGAGGCCGAGGCCTTCTCCTATCAGCAGCAGGCCACGACGATCTCGATGCCGGTTGTCCAGAGCATCGGCCGGAACGCCTTCTTCGGCGCCTTCTCGCGCGACGAGGGCTTCTCGCTATCGATCGATCTGCCTGCGACTTTGACCGATCTGGCCGACGGGGCCTTTGCGCAGACGGCGCCGTCTATGGTGGCCGTGAACGTGGCCGCGGACAACGCCGCGTACAAAAGCGAGGGCGGCGTGGTCTACAGCAAGGACGGCGCGGAACTTCTCTGCGTGCCTGCCGGCTACACCACCGCCGACAAGAGCTTTGCAGTGCCTGAGCAGGTCACTAGCGTCGCTGCCTGGGCTTTCTCGGGCGTGAACGGCTTGTCCAAGATCACCGTGGGTGACCACGTGGCCGAGGTGGGCGAGGGGGCCTTCTCCAGGTGCGCCGTAAGCGCGGTGACCCTGCCCGCGGGCCTTTCCGAGCTGCCCGACAAGCTGTTCATGGGCTCGTCCATCGCGACGCTCGATGTGCCCGCAAGTGTCAAGGCCATCGGCGAATATGCCCTCGCGAGCTGCGCGAGCCTTAAGAACGTCACCCTGCACGAGGGGCTTGAGGCCATCGAGGCCTCGGCCTTCGACTCGTGCGCCGAGTTCTCGGACTTGTGCCTGCCCGCGAGCGTGACCTCGCTCGACCCCACGGCTTTCACCTACGACACTGCCCTGACCAGCGTCTCTGTGGCCGAAGGCGGCGCGTTCTCTGTCAAGGACGGCATGCTCTTTGCCGACGGCGGTTCTAAGCTCGTCATGGTCTTCTCGTCCGCCGTGAAGGACGGCTGCGTGACCATCCCCGACGGCGTGACGACCATCGGGTCCCTGGCCTTTGGGCACGTGGCCGGCACCTGCACGGTGCGCGTGCCCGACAGCGTGACCACGATCGAGGAGAAGGGCCTGAGCTACGCGCTGGGCCAGGGCCAGGAAGGCTTCAAGCGCGACCGCGAGATCTACGGCACTGCCAACAACCAGGCCCTCATTGACTACGCCAACGAGAACTGCCTGCCGGTCTTCTCGCAAGAGACGCCCGCGCTGTCGGCGGCG
>CAVDTK010000127.1:0-6649 GCA_963611755.1 Oscillibacter sp. ER4
CTGCAAGAGAAGCAGATCGTCTGTGCGCTGTTGAAGCACGTGGCTAGATAGATCGCCCCAGCTCTGCCGCCAGCTGCGGCAGGAGGTCCGCGAAGGTCTCGTCGACCGCGGTGCGCTTGAGCTGGCACTCCCAGATGACGTGCACGGTCCAGCCGTCCTTCTCCAGCACCGCGACGTTTTGGCGGTCGCGCTCCTGGTTACGGGCGAACTTGGCGTCCCAGTACTCGGTGTTCTTCTTGGGCGTCGAGGGGTTGCAGCGGGGGCACCGGTGCCAGAAGCAACCGTTGATAAAGAGGGCCACCTTCTTGCCCGGCCAGGCGATGTCGGGGCGGCCCGCCACCGGCCACTGCAGGCGGTAGCCGATAAGCCCGGCCTCGCGTAGACGGCGCCTTACCAGCAGCTCCGGCTTGGTGTCGCGGCCCTTGTTGCCCTGCATCGAGCGGTGCGTCCCAAAGTCGGTGGCGGCGGGCGCCGCGCGGCGCGGCAGGGCAGGGGCGGCGGGCGCGTTTCTCGCTGCGTCAAGGGCCTCTGACCAGGCGTTTGTTAGGCGTTCCACGTTCCAGGCCGCGTTGGCCGGGCTGGTCGAGGGAAGGACGCGGGCCTCTAGGCCGCAGGCGTACTCCAGGTACTTGTGGTAAAGCCGTCCCGCGCAGGCCCCGTTGCAGATGACGGCGCGCACGTCGGAGTCGGCGAGAAGCCCGGCCACGTCGTTGGCGCGCACGTTCTTGATGCTGGCGTCGCTTGAGCCCTTGATGTCGCACTCGGCGATGACGTCCCACAGGGCGATCCCGTGCTCAAGCAGCATCCGGCGTTTCTCGTCGATGGTTTGCGGGGCGTCTATGCCCAGGTAGGAGGCGAGAACGCGCCAAAAGCGGTTCTGCGGGTTTCCGTAGTAGAACTCGTTGGCGCGGCTCAAGACCGACGGGAACGACCCCAGAATCAGGATGCGCGAGCACCCGTCGAAGACCGGGTCGAAGCCGTGGGCGATATGTCTGTAGGTTGCGGGCATGAAGACCAGTCTAGCGCCTTTGGCCCGCGGGGCAAGGGCGGGGCGCGGGCTGCGGGCGCGCCGCGGGCTGCGGCCGCGTCGCGGGCCAAAGCCGCGTCGCGGTTGCGTGCTACTATGGGTTTCTCGCAGTCCAAGAAGAAAGGGGCCCGTCATGGCAGATGAGAACAACAGCGTCGTTCCTGACGAGAAGCTCGACGAGGTAAGCGGCGGCCAGGGGTGCGACTTCGCGCCCAGCGCGTCCGGCACCAAGATCAAGAACGGCCTTGGCCGCACGATCGGCGAGATCCAGGATGGCGGCCGCATCATCTACTGGCCCTGCCCCAAGTGCCACCGCCCGACCTACCTTTACCTCAACACGCACCACTGCGACCCCTGCGACGACTGGTGGTGGAGCGTCGACAAGGCCAACTGGGAGGGCACCGAGCAGGCGCTCAAGGACGCCGCCCGTTAATCGCCGGGCTTGGCGCCGCGCCGAGCCTTTCGCGCCGCGCACAAGAAAACCGGGCTTCTTGCCGTCGACATGGCGAGAAGCCCGGTTCTTGTTTGGCTATCAACTATCAATAAACCGCAGGTAAACGCGTGGGCGTCGTCCTGCCCTGGCCTACCCCTGCGTCAGATCCAGCTCCATCAGGCGAGCGATCGCCACGATGTAGATCTTGAGCGCGCGCTTGAGGTCCTCCTCGGGGATGGCCTCGTCGGGACCGTGCTCCATGCCAACCCAGGCCGGCTCGTCGGCGTGCTCGACGTGCGGGCCAAAGGCCACGGCGCGCTTGAAGTGGCGCGCGTACGTGCCGCCGCCGATGCAAAACGCCTTGGCGTCTTGGCCGGTGTACTCGCCGTAGGTGTCAAGCAGCGTCTTGATCTCGGCCGACTCGGGGTCGATGTAGAACGGCGCGTTGTCGCTCGTGCAGGCAAAGTCGCACTCGTGCTTGGCCGCCACCTCGGACATGCGGGCCGTGATGGCCTCGCCGGTCGTGGTGGTGGGGTAGCGCGAGTCGATCGACTGCACAAAGTGGTCGCCCACGGTGCGCACGGTGCCGGCGATGCAGGTCAGGTCGCCAAACTTGTCGTCGGTGGCCGCGATGCCGGAGGCCTTGCCGTAGTCGTCCTCGGTAAGCAGGACCTGCAGGCGCAGGAAGTCCTCCTCCTCGATGGTGCAGATCTTGCAATCCAAGAGGTAGCGGGCGAGAAGACCGATGGCGTTCACGGTGCCGGCGGGCATCGAGGCGTGGCCGCCCTTGCCGTGGGCGCTCACGCGCACCAGGCCCTCGCCGGCGGGCTCGGCCGTGATGTTCTCGGCCGCGGGAAGGCTGGCGATGTCGGCGCGGACCAGGGCGCTGGCCAGGCCCGGGATCGCGTTTCTCACCGTGCCGCCGTCAAGCTCGACGATGACCGAGCCGGAGACCGGGCGGATAGAGGTGAACTGGCCGCCAAAGATGCCCTTCTCGCCGCAGATCACGGGGAAGTCGGCGTCAGGCGAGAAGCAGAAGGCCGGCTCGGGGTAGCGCTCCAGGTAGTACGGCAGGTCGCCCATCCCGGTCTCCTCGTTGTTGCCGATGAGGCAGCGCAGGGTGTAGGGGAGCTTCTTGCCGGTCGCGGCGACCTGGCGGCGGAAGAACTCGGCGGCGTAGAGCGAGACCACGAAGGGGCCCTTGTCGTCCAGCACGCCGCGGCCGATGAGGTAGCCCTCCTTGCGCGTGACCTTCAGGGGGTCGAAGTTCCAGCCCAGGCCCAGCGGCACGATGTCGGTGTGGGCGATGGTGGCGATGTAGGTGTCCTTTTCGCCGGCTACCTCGGCAAATCCCATGTAGCCGTCCAGGTCGCAGACGTCAAAGCCCATGCGACGGGCGATGTTCTCGGCCGCGACCAGGGCCTCGTTGGCGGCAGGGCCCCACGGCTTGCCGGGCTCTGCGGCCGCCAGGTCCTCCACGGACTCGATCTGCACCAGCGTGTCGATGTCTTTGACGATGGCTTCCCAGACCTCGTCGACAAAGGCGTCGGCCTGGCTCTTCAACGTTGCCTCATCAAGCATATGCGCTCCTCGTTAAGGTTTTCGTAAGGCTCAACTGCCATATAGTACGAAACTTCATACGAGAAGCGCAAAGGGGGGTCTCTGCTTTGTAACAGTCTGGGGCGCGACTTTTCTCGGCGCCTAGATCACGAAGATCAGGGCCGAGAGCGTGATGCAGACGCTGCCCGCCAGCGTGAAGAGATGGAAAACAAAGTGCAGGTAGGGGACGTGCTTGGGAATGTAGAAGAGGGCGCCGACCGTGTAGGAGATGCCCCCTGCGACTAAAAGCCAGAAAGCGGCGGCGGGAAGCACGGCGTAGAGGGTCCCCACGCGAAAGATCACGAGCCAGCCCAAGATCACGTAAATGAGGGCCGTGAGCCACTTGGGCTGGCGCTCGCGCAAGAAGCACTCGGCCACGATGCCGGCAAGCGCTATGCCCCATACGATGGCGGCCAGGCGGATCCCGCCGTAGTCGGCAAGGGCTACCAGCGCAAACGGCGCGTAGCTGCCCGCGATCAAGAGATAGATGCCGCAGTGGTCGAGCACGCGGAAGACCCGCTTGGCCTTGTCGGGCGCGATGGCGTGGTAAAGGGTCGAGAACAGGTACTCGACCAAAAGGCCGATGCCCATGAGGAGCGCGGCCAAGAGGTGAGTGCCCCCGCCGTGGCTCACCGCGCGCACGATGAGCAGCACCAGCGCGGCGATGGAGAGCAGCGCCCCCACGCCGTGCGAGACGGAGTTGGCGATCTCCTCGCCCACGGTGTAGCGGCGCGGCTGCTTGGCGACGGTGGCTGACATGTTCCCTCCCGGTGTCTGGGCCTCTTTTTCGCCATTGTATCGGGTCGCGGGCTGCGGTTGCCAAGGCCCTCGCCAAGCGGCGCTCAAAAAACACGGCATATTGGTGTTTGGAGGCACAAAAACGAGGGGCCGCGTTTTGTCGCAACCCCTCGTTCCTGCGGTTTTGATTTTGTGCCCCCTGGTGATAAGGCTTCCGAGGCGAGAAAACCTACCAACATGGCACGTTTTTTGAGCGCCCCTTCGCCTCAACCTACCAATAAGGGCCTGATTTTGAGCGCGCCCGGGTGAGGGACGGTTTCCGACTGCCGCGCACCGCCCGGCTGCCCCTAGTTGTCCGACCTCGAGAATCCGTTCCTCATCTCGCGGCTGCGCTCAAAGAGCACGTGGCCGAGAAGCTCGTCGGTCTCCTTGCGGGCTGCGTCGGCGATCTTCTGGTTGGTCTCCGCGGGGTCGCCGCAGGCGTCGTCGCAGCCAAGGACCAGGCCCAGCGTCTGCGCCTGCAGCTTCTCCTGGTAGCGCTCGACGTGGGGCAGGCAGCTGCCGTAGCTGGCGTCTGCCATGGCCGCCACCAGGCGATTCGCCCAGTAGAAGCTGTCGGTCGTGGGCACCTTGGGCGTGTTCTTCACGTAAGCGGGCACGTCGTCGACCTGCGTGTAGAAGGGCACCAGCGCGTTGAAGGCGTTGCTCCCCAGCGCGATCCACTGCAGCGCGCGGTGCGCCTCGTCGGCGTAGGGGCGGATCTGCAACACGGCCAGCTGACAGTTGCGGTTGATGCCGATGGGGCGGTAAAGGCCGCGGGTCGCCGGCGTGCCGATGTGCCCATACGGGTCATAAACCGTGCCCTGGTAGTGCAGGGAAAGCGCGTACTTGACGTCTTCCACAGTGACCTTGCGCTCGGGCACGCGCGCCCACGGCAGGCGGTCGGATTCAGGCCCAAACTCCTCGTGCGCGGCCGCCGTCTCCCAGGGGCCGGCCGACGGGTTCAAGAAGCGCTGGATATCCCAGGCGCGCGGCGTGTTGTACACGTGGTCGGAGTCCGAGTGGGTGCCAAAGGCGTCGCGCGGGTTCAGCCGCCCGTCAAGGCTCAGGTCCAGGTGGTTCTTCTCGATCCATTCACGCAGATCGGGGCTGCACAGGTGCTCGCGGCCCTCGCCCAGAGCGTCGTCCAGGTCAAACGAGTCGATCCCCAGCTGGTTGGGCATGGTGACGTAGCAGTCGTCGGGTACGCGGCGGGCGATCCAGTGGTGGCCGCCCACGGTCTCCAGCCACCAGATCTCGTCGACGTCCGAGAAGGCGATGCCGTTGATCTCGTAGGTTCCGTAGGTGGCGAGAAGCTCGCCCAGACGCAGGACCCCGTCGCGGGCGCTCGCGGCGTAGGGCAACACGAGGGTCACCATGTCCTCCTCGCCGATACCACCCGCGACCTCGGGCTCGTAGCCCTCCTCGTCGGGCGCGCCTACGGCGGGCTTGTACGCCACCAGGGGGTCGGCCGCCAGCACGCGCTCGTTCAAGGTTAGGGTCTCGGTCGCCGTCATGGCCACGTTGCGCTCGTTCACGCCGGCGGCCTCCCACAGGCCCTCTTTGAGGTCGGCGTTGGGCATGCAGGTGTAGCGGCCGCCGCCCTCGGGCAGGGTGACCTCAAGGTGCGAGATCACGGACTTGTAGCTTGTCTTTCCGGCGGCATTGGCCACGTCCATGCGCTTCTCGCAGAACTCGCCGGAGGGGCAGTCCTCGTTTCTCGCGATGATGGTCGAGCCGTCGTAGCTGGCTTTCTTTCCAACCAAGATGGTGGTGCAAGGCATCATGGGTCCAATCGACGTATGTTACATATCCCGGCTAATGTTAGCCTTCTGCGTTGCTTTGGCGCCCGGCACGCTGGATAATCGAAGTTCGTGCACTTCGACCCAAAGAACCATAGGAGTTACCCATATGTCCATGAACTTCAAGCGTCACCTGCCCATGGCCAAGGAGGTCCGCGACGAGATGCCCCTCTCGGCCGAGCTCGCGCAGAAAAAGGCCGCGTTCGACGCCGAGGTGGCGGCCGTCATGCGGGGAGAAGACCCGCGCCGCCTGCTCATCATCGGGCCCTGCTCGGCCGACCGCGAGGACTCGGTGCTCGACTACATGAACCGCCTGGCCGGCGTGGCCGAGAGGGTCAAGGACAAGCTCATCATCGTCCCGCGCGTCTACACCAACAAGCCCCGCACCAAGGGCACGGGCTACAAGGGCCTGCTCCACAACCCCGACCCCGAGGCCCCGGCCGACCTGCTCGAAGGCGTCAAGGCCGTGCGTCGCATGCACCTTCGCGTGATCGAGGAGACGGGCTTCTTCACCGCCGACGAGATGCTCTATCCCACCAACTACCAGTACCTGGTTGACCTTCTGTCGTACGTGGCGGTGGGCGCGCGCTCGGTCGAGAACCAGGAGCACCGCCTGGTCGCGGCCGGCATCAGCGTGCCGGTGGGCATGAAGAACCCCACGGCGGGCTCGACGTCGGTCATGCTGAACTCCATCTACGCCGCGCAGGCGCGCCAGAGCTTCATCTACCGCGGCTGGGAGGTCGAGTGCGACGGCAACCCGCTGGCCCACGCCGTGCTGCGCGGCTACATCGGCCTTGACGGGCGCACCTACCCCAACTACCACTACGAGCACCTGGAGCGCCTGGCCGGCCGCTACCTCGAGGCCGACTTCGCCAACCCCAGCGTGGTCGTGGACTGCAATCACGACAACTCGGGCAAGCGGCCGCTCGAGCAGCCGCGCATCGTGAACGAGGTGCTCGAGAGCTGCAGCCGCAACGACCTCGTGCGCCGCATGGTCAAGGGCTTCATGGT
>CAVDTK010000128.1:0-6533 GCA_963611755.1 Oscillibacter sp. ER4
AGCTCGTAGGCGCGGGTGCCCAGGCCGATCTTCTCGGCGTGCGACAGGCAGCTTTGCCAGTTGGTGTCGGGGTGCGTGACGTAGAACTTGTCGCGGGCGTGCTCCTCGTCCAGGTCACCCTCGCTCTCAAGCCGGGCGCGCATGCGGCCGTACTCGGAGTCGGGGTTGCCGGCGGCGGCGTTCACCGCGTCAACGCAGGCCTGGTCAAGGGCCACGGGGTCGAAGCTGGCAAAGAAGCCGATGTCGCCCACCACGGGCACGTCGTTCTCGTCATGGCAGTCGCAGTTGGGAGAGACGTCGATGGCCAGGCTGATGTGGAAGCTGGGCCTGCCGTCAACCACGGCCTTGGTGTACTCGGCGATCTTGTAGTTAAGGACCTCGACGGCCTGGTCGTAGTCGGGCCGGATCGCGTCTTGGTTGCACACGGCGATGCAGCGGCCGCAGCCCACGCAGCGGTCGTGGTCGATGGCGGCCACGTTGACCTGGCGTTTCTTGCCGCTCGCAAGCTCGATCTCGCGCGTCTCGCCAAACGAGAAGGCCCCGTGCGCGCAGATCTTCTCGCACTGGCGGCAGCCGATGCAGCGCTTGGCGGCCACGCTGGGCTTGCCGGCGGCGTGCTGCTCCATCTTGCCCGCGCGCGAGCCGCCGCCCATGCCCAGGTTCTTGAGGGCGCCGCCAAATCCGGCCTGCTCATGGCCCTTGAAGTGGGTGAGGCTGATCACGACGTCGGCGTCCATGAGGGCGCGGCCGATCTTCGCGCTCTGCACGTACTCTCCGCCCGCGACGGGTACGTCTACCTCGTCGTTTCCCTTAAGACCGTCGGCGATGATGGTGTGGCAGCCGGTCTGGAAGGGGTTGAAGCCGTTGGCGTAAGCGCTGTCCAGGTGGTCGAGGGCGTTCTTGCGCCCGCCCACGTAGAGGGTGTTGCAGTCGGTGATGAAGGGCTTGCCGCCCAGCTCGCGCACCGCGTCAACGACCACGCGGGCGTAATTGGGGCGCAGGTAGCTGAGGTTGCCCGGCTCGCCCAGGTGCATCTTGATGGCGACGAACTTGTTGTCAAAGTCGATCTGGCCCATTCCGGCCTTCTCGATCAGGCGCCTGAGCTTGGTGGGCAGGCCGTCGCCCAGGTGGGTGTGCAGGTCGCAGTAGTAAACCTTCGAAGGTTGCATGCGCGGTTCCTCTCGCTTAGGGAAGGCGCAGCTCGCGGCCCCTCAGCCGCGCGCCGCGCAGTGGGGATATTCTCGCACATGCAACGGGGCCGAGGTTCAGGGCGCGATGTATGTGAACGTGTTCGGCAGCATTCGACCTTGGGCTAGCTGAGCAGTCCGGGGAAGAACAGGAACACGGAGAAAAGCCCCAGGCCAATGACGCCAAAGGCGATCCAGCCAATACGCGCCTTCGTGGACAGCGGCTTCATAGAGCCTGCGTCGGTCCCGCGAATGCCCTCGAGCACAGATGCCAGGAAGATCAGGAAAAAGCATGCGTTCTCGATCGTGGAGAAGGGCTCCTGGGAGCTGTTGATCACGCCAAAGACCGCGCTCATGGCGATGACGACGATGCCCCAGCCGGGCAGCATGAACAGCCACCAAAGCGGGTCGCGGAATTTGTCCCGGAGCTGCTTGGATGAAGACTCGTCGCCCATGGTTCTCCTTCCGTCGAGGATGCCGGTGAGGCAAGCGTAGCGCTTCTCGCCGCGTCGTGGCCCCAGGGGTTTGCGAGCGGTGCGCTATCGGCCCGCTACCGCCCCCCCCGCTACCAGGCCGCGAAGACGTTGTTGCCGGGCTTCTCGGGCTCGTCGGGCCACTCGGGCACGACCTCGGTATGCGAGAAGACCTGGCCAAACGCGGCTTTGACCTCCTGCAGCGGCGCGCTCTTTCGTCCCTCGACGGCGCAGCGGACGTCGGCCAGGTAGACGCCGCCGTCGCGCAGGTGCTCGCGCACGACGCGGGCGCCCTCGTCGGTCTCCATGGGGCCTAAGGGCCGCTTTCCGCCAAAGACCTCGTTCACGATAACGTCGTAGGGCTCGGCTGCGCCTTTGAGCTGCGCCCACGCGTCGCCCACGATGATGTTCATGCGGCCGTCCTTCTCGGCGCCGGTCTTCTCAAGGCACTCGTCCAAGAAGAACTGCTCGCGCGCGATCTTGACCATCGCCGGGTCGATCTCCACCACGTCTACCTGGGCCGCCGGCACATACGCCGCCAGGTACTTAGGCAGCGAGAAGCCCCCGCCGCCCATGACCAGCACGCGCGCCGGCCTCTTGCCCGCGGCCTCCTTTGCCGCCGCCAGCCGCTCGATGCGCGCCGCGATCTCGCGGTGGTACTCGCACGCAAGCTCAAAGCGCAGGTTAGAGGGCACATAGCAGACGGACTGGAAGGTCCCGTTGACGTTGATCAGCCGCACCGGCGTGCCGTCGGCGTTCTGGGAGTCGAAGATCAACGTGAGGCCGAACATCGTGCGGCACATCGTGACGCCGCGCCGGCGCAGCAGCCACGGCAGCATCGCCACGATCACCGTGAGCACGACCGTGATGCCAACGCCCCACCAAAACAGGGTCTTCAAATCCACAAAGGACCTCCGTATGTCTCGTTAGGATGTTGCGGTATTATATGAGATTGCGTTTTTGCCAATCGGGCCGCGCCCCGGCAAAATCGTTGGTTATACTATCCCATACGTTTGCGTATACCCTCGACGCACGTCGAGCCAAACAAAGGAGTTTCGCATGATTCTCGGCATGGGCCCCATGGAGCTTATCGTCATCCTGGTCGTCGTCCTGGTCATCTTCGGACCCAAGAACCTCCCCAAGATCGGCTCTGCCCTGGGCAAGACCGTCAAGAACGTCCGCGAGGGCATGGAGGGCGACGACGACAAGAAGGACGAGAAGAAGTCCAAGTCCGCCGATGACGACGACGAGGCCGTCGAGGTCGTCGCCGATGACGACGACGCCGATGCCGACGACAGCGCCTCCGACGACGCCCAGTTCTGCGGCGAGTGCGGCGCCAAGAACCCCGCCGGCGCCGGCTTCTGCAGCAAGTGCGGACACAAGCTCGGCGAGTAGCGCACATTCTGCGCACCTTCGCAGTTTTTGATCACCAAACGCTTCAAGTAGAGAGCTGACCATGGCAGATTCCAAGAACATTGTCCTGACCCCCGAAGGCCGCCAGAAGCTCGTCGAGGAGCTTGCCTACCGCGAGGGCGAGAAGCACGACGAGATCGTCGAGCGCATCAAAGAGGCCCGCGGCTTCGGCGACCTTTCCGAGAACTCCGAGTACGACGCCGCCAAGGAGGAGCAGTCGCACAACGAGTCCCGCATCAACGAGATCCGCCAGATCCTCGCGACCGCCAAGGTCGTCGAGTCCGGCAGCTCCAGCGACCTGGCCGTCTCCATCGGCACCACGGTCGAGCTCGAGGACAAGGCCGGCAAGGTCACCAAGTTCACCATCGTCGGCACCACCGAGACCAACTCGCTCGAGCACAAGATCTCCAACGAGTCCCCCGTGGGCCAGGCCCTTATCGGCCACAAGAAAGGCGACGAGGTCGAGGTCGTCGCTCCTTCTGGCAAGTCTCGCTCCTACACGATCCTGGGGATCACCCGCTAATCGTAGTAGCTGCGAAACCGCAAGAACTTGAAAGCGAACGCCCCGCGACTGCATAAGCGCAGCTGCGGGGCGCTTTTATGAAAGGACAGGTCATGGCAGACCAGAACAGCGCCGCCCCCTCCATCAACGACGAGCGCGCCCAGCGCAGGAACCGCCGTCAGGCCCTTATCGACGCCGGCGTGAAGCCGTATCCCATCCACTCCACGGTGACCGCCCACGCGGCCGAGCTCGAGGAGCGCTACGCAGATCTCGAGGACGGCGGCGTGACCGAGGACGTCTATTCCCTGACCGGCCGCATCCGCGCCTTCCGCAAGCAGGGCAAGATCGCCTTCATCGTGCTCGAGGACTGCTCGGGCTCGATCCAGCTCTTCTGCCGCGTGAACGACCTGCCCGAAGAGGACTGGGCGCTCATGGGCCAGCTTGACCTGGGCGACATCGTGGGCGCCACCGGCGCGGTCATCCGCACCAAGCGCGGCCAGCTCTCGCTTGCCCCCACCCACCTGGAGATCCTCTCCAAGTCGCTGCGTCCCTTGCCCGAGAAGTTCCACGGCCTCACCGACCGCGAGGTCCGCTACCGCCAGCGCTACGTCGACCTCATCATGAACCCCGAGGTCCGCGAGACGTTCCGCCGCCGCAGCCAGATCATCAGCCTGATCCGCCGCTACATGGAGGCCGACGGCTACATGGAGGTCGAGACCCCCATGATGCACGCCATTCTCGGCGGCGCCAACGCCAAGCCCTTCGTGACCCACTTCAACGCGCTCGACCGCGACTTCTACCTGCGCATCGCCACCGAGCTGCCGCTCAAGCGCTGCATCGTGGGCGGCCTTGAGCGCGTCTTCGAGATCGGCCGTCAGTTCCGCAACGAAGGCATGGACCTCACCCACAACCCCGAGTTCACCTCGATGGAGGCCTACTGCGCCTACTCCGACCTCGACGGCATGAAGCAGCTCACCGAGGGCCTGTTCAAGGCCATCGCGCGCGAGGTCTGCGGCTGCGAGGAGGGCCACGAGGTCATCACCTACCAGGGCCAGACCGTCGACATGTCCGGCACCTGGGCTTCTCGCCCTCTGGCCGAGATCGCCTCGGAGGTCGTGGGCGAGCCCGTGGACATGGACACCCCCGTCGAGCGCCTGCGCGAGATCTGCGAGAAGCACGAGATCGAGTGGCAGGAGAACTGGGGCGCCGGCAAGCTGATCTTCGAGCTCTACGATGAGCTGGGCGAGGCCACCCTGGTCAACCCCACCTTCGTGTGCGACTACCCCGAGGAGGTCAGCCCCCTTTCCAAGCGCAAGGACGACGACCCGCGCCTGACCGACCGCTTTGAGCTGGTCATCTGCGGCCACGAGTACGCCAACGCCTTCTCCGAGCTCAACGACCCCGTCGACCAGGCCGGCCGCTTTGCCGAGCAGGTCGCGGCCAAGGGCTTCGGCGACGACGAGGCCATGGGCTACGACTACGACTACGTGCGCGCCCTCGAGTACGGCATGCCTCCCGCGGGCGGCATCGGCTACGGCATCGACCGCATGGTCATGCTCTTCTGCGACGCGCCCGCCATCCGCGACGTCCTGCTCTTCCCGGCCATGAAGCCCGAGGTCATCACCCGTGCCGACATCGCCAGCCAGCTGCCCGAGACCACCGACGGCATCAGCGCCTCGGTCGACGCCCTGGCAGACGACGCCGAGAACGGCGCCTCCAACCAGGCGGCCGGCGGCGCCCAGGCGCGCGAGCTGTCGAGCGGCCTTACCCGCGACGCGGCCTTCGACCTGCTCAAGCAGTACAACGAGGACCCCTTCCACATCGCGCACGGCCAGACCCTCGAGGGCCTCATGCGCTACTATGCACAGAAGTTCGACGCGGATAACGTCGAGTTCTGGGGCCAGGTCGGCCTTCTCCACGACCTTGACTGGGAGAAGTTCCAGGACGAGGTCCAGCACACCGTGAAGGCAGGCGAGATCCTGGCCGAGGCGGGCGGCACCCCCGAGCTGATCCACGCGATCCAGACCCACAACTCCGACAACAACCCCGACCTGCCCGCGCCTTCGGCCAAGATGGAGTGCGTGCTGTATGCGTGCGACGAGCTGTCCGGCCTCATCCAGGCGGCCTGCCTCATGCGTCCGTCCAAGTCGGTCATGGACTTCGAGGTCAAGAGCCTCAAGAAGAAGTTCAAGGACAAGCACTTCGCGGCCGGCTGCAACCGCGACGTCATCCGCCACGGCGCGGAGCTCATGGGTATGGAGCTCGACGAGCTGTTCGCCAGCGTGATCGAGGCCATGAAGGCCATCCAGCCAACCTGCGAGGGCGTCAACTAGCCGAGAAGCCCGGTCTTCTCGCCGCCCGTCGCGCGCAACCCCAAACCGCCAAGCGCCCCGCCGCCCACCGGCCGCGGGGCGCTTTTGGTTTCTCATAGCGGTCTTGCGCACTGGGCAATTGGCTAACCTTGGAAATACGCGATGGATTTCCAAGGTCGTGCCCCACGACTTCCGATATAGTCACCGCACCGAAAAGGCCGCATGTCTGTGGAATTAGCCGGAGGCCGCACCGGATCGGGGCATGTCGGTGCCCGCAGACCGGGAAACGCACCGGAACCGGGCCGTGTTTGTGGCGTTTGAGGCTTGAGGGCGCCTGTTTCCACAGACGTGCCCGCTTACCGGTGCGTTTGTGAGCTTCTTGGCACCGACGTGCGGCGATTTTGGTGCGGCTTCGCCCGAAATCCACCGACATGGCCCAGATCCGGTGCGTCCCCGCTGAGGGGCGACCCCCGAAAAACGAAAGTTGCGTTTGTGTGGTATTTAATTCGGCTGGGGCGAGTAGCCCCGCACTTCTCGCCGGCGTTTGCGCGGGTAGACAGGTTGGAGATTTTCTGGCTGCACGGCCACCCGGATTTAAATGCCACACAAACGCGAGTTTGTGCCCGCAGGCGGAGTTCCGGGCCGG
>CAVDTK010000129.1:0-6520 GCA_963611755.1 Oscillibacter sp. ER4
ACCCGCGCTTCTGCACCCAGTACAACAACTCCCAGACCGGCGAGAACATCGCGCCTCTGCTCTCCGGCACCGCCTCGTGGCTGACCCTTGCCACCTACGAGACCACCGGCGCCGGCGTGGGCCGCGAGAAGGTCGCCTTCAACCCCATCCTGCGTCCCGGCCAGAAGCACCTGGCCTACACCCTGGGCTTGGGCGACGCCCACATCCATGTCACCGTCGACTCCGCGGACGGCGAGTTCCGCGTGAGCGACAAGACCGTTTTCACCTATGACGGAACGCCGTGCGACGGCGTGATCGATCGCCCCACCGCGGGCGAGCACACCGTCGCCATCACGCTGTAAGGAGCTTGTGAGAGGGGGAGTGGCAAATAGGCGCCTCAGCGCGCCGTCCGCCTAAAGACCAGCAATAACAGGCGGGCAGTCGGCTAGTTTTGGTTTCGAGCAACACAGATAGGAGGGTGAACATGAAGAATTCCGAGAAAGCGACGGCCGCCGCGACCGCCAAGGCCGCCAAACCCAAGGAGATGCAGGACCACGTGCTCTACCACGTGATGCGCGTCGCCACCATCCTGGCCGCCGCTTCGGTTTTCTACTCTGGCCTCAACCCTGCGCGCGTCACGTCGGCGATCTCGAGCAACGTGTCGCTGTTCACGGCCTGCGTGGACCACAGCGCGCTGGTGAGCCAGATCCCTGACCGCGTTCTCAAGAAGACCGCCATCACCAACGACACGTTCACGTTGCTGCAGGTGATGTGCGGGGTGATCATCCTGGGCGTCATCGTGGCCATCGTGGGCGCCTGCATGAGCTACGGCAACAAGCGCATGCGCACGCGCGGCCTCAAGTTCCCGCTCATCGGTGCCGCCGTCATGGCGGCCGGCCTCGCGGGCGTGGGCGTCGTCTACGGCACCATCGCCGCCGCCGCGTCCGAGAAGGTCCCGGCGGTCTTCCCTGGCGCCTTCGTGTTCTTTGTCGTCCTGGTCCTGGCGCTGGTCGCCAGCGCGATCGCGCTTCTCGCCATCGAGAAGAAGGACCCGGCGCCCGTCGAGGAGAAGATGGAGATGCAGGAGAAGTACCACCTGTTCCTGCTGTTTGTCCCCATCATCGCCCTGGCCTTCATCTTCTGCTACCTGCCCTTGTGGGGCTGGCGCTACGCCTTCTTCGACTACACGGCGGGCGGCGACCTCACCAGCGACAACTTCGTTGGCCTCAAGTGGTTCACGATCCTGTTCCAGAATGACACCACCCGCGGCGACGTCGTGCGCGTCATGACCAACACCCTGGCGATGTCTGGCCTGGGCATCCTGACCTCGTGGATCCCGATGGTTTTCGCCGTCTTCCTCATGCAGGTCCCGTCCAAGCGCTTCCGCCGCTTTGTCCAGAACTTCACCACGGTTCCTAACTTCCTGGGCTGGTCCATCGTCTACGCCATCGCCATCGCGATCTTCTCGACCGACGGCTTCATCAACAACTTCCTCAACAACATCATGGGCATCGCCGCCAACACCAACTACCTGATGGACGGCTCGCACATGTGGCTCAAGATGCTGCTGTGGGGCATGTGGAAGGGCGTCGGCTGGTCGGCCATCATCTACATCAGCTCGATCACGGGCATCGACCCGGGCCTCTACGAGGCCGCCGAGGTCGACGGCGCGGGCCGCTTCCAGAAGATGTGGCACGTCACCATCCCGCAGCTCATGCCCACCTTCTTCGTCCTGTTGCTGATGAGCATCGCCAACGTTCTTTCCAACGGCATGGAGCAGTACCTGGTCTTCTCCAACGCCGCCAACTCGGGCGCGCTTGAGGTCCTTGACCTCTACGTCTACAACCTGGGTATCGGCAACGGCCAGATCCCCATGTCCACGGCCATCGGCATGTTCAAGTCCGTCGTCTCCGTCGTGCTTCTGTTTGCCGCCAACGGCGCCTCCAAGAAGCTTCGCGGCGAGAGCATCATCTAAGGGGAGGGGAACACCATGGCAAAACGCATCAACGGCGGCATCCAGTACAAGCAGACGCCGGGCGACGTGGCCTTCAACGTGATCAACATCGCGGTCTTCGCCCTCTTCACCCTGCTGTGCATCTTCCCGTTCTATTACCTGTTCATCAACACGATCTCGGACAACAACCTGGTCTCGGCAAACCAGATCACGCTGCTTCCCGAGGGCATCCACTTCGACAACTACATCGCGTTGAAAGACGTCAACGACTTTGGCAACGCCGTGGTCGTCACCGTGGCCCGCACCATCATCGCCACCTCGCTCATGGTCGTGCTGTCGGCCTTCGCCGGCTACCTCACCACCAAGCGCGAGATGTGGCACCGCAGCTTCTGGTACCGCTTCCTCGTGGTGACCATGTACTTCAACGCGGGCACCATCCCTTGGTACCTCAACATGCTGGGCCTGGGCCTCACGGACAACTTCTGGGGCTACATCCTGCCTGCGCTTATCTCGCCGTACAACATCATCCTGGTCAAGACCTACATCGAGTCCATCCCAGCCTCGCTTGAGGAGTCTGCCACGATCGACGGCGCCTCGGTCATGCAGGTGTTCACCAAGATCATCCTGCCGCTTTCCAAGCCGATCCTTGCCACCATCGCCGTCTTTGGCGCCGTGGCCAACTGGAACTCGCTGCAGGACTCCTTGATCCTCATGTCCAACTCGCCGCAGCTTTACACCCTGCAGCACCGCCTGTGGATCTACCTCAACAGCTCCTCCAACCTGGCGGCTTCCATGACCACGGGCGGCGGCGCGGTCTCGGCCACGCTCAACACCAAGGTCATCAAGTACACCATCAGCATGGTCACGATCATCCCGATCATGCTCGTCTACCCCTTCATGCAGCGCTACTTCGAGGAAGGCATCATGCTGGGCGCCGTCAAGGGCTAGGCTCCGGTCCATCTTTTGGGCTTCAAACGCTGGCGGGGAGAATGCCGGCTCTTCTCGCCAGCGTGTTCAAACAAACCGCAGGTCATATTGCCTGCACCCATCCACTTCCCATCACTTTTCGACACATCCAAAAGGAGAAACACCATGAACGCAGACAAGGTTATGAGCAGGAGGAGCTTCGCCAAGCTCTTTGGCATGGCGGCCCCGGTGCTGGCCCTGGCTGGCTGCTCTTCCTCCAACTCGACCTCGAGCGACACCAAGTCGAGCGACTCCAGCTCCGACGTCCCCGCCGAGGAGCTGGCCCTCACGGTCTTCTCACAGACCGCCAACTGGTCCGGCGACCAGACCGGCTGGGCCGCGACCCTTCTTAAGGACTACTTCAACGTCACGATGACCATCGTCCCCGACACCGACGGCGCCTACCAGACCCGTATGGAGAACGGCAACCTGGGCGACCTGGTGATCTGGGGCAAGAACGGCACCGAGTACCAGTCTGCCGTCGAGCAGGGCAAGCTCTACGACTGGGACGAGGACAAGACCCTCGACAACGAGGGCACCGACCTCAAGAAGTACTTCCAGAAGGCCATCGACGCCAACAAGGAGCTCAACTCCGACGGCAAGATCCACGGCATCGGCAACAACGTCACCAACGAGAAGGGCGAGCACGACCTCTTCATTTACAACTGGGGCGTGCGTTGGGACCTCTACCAGAAGATCGGCCACCCCGAGGTCAAGACCCTGGACGACCTTGAGGACGTCCTGAAGAAGATGCAGGAGGCGTGCCCGTCCGGCGACGACGGCAAGCCCACCTACGCGCTTTCCATCTGGCCCGACTGGGACGGCACCATGGTCATGTACGTTAAGGGCCTGGCTTCCGCCTACTACGGCTACGACGAGCTGGGCATCGGCCTGTACGACTCCAGCAACGGCGACTTCCTCGACGCCCTTTCCGACGACGGCCCGTACATGAAGGCCCTGAAGTTCGTCAACAAGCTCTATCGCGACGGCCTGGTTGACCCCGACTCCATGACCCAGACCTACGACGAGATGATCTCCAAGGTCCGCAACGGCAACGTCTTGATGTCCATCTTCGACTTCGCCGGCGCCACCGCCTACAACAACGACAACCACATCGCCGACGGCAAGATCATGCTGCCGCTGGTGCCCAAGGACGCCAAGCTCATCGTCCAGGGCCTCTCCACCATGGGCCAGGAGCGTGTGTGGTCCATCGGCGAGCTGTGCTCCGACCCCGACCGCGTGATGCAGGTCATCAACTGGCTCTACACCCCCGAGGGCGCCCTCACCAACCTCTACGGCCCCAAGGGCCTGATGTGGGAGTACGACTCCGACGGCAACACCAAGTTCACCGACCTGGGCAAGACCTGCTTCGAGGATCCCACCACCTCGCTCGACGGCGTTGAGTGGACCTCGCCCAAGACCGGCACCAAGTACACCCTGTCCGGCACCTACGCCGACGGCTCCTTCCAGCTCAACAACACCTCCTGGGCCAACGGCGCGAAGAACCCAGAGGCCTCCGGCGACTGCTTCTACCAGGGCACCTGGAAGACCAACATCGTGGACCCGCGCAACGACGCCGAGAAGGACTGGCGCGACGTCACCGGCGCGGACTCCCAGTGGAACTACCTCAACACCGCCGACCTGGCCATCATCCCGGCCGCGAACTTCGCCGAGGGCACCCGCAGCTCCGAGCTCGAGCTCACCTGGCAGCAGGTCATCAAGACCATCAAGGAAGGTTCCTGGAAGGCGATCTACGCCAAGGACGACGCCGAGTTCGCGAGCCTGGTCAAGAGCATGCAGGACACCTGCGCGGGCTACGGCTACGACGACTGCGTCGAGTGGTGCAAGTCCGAGGCTACCCGCCGCTTTGGCCTGCAGGAGAAGAACTAGGCGCGGATCTTCTCGCCGCCTAGCCGTCTAGCTGCGGTTTATTCGCGGCTTGACGTTGGATTCAAAGTTTGTGAGAGAGGGGAGGGCATAGATGAAGCTCACGGTGGACTCGCCGTTTATCCAGGCCGGGATCAAGGCGACCAACCTGCTGATCGTCAACTTCTGGCTTGTGGTGGGGTGCTTGCCCGTCGTCACGGCGGGGGCCTCCGTCACCGCCGCCTTCACCGTGCTCCTCAAGATGAGCGAGGACCGCGAGGACACCGGCATCACGCGCGCGTTCTGGCGCGCGTGGGCGGCAAACCTCAAGCACGGCGTGGCCTCGACCGTGATTCTCGCGGCCTGCGGCTACAGCGTGTGGATGAGCTGGCAGCTCTTCGAGAAGCTGCCGGACAACCCCGTCGGGTTTCTCATCCTGGCCTTCTTGGTCGCGATTCTCGCCTTCATGCACTTCGTCTATGTCTTTCCCCTCGAGGCCCGCTACGAGAACAGCCTGGTCCAGCAGATGCGCAACTCCCGCCTTATCTGCATCCGCTTCTTTGGCAAGACCATGCTGCTGATGGGCATCCTGGGCGTCCAGGTGCTGCTCTTTGGCTTCACCGCCCCGGTTCTCACCTACGCGGGCCTCTTCTTTGCCCCTGCGCTGGCGGTCTACACCGCCTCGCAGGTCGCGATGCCTATCTTCCGTTCGCTTGAGGGCGACTCCAAGGCAAGCGACGGCATCACCGTTTCAAGTGAACGCGATTGGTAAGGATTTACTTCGCATGACTCAGATTGCTATCGATTACTATCCCGAGCACTGGGACCCCTCCATGTGGGAGGACGACGTTCGCGCCATGGCCGAGCTGGGCACCACGGCCGTGCGCGTGGGCGAGTTCGCCTGGAGCCGCATGGAGCCTTCCGAGGGCGTCTACGACTTCGAGTGGCTTGACCAGGCCATCGACCTTATCGCCGCCCACGGCATGAAGGTCATCCTGGGCACGCCCACCAACTGCGCGCCCCTGTGGCTCTACACGGCCCACCCCGAGACCGTGCAGTGCGAGCGCGACGGCCAGCGCACCCACCTGGGCATCCGCGGCCACCGCTGCCAGACGAGCCCCGTCTTTCGCGGTTACGCCGAGAAGATCATCCGCAAGATGGCCGAGCGCTACGCCGGCCGCCCCGAGATCCTGGCGTGGCAGATCGACAACGAGGTCGAGTCAAACCACTGCACCTGCCCGTCGTGCCGCCAGCGCTTCCAGGAGTACTGCCGCGCCAAGCACGGCAGCCTGGAGCAGCTCAACCGCGACTGGGGCACCGTGGTGTGGAGCGGCGAGTACTCGGACTGGTCGCAGATCGAGTGCTTCAACACCGCGTGGGTGAACAAGTCCGACTGGTTCAACCCCGCCTACATGCTGGACTACGAGCGCTTCTGCTCGCAGACCACGGCCGAGTACGTGGCCTTCCAGGCCGCCCTTATCCGCGCGTACGACCCGGACGCGGTCATCACCACCAACGCGTGCTTTGGCCTGCATGTGCAGGACTTCTACAAGGAGTTCGAGTCGATGGACGTGGCGTCCTACGACAACTACCCGCCGCTCGAGATCCCCGACGACCCCGACGAGGTCTACTCCAACGCCTTCGCGCTGGACATGGTGCGCGGCTGGAAGAACCAGAACTTCTGGGTCATGGAGCAGCTGGGCGGCCCCATGGGCTGCTGGATGCCCACCACCCGCGCCATGGAGCCGGGCATGC